>JAGQYI010000060.1 GCA_020436165.1 Cyclobacteriaceae bacterium | reverse complement strand
CAAGCCCGAATTCACTTTTTAACCAGTTTGTTATTTCTGTAGCTTTAACGGTTTTTACAATTTGGCCATTTTGAATAAAACCTTTTCTTTCTGCCATATTTTTAAAGTCTTCAGGAGTTTTTCCCGTTTTGGCCTTGATATTATCTAAATAAGCTTGAAATGACATTCTCTTAATTTTTATTGTTAATAAATTGAATTATTCGCTGGTTTCTCAAAGCTAATCCTGCCCATGCTAATAGGGCAAAGTAAACCGGAAACAATACATGGCTAAAAAGTGGGTTGCCTGCAATAACATTTGTAGCTACTGCTCCTCCAAAGTAGGCTGTAAGTAATAGTACACCTGCTACTGAAGTACGAGGAATAACGTAAAATAGGGTGCATAGCAGAAGAATAACGCCTATTGTAAAAACGGTATCTCCCGAATAGCCCAATTCTCCGGAAGCTTTCAAAACTTCTTCCACCTGCATTATTTTACCCATGCTGTCAAATAGAAGAAAGAGGGTTACCAGGGTGGTCAAAATCCAGCCAATTACGTTACGTGTTTTTGTTTTCATAGTTATGTGGTTGTTAGTTACTAGTATCGGAGAGTAAACTACTTGTTTTCACTGCCGGGTACATTTACAAAGTTTGTAAGATTATTTTATAGTATTGCTGTACAAAAACGACAATAATGGGGGCGTTTGCGACACCTTTTTTATATTTGGTTTATGAAAACTGTTTCCATATTCGTTCCCGAAAGCTCTGTATTGCAGGCAATTGCAGATCCACAGTATTGTTTTAGTGCTGTCAACCAATTTCTGGCGGCTTCGGGCAGAGAGCCTCTCTTCCAGGTGGAATTGGTGGGTTTGTCAAAAGACATTCATTTAAATGGTGGTCTGTACACCGTGCATACCAACCGGCTGTTAAAAGATATTGACAAAACAGACCTGGTTATTCTGCCGGCCCTGTTTGGCGATATGGAACAGGCAATCGAAGCAAATAAGGAGGCCATTCCATGGATTGTGGAGCAATATAACAAAGGGGCAGAGGTGGCTTCCCTTTGCGTGGGTGCTTTTCTGTTGGCTTCAACAGGTCTTTTGAATGGAAGAAAGTGTTCCACTCATTGGGGGTTCATCGATGCCTTTAGAGGCATGTTTCCCGAAGTGGATGTGCAGGATGGCAGTATAGTAACAGAAGAGCAACGAATCTATTCCAGCGGAGGGGCCAATTCGTACTGGAACTTGTTGCTGCATTTGGTTGAAAAATATACCGACCGTGAAACAGCCATTCTTACCTCTAAATTTTTTGCTATTGACATCAATCGTCAAAGTCAGTCGCCCTTTACTTTGTTCAAAGGACAAAAGGCGCATGCTGATGAGGAAGTACGAAAAGCGCAAGAGTATATTGAGACCAATGTGGAGGAAAAACTTACCGTGGATGAACTGGCCGAAAAAGTAGCGGTTGGCCGAAGAAGCCTGGAACGTAGGTTTAAAAAAGCAACCAATAATTCAGTGCTGGAGTATATTCAGCGGGTTAAGATGGAAGCGGCCAAGCGCAGCTTTGAAACCAGCCGGAAAAACGTAAACGAGGTAATGTTTGACGTAGGTTATTCGGACACCAAGGCCTTCAGAACTACCTTTAAAAAAATAACAGGACTAACTCCATTGGAGTATCGAAGCAAATACAGCAAACTAGGGCAGGAGCTTGTAGCCTAGTTGGTTTCGTTAGTGCATATAGGACTGCTTCCTGGCGGGCTTCTTAAATGGAGAAGTAAATTAATTGTTTAGTCATTTAATAATGCAGCGACCAATAATTCTGGGCTATTGTTTGGCTGATTTTAATGCTTATAAAACATTCAATTGCATTAAACGGTTATAATCAAATTTACTACTGATGTAGGTCATAAAATAGTACTTAAAATGTACGTACAATAGCATTGCGAAAAGTTTTGCATTTCAACCGCAAAACTTAATATGTTATCAAACTCTGACCAAACAGTATTGTTATGACTGAACGCGTTGAGCACATTATCAAGCACATTCATTTTGATAGCGAAGTAGAGGTAGGAAAGGCTCTGGATCATGCCGAAGAACTCACTGATCTGACACCTGAAGAAAAAAATGATCTTGCCGAAGCCTTTTCCATAATTTTTTACCACCACGACCATGCTGGGGTAACTGCTATGGTTAAAATGGCTTTGCGGGCAGAGCATTTGCTGGCCGGTTTCGGATGTGATGTGGTTCCCTTTCTTATACAGGAACTGGTAAACGCTGATGAAGAATCTGCAGGGTATTTAGGACGGGCCATCGCACTTAATCCTTGCCACGATATTGATTTGCTCCTCGAAGAATGGGAAAACAAAACGGACGATGATTTTGCCATTATCAATATCATTCAGACATTCTCATATTTCAAATCAAAGAACATTATTAAGGCAATGCCGCAAATATTGGTGGCGGCCAAATCGGGTAATTTGCAGGTACGTGCCATCGCCCTTTATACCATTGGCAAGCTTGCCATTTCCCTTAAACCTGATAGCTTTTCTGCTGAATTACGCATGTCTATGTTCGATGTGGCTTTTGAAATGCTGTCGGACAGAAAGCCCCTTGTAAGGCGAAACGCTGCCCGAGCCCTTGGAAAAATGCAGAAAAAAGGATTGCTTTTGGAAGGCCAGAAGCGAAAAACCTATGCAGCTTTTAAGGCAATTTTAGGAATTGACGGTAACCACAATTGGGATAGGGCCTTTATCGTGCGTCACGAAGCCAATTATTTCATTCCTTTGTTTAAATCTTCGCCTGTTTCTGGTTCGAGATACAACCAGAGTTTTACCGTTCTCAAAAAGAAAGAACTTTGTGCTAAGACCTTCCACTTTGTAATTGAAGCACCTTTGATTGCACGCAAGCTGCAACCGGGTCAGTTTATCATTGTCAGGCCGCATGCTTTCAGTGAGCGCATACCTCTTTCCATATGTGGCAGGGATGCCGGAAAAGGAACGATCGAGATTATTGTGAACACAGTAGGTAAAACCTCCGGTGAGATAAATGCTTTGCAGGAAGGCGACCATTTTGTGGATATTGTTGGACCCCTGGGAAAACCAAGTCATATTGATAAATACCCGGCAACATGTGTGGTTATTGGAGGTGGCTATGGCACAGGCGCTATTATACCAACCGCCAGAGATCTGAAAAAACTGGGGAATCGTGTTGTGGGAATTGTGGGAGCCAGAAGCAAGGATCTTTTACTCATGATTGAACGGCTGCATGAAGTATGCGATGAGGTTTTGATAACCACCAATGATGGTTCCCGGGGCATAGCCGGATTTGTGACCGATGCACTTCAACAACTGATGGAACAGGAAAGTGTTGGTTATGTATTGGCAATTGGACCTGTTCCAATGATGAAAGCGGTAAGCGACATGACCAGACCTCACGCTATCGAAACCTACGTATCCTTAAATGCTACCATGGTGGACGGAACAGGTATGTGTGGAGCCTGTAGAGTATCAGTAGGTGGTAAAACCAAATTTGCCTGTTTCCATGGGCCCGATTTCAACGGGCACGATGTGGATTTTGAGCAGCTCATGCAACGTCAGAAAATGTTTGTTAGAGAAGAAAAAGAAGCTCTTGCAGGAGCCGAATTATAAAATATTGAGATATGCACGATTTTTTGCAACGACCACCCTTAAGTAATAAAGAACGAATGAACCTGCCGCATCAAAAGATGCAATTGCAGGAGGCGGACAAGCGAACAAGAAATTTTTGCGAAGTACCTCTGGGGTATTCGGATCAGCAGGCAATGGATGAAGCCAAACGATGCCTGCAATGCCGGAACCCAAACTGTGTGGAGGCATGCCCTGTGGGTATTGATATACCCGGTTTTATCAAACTTATTGAGCTGGGCTTTCCAGCAGAAGCAGCTAAGAAAATTCGTGAAACGAATTTCTTGCCGGCCGTCTGTGGTCGTGTATGCCCGCAAGATAAACAGTGTCAGGCAGTGTGTGTGGTGGGTCGCAAGAACGAGCCTGTGGGTATTGGCAATCTGGAGCGCTACGCTGCAGATTATGAGCGTGCACACAACACCTTAATGCCACCTCATACAGCACCCGATTCAGGTAAGAAGGTAGCCATTATCGGTTCCGGGCCAGCAGGGCTCTCGGCTGCTTATGAGCTTCGTCTCAAGGGACACGAAGTGGTGGTGTTCGAGGCCTTTCACAGGGCTGGTGGAGTTATGGTGTATGGTATTCCGCGTTTCAGGCTTCCGCTTGATATTATTGATGAGGACATTGCCTACCTGGAAAGTTTGGGTGTCCAGTTTGTGTATAACATGGTTATTGGCAACATCCTCTCGCTGGACGATCTGATAGAAGAGGAGGATTTTGATGCTGTGTTTATTGCCACAGGAGCCGGGTTGCCTACCATGCTGGAGATTCCCGGTTCCAATGCCAATGGAGTGTATTCAGCTAACGAATACCTTACACGTATTAACTTGATGAAGGCGGATGAATTCCCTAAATACTCCACCCCGTTGTATCAGGGCAAAAAGGTAGCGGTTATTGGTGCCGGAAATACGGCAATGGACGTGTTACGAACAGCCAAGCGTTTGGGAGCAGATGTAACCTGTTACTATCGAAGGTCGGAGGAGGAAGCGCCTGCCCGTTCCGAAGAACTCGAGCATGCCATGGAAGAAGGTATTCGCTGGAAATGGCTTTCGAACCCTGTTGAATTTATTGTGGATGACAATAATTTCATTCAGCAGATCAAATGTGAGAAAATGGAACTTTCCGAACCTGATGAGTCGGGTAGGAGGAGGCCTGTATCAACTGGTAAGTTTTTTACAGAAGCATGTGATACAGTGGTTATGTCGTTAGGATGCAGCGTAAATCCCATTATTTCTTCAACTGATAAAAGCATACGTATAAATAAATGGGGTGTAATTATGGTGGACGAAACCACGTGCCAAACGAGCAAGCCGGGTGTGTTTGCCGGGGGCGATTCCATTACAGGAGGTTCCACGGTAATACTGGCCATGGGCCAGGCCAAGCTGGCGGCTGCAGCCATTGATAAATACCTGAAAGGAGATTTAAAAGAAGAGCCCCAGGTGCCTACCGACCCTGAATATTATGTAAAAGACTGGCAATTGAATGGGAAGATAAACGGTAAAGAAGCAGTTGGTTAGCGTTAATTATTTAATAACACATACCAGTTGAGCGAGGTGGCAATAAACAACCAAACCAGGTAGGGCAGTAACAACAGCGATACTGCTTTTACATCCGACTTGTAGTTAAATAGAAAGTAGCCAACAAGCAGAGTTAAAGCTAGGATACATACCAAAGCAGGTAATACCAGATGGAAGTAAAAGAATATTGGGTTCCATCCAAAGTTCAGTAAGATCTGAACGGCATAAAGTGTTACCAGCATTGTGTGATTTTTCGCCCTTGGCCACAGGTAGGCAAGGTAAATGGAAAAGCAGATCATAATGGTCGTCCAGGCAAAGCCGAACACCCATCCGGGAGGGGTCCATGGTGCTTTGCTTAAACCAGTGTACCATTCAGAGGTTACCCCGGGCCCTGTAAAAAGGCCACCGATTCCAAGCGTAATAAAATTGATAATCAGGAAGATAATTAGCCCTGTAATAAATGTGGATTTAGTTGGTTTTATCATACCGCAAAGATAGCGGATTGTGGGAAGTTCCAGGAAATCGATAGTAGCAGGTTACTTAACTTTGTTTAGAGCAAGGTTGGGGTAATTGGTGATCAACCCATCGATGCCCATATCGATCAATTTCCACATTTTGGCTTCATCATTAACCGTCCATTGCCACACTTCAATACCCGCTGAATGAGTACTGTCAATGAAGCCTTTGGATGGGTTTGTTCCAATGCCAACTGCGGTTGCGTTTAAGGTTTTGGCCTTTTCGATGGTTTTAGAATTAGCTAGCGTATTGAGCAAAAGGATAGGAATGTCCTTATCCACTTTTCGAATGTTCGTTAGCACATCGTAGTAAAATGAAAAGATGATGACCTGGTCGTGCATACCCAGCTCGCTTATAAGTTGCAGCACTTGCTTTTCAGCATCATGCACCTTGAGCTCAATGCAAACCTTAATCTTGCCTTTGGCCAACTCAAGCGCTTCACGCAGGGTCGGTATTTTTTCAGAAGCATAGGTAGTGCCAAATTTTGACGAAAAGCCCATATGTACTTCCATTAGTTCCCGGTAGGTCATATCGGCCACGTTGCCCTTCATGCCATTGGAGCTGGTTCTGTTTACAGTGGCATCGTGAATAACTACCAGAGAATCATCTTTGGTGGTATGCACATCCAACTCAAAGTAATCAGCTTTAGCTTCAATGGCTTTTTGAAAAGAGGCAAGTGTATTTTCAGGGGCTATCCCCGAAAAACCACGGTGGGCAATAATTTTGGTCTGTGCGTTCGCCATTATTGAAAAACCTAATATAGGCAGCAGGAATAATGTTCTCATAGATTTGCTATTCAGATTTGCTGATGAGTAAGCAAAGTTAGAGCCAATATACCTATTGCCCATTCTACTTTATTTATCAGCCTGATTTTATTTTACCTGGCTCATTACTGCCCAATCAAAGAAGCGGTCTCCAAAGTACTTGCGTACGAACATCAGAGGTTTAGCCAGTTTACCTGCCACATAGCGGGTCTTAGGTTTACGCGCTTTAATGGCTTTTGAAATAAGGTTTGAAATTACACTGGCAGGAGAAGCACCTCCTTTTTCATACGATTCGGTAGTGGTCTTTTCAACTGCTTTCGCAATGTTGGCATAGGCAGTAGTGCCTGACCGTTCCATCATAGGGGCTGTCATTACATCGCCAAACTCGGTTTTTATAATACCGGGTTCTATGATTACCACATCAATACCAAATTGCTTTAACTCCAGACGAAGGCAATCGCTCCAGCCTTCCAGGGCGTGTTTGGTGGCGTGGTACCATGCGCCTAATGGAGTGTAAATTTTACCACCCATAGAGGAGATATTTATTACCCGACCTGCGTGCTGATTGCGCATGTGCGGTAATACCAACTGTGTTAAACGTGCCAGACCAAAAATGTTTACTTCAAATTGTCTGCGGGCATCGGCAATGGTGGTGTCTTCCACGGCTCCATAAATGGCGTAGCCGGCATTGTTAATAAGCACATCAATTTTGCCTTGCTCTTGTATAATCTTATCAACGGCTGCAACCATTTGTTCGTCATTGGTTACGTCCATGGCAATGGCATGGCCTCCCAATTCTTCCAGGTCTTTCATTTGTTCCACCCTGCGGGCAGCGCCATATACGGTGTAACCTTCTTTAATGAGTTGTAAGGCAGTTTCCTTTCCCATTCCGGAAGAGGCGCCTGTAATTAGAATAACTTTCTTTTCCATAGTATTTTAGTTTGTAAGTGAGTAATTACTTTTTTTAGTATTAAATTTTTTAAACATTGTATTTCTTTAAAATGGTTTGCAGAATGGCTTGCTTATTTTCAGGTTTTCGTAGCAGCACCGAAGTAGCAATACCATCTATCAATAACAATACACCCTCTGCCTCTGCATCCGGGTCTTCGGCATTCAGCTTTGTGAATGCATTTATAAGCGCCTCCTTAACAGGAGCAGAAATGCTGTGATCATACACATCGGCCTGCCATTTTAGTGCGTATAGCAGCTTCCAGAAATTGTAGTTCTCCTCTGAAAGGGTAAAAGGCAACTTAATGATTCCTCGAATTACCGACTTAGGGTCTTGCTGGTCCAGGATGTACTTGTACATGGATAAGGCACTTTGTTTGCCCTGCACCATAATGGCGGAAAGCAAACCTTCCTTGTTGGTGTAATGCCTGAAAATCAACCCTTCAGAAACACCGGCCGCTTTGGCTACCTTGCTGGTAGAGGTGGAATCGTACCCGTTTTCGGCAAAGAGTTTAAGGGCAGTGTTCAATATCTTTTCCTGTCTTTCAGTCATATTAGTGAGTAATCACTTACAAATATAAAACCGTATTAATGAATAGCAAGATTTTTTATGAAAAAGTTTTCGGTTGTTTTACTTGTTGGTGAGAATACCAGCAAGGGGTTAACCAGATGAATAACTTCGGAGGTTACTCCGGGGGTTACTTGCGGGGCTACTTCAGGGGTTACTTCAGGGGTTACTTGCGGGGTATTCTGCAGGGTCACTAATCTTTTAATTCAATGACAAGGTTTCAGTAAAAATTTTATATCAAGTTAAGCTTGGTCTGTGGGATACTGGCCATGGATGAGGCTTTCGTGGTTACACTGCAATTGGGTTAGAAAGCTTTTTAAGAGAGTTCTCGAATTGCAGACCATTCGAAAAAACTAATATTTCGTTACCTATCCTGTTTGAGGCGGATTGTGCAAGTCGGTAGGTTAACTTGCGATGTTTATTGTAAAGTCCGAGAATAAAATCAGTATTGTCGTAGGAAACCAGCCAATTGTGTTTAATAAGATTTACTTTCTTAGCAAGCTGTTCGTGATCATGTTTTTTATAGTAGTTCATATATAAATCGGCTCCTTTTTGAACGTACGGAGGATCGAGATAGACAAAAGTGTTCTGGTTGATTTTATTAATGCGATTAATAAATTTTAAACCATCATAATTTGTAATTGAAATCCGATCTTTAAAATCTTGAATCCTCTTTATTCGATTTATTAAATCTTCTTTATTGAACCTTACGTCAATAGAATATTTACCTCGTTGTTCGAATCCTCCAATTGGGCCTCCTTTAATTACTCCGGAAACATTTGTTCGATTCAAAAAAAACGTAGACTGGGCTATTTCAAATTGGCTAAAGTCATCAATATTTTTTTGGATGTTCTTAAAATATTTCCAATTTTCAACTGAGACCTCAACGTCTTCAAGCCAGTCACAAAATCTTGAATTTGATTCAAGAATGGACTTCCAAAAGCAATAGATTGAATAGTCGAAATCATTTATGTGAATATTGTTCACATATTCATTAAAAAGTAGTTTCAATGCCAACCCTGAACCACCTGCATAGGGTTCGGCATAGTCGGTACCAATCAGATTGTTTTCATAAAGTATTCCAGATATGAAAGGAAACAAGCACGCTTTACCACCGGGGTAACGTAAAGGAGATTCGTATTTGCTGTGTCTAAAGCTATCGTCCATGAGATATGGTCAAAATTTCCCCAAGAATAATTGAAATTGCAACGGTTTGATCAAGATTGTTCCCTGCTTGGTAGTTGTGAGCTCCAATATGCAACAACGGGATAATACTCTGTTTAGTAACATTTTGAGTTAACAGTGTTGTTTTAGCGTCCTGATCTAGTTTCTTCTTTGCTGTCTCAAAATTTGATTTTAAATAATCATCCATAGTTTTGGATTCTTCGGATGCTGCCGCTTCGCATAAAAGTCTCAACGACATTCTGAGCAGACTTGGAAAATATTGACTGAACGAGTCTCTTTGATCCAAGTAGTATTTAAACAAATCAACGATGTCTCGATAAAGATCACTGGCATGTCCAGATTTTAAATAAAGGACACCGTTGAATATTTCCGGGTCTTTCTTTTTTGTCCTTGGGGTTTGTTTCTTTTTAAGAGGTTGGGCGGTTGCAGGGACACTTACATTAATCTTGCTCGTCTTTTTCTTCTTGTTTTTTTCTATGATGTCTCTGGAACTTTTGTCAAGGTTGTCGATGATTTTTCCTCGGTTTGTTCTTGTTGTAACAACCTTTGCTTCAATTTTAGAGGAAACGTCCTGTAGGATTTGTTTGGATTCTTTGTCCGAATGCTTGCTCTCAAGGTCATCTTGATTGAACTCAAATCCCATTTCTTTCAATTTTTCCTGCGTAAAAATCTCATTCTTAACGAATACTTGATTTAAATGGGGGTTAGATGAAATGATGTTAGTTGCCTCATCAAGTTTTAGAAATATGCTTTTTGGTTCGTTTTTAAACTTGTGAACAAAAAGGTCTCTATCCAAAGGTGACCATGAACCCGAATCACCATGTTTTCTAAAAACGTTTTCAATTGCAATGTCTTTTGAACATACATTACATGGGATGACTTTAGGAATTGAAGGTAGTTTGGACTTATCAAAACTATCGAGTTTGACTAGGTCATGGTAGATCTTGGCCAAAATCATTCTTCTATTCCCATCATAGACGATAGGGGTTGTTTCATGATATACTACGGTAGGAAGTTCACTAAAATCGTAATGCGTCCTCATCTCCTTTGCCAGTTTGAGAAGATTCCATTTCTCATGCTCATCATCCCATGCTCTGTCAGCAATGTCTTGATCTGAGCTATTAGGGTCAATTGGGTCTCTAGGGTTCTCCGTCCACAAGACCAAATCCTCAATTTTAATGTTCTGTATGTTCTGGCTCATAATTTACAGTCAATCTATTTCTGCTTCGAGGCATAAAGCACAACTAGTATATAAAGTGCACTTTCCATTGAAAAATGCTAATAAACATTTGCAATCGCATAAATGTAATAAAATATTAAAAAAATACTAGTTAATTTAAGCTTAACAACTGCAACAAATACTAAGCGTCATTACGAGTGAGCTGAAGCAATCTATTAAGTGCCTTACATTCGCAATGAGACTTTCGGTTCACTTTTACTATAACTGCTTTACGAGATACTTTATAAATACTATAGTATTAGTATTTAGTTTATGCATTTATATTCGCTCAATCAGCCTAGTCTTTACCCACTCAAAAGCAGTATTTTGGTTGTATTCTATGCCCGTTCTTAACAAGGCTTCCATATCGCCTGTAAAGCCGGGGTCATTTTCTTTTTCTTTCAGGTTGAGCAGGAATTCCTTTTTACTTGGAGGCCTTTTGCCTGTTGAAAATTCTGTGTACGCTTTAAAGCATTGAACGATTGCATCGTAATTCAACTCGTGCAATTGTCTTG
>JAGQYI010000009.1 GCA_020436165.1 Cyclobacteriaceae bacterium | reverse complement strand
TGTTCATTTTACTTTTAAATTTGCGCAAAGCTAATAGTTTGTTTAATAAAATTATATTAAAAATTAAACAAAATTGAAATACAGTATAAAAGATCTGGAAAGCCTTTCGGGCATAAAGGCACATACAATTCGTATTTGGGAAAAGCGGTATAATTTGTTCGACCCACAGCGCTCGGATACCAACATCAGAAGTTACACAGAAAATGATTTAAAGAAGCTTTTGAACATTGCCCAATTGAACAATAATGGAATCAAGATATCCAGAATTGCCTCAATGAGTGTGAATAGTGTTGAGCAGGAAGTGCTCAAACTTAACGAAAACACTGCTGATGTTGAGACGGCTATTAAACGAATGGTTGTGGCTGTGGTGGATGTGAATGAGGTGGAGTTTGAAAGAATTCTGTCGGATATTTTAATGGACTATGATTTTGAAATAATGGTAACAAATTACCTGTTCCCATTTCTCAACAGGATTGGTATTTTGTGGCAAACAGACTCAATTACACCAGCCCAGGAGCACTTTATTTCAAATATTATTCGCACCAAATTAATTGTTGCAACTGATAAACTACCAATTCCCAGTACCTATAAACCCCAAAGTTTTATCTTGTTTTTACGCGAAGGTGAGTTGCATGAAATGGGACTCTTATTCGGGAATTATATTTTGCGAAAGCTTGGTTTTAAAACAATTTATCTTGGCCAGTCGGTACCACTAAAGGATTTGATTTCTATTCAAAAGCAAGAGAGGGCCGGCTATCTTGTTACCTCTTTAATTAATAGTAACTCAGCAGAGACAGTGGATGAGTATCTCCTGCAATTGTCAAAATCTTTTCCTGAAACACAAATAATAGCTCTAGGAAATTTGTTAAGTGAGTCCGATCTTAAACTACCGGATCTTAAAAAATGTCTCTCCTATTCAGATTTCAAAAAGTATCTTCTGGAATTCTAATGTTTTTTTGACTAATTTCTTTTTAAAAAGATTAAACAAAATAAAAATGTCTTTATATTTGTTTAACAAAAATTAAATAAGATTAAACAAAAGTGAATATTTCGGTTATAGGTTCTGGTTTTTCAGGTTTGTCTGCTGCAGCATACCTGGCTAAAAAAGGTCACAAGGTTTCTGTTTATGAGAAAAACGAAACCATTGGTGGAAGAGCCCGGATGTTTACCCAGGATGGTTTTATGTTTGATATGGGGCCCAGTTGGTATTGGATGCCCGAGGTATTCGAGAAATTTTTCAAAGACCATGGATCAAGTGTTAATGAGCATTATGATCTGGTTCGTCTGGATCCTTCTTATCAGGTTTTCTTCGAGGATGAAAAATTGGAAATTCCAGCAGATTATGAGTCATTGCTTATGGTTTTTGAGAAGTTGGAAAAGGGAGGTGCCGATAAGCTTAATCGTTTCCTGCAGTCTGCTAAATTAAAATACGATGCAGCAATGACGGGCCCGGTTAAACTACCTGGTATGAGTTTTACCGAATTGTTCCAGCCAAAAATTGTAAAATCGGCCTTGCATCTTAAGCTCACTCAATCCTTTTCTGAGTATGTAAGAAAGCAATTCAATAGTTCCAAAATCCATCAGTTACTGGAATTTCCAATTCTTTTTTTGGGTTCATCGCCCACAAAAATCCCTGCTCTTTACAGCATGTTGAACTATGCAGACATGAAATTGGGTACGTGGTATCCGATGGGAGGAATGTACAAGATAATAGAAGGGTTTGAGCGAGTGGTAAAGTCTTATGGAGTGGATTTCCATACATCAGCTCCTGTTGAAGCGATTACGGTGAATGCTGGAAATGCCAATGCACTTAAATTGCAAAACGATACTATAGCAACTGATTTGATTGTTGCAGGTGCAGATTACCATCATGTGGAGCGTAATTTATTGCCTTCTGACTTATGGCAGTATACTGACAAATACTGGGATAGCCGGGATATGGCGCCATCTGCGATTATTATGTATCTAGGTGTTAAGGGACAAATTCCGGGACTTTTGCACCATAATCTATTTTTTGATGAGCCATATCAGGCTCATCTCGATACAATAAACATTATCAAAGATTGGCCTGAAAATCCACTATTCTATGTATCTAATCCCTCTAAAACAGATCCTTCTGTTGCTCCGGCAGGTTATGAAAATCTCTTTGTTTTGATACCAACAACGCCTGGTTTACTCAATGAATACGATAACCTGAAGGAGCATTATTTGAAAATAGTAGTAGGCAGGATAAAGAAACAAACGGGCGTAGACATTTCTGATAGGATTGTGGTTAAAAAATTCTTTATGCCCAACGATTTTGTTAACGATTATAATGCTTTTAAGGGGAATGCGTATGGCTTGGCGAACACGCTCATGCAAACTCATTTTCTAAAACCAAGAATGAAACATAAAAAAATTAACAACCTGTTTTTTACAGGTCAGCTTACAGTTCCAGGTCCCGGTGTTCCACCAACTATTTTGAGTGGCGAGATTGTGGCATCACTTATAAATAACAACTAGCTATGGATCAGAAACACATCTATGACAATTTATCTGAGATTTGCAGTAAATCAACAACCAATCTTTACAGCACATCTTTTTCATTAGGCATTTTATTGTTCAGTAGAGAAATTCGATCGCACATTTACAACATCTATGGTTTTGTGCGATTGGCTGACGAAATCGTAGACTCTTTCTTAGAATTTGAACAAGAGAGACTACTAAAGGAATTCAAAGAAGAAACTTATAAAGCAATTGACCAGAGAATAAGTTTAAACCCGATACTAAATTCTTTCCAAAAAACAGTAAGAGAGTATGAAATCCCACGTGATCTGATTGATGCATTCTTACTTAGTATGGAAATGGATCTCTACAAATCTGCTTATTCCCAGACGGAAGTGAGCGAATATATCTATGGTTCAGCCGAAGTGGTTGGGCTTATGTGCTTGCGGGTTTTTTGTTTGAACAATTGCAATTTGTATGATGAGCTGGCTCCTCATGCAAGAAGTTTGGGGGCTGCTTTTCAAAAAGTTAATTTTTTAAGAGATCTCAAAGACGATTATCAGGTGTTGGGCAGATCTTATTTTGCTGAAATAAACTTTGAAGGCCTAAATAAAGAAAGCAAAAAACAGGTAGAGGATAATATTCAAAAAGACTTTCACGATGCATTGATTGGTATCAGGCAATTGCCGGCTTCCAGCAGGTTTGGGGTTTACATTGCCTATATTTACTATTATTCTCTTTTTAAGAAGATAAAAAGCTTGCAATTTGAAACTATAGCTCAGCAAAGAGTACGAATACCTAATTACAGCAAATATTTATTATTAGTAAAAAGCTGGTTTAGGTATAAGCTTAATTTGGTATGAAGAAAACGCTCCTGATAAACACAATCTTATTGATTTGGACTCCGCTAAAAGCCCAGGAAGATTGGAGTGTATATCTGGAGCAAGCGCATAAAGATGCTGATTATTGTCAAACCTTTTATGACACTATGAGTGAACATAAAATGGAAACAAGTACGGCTGCTGGGTACTACGCAGTATCCAACATGATGCTGGCAAAAAAATACGCAAATCCTTTTGTTAAGCTAAAGTACTTTAATGCAGGAAGGGAGCTATTGGATAAGGCTATTTCAAAAGATAGCACCAATGTAGAGTTGAGGTTTCTTCGATTTG
>JAGQYI010000059.1 GCA_020436165.1 Cyclobacteriaceae bacterium | reverse complement strand
TGAAGGGGATCAGGACGTCTCCTTTTCCCCTTCAGAACCTTTCGCTTGTTTATCTTCAATTTGAATCACATGATCAATTGGCCTTACTTTTAAAGGATCATCTTGTATGTCATTCAAACCTTTTATGATGTATTGCTTCTCTTGAAATTCAACTACCAGGTCCTCGCCAAACCAAATCTCATGTTGGTCTTCGTAATTGTGGAGAGCATCAATTGCCTTCAATGCAGCTTCTTTTTGAAAATCCTGAAGTTTTTGAAGCAATTCCTGCGCTTTTTCAATCTTTTCGTTGTATTCGATCAAAAACGCCAGTTCCGGGATCTCTTTTGTCAAGTTATAATTCATATTCATTATCTAATTGGTACCGGTACAAATTCGTCATCTGAGGGAATCTTCGTGGATAGGATATAATCCACGATGGATTGCCTGCTGTAAAACCTGACTTTCGGGGAAGGTTGATATGCTCTTATCTTACCTCCCCTTACCAGCTCGTTCATTTTCCTGTTTGAGTTGGGAGTAGATGGTTTAAATCCCAACAACTCTTTGGCCTCATCCTGGCCAATAATATCTTCATGATCTCCTTTTCTCATTTTAAAATCAATTTTGTATTACCTCTTTTTACCTTGTATTCACTTTTGTCTTACGCTGTCTTACACCGGTCTTACTGAAATCTTACCCGTTTCTACAGGATGTCCTACACCGTCTTACGCTTTTAATACAGCTTACCTTCGATGCTGCCATCCGGTATTTCCGAAGAGCTTACCGTTAGTTCAACTTCTTCAATTGCCTCTCGTTCTTCTTCGTTAAAATCCAATTCCTCCAGGAAGTCTTTCCAATCACCCTGCTGGTTAAAATCTGAGCTGTAAATGGTTACTTTTCTCATTACAAATTCATTTAAATGTTAATATATTTTACTATTTGTTGATTATTATCAAACACTTTTGTTTGTTTTTCCTTGTTTTTGAATGTTCATTTCATTACTTTTGTCTCCAGAAGATTTGCAAAAAAACTTTAGGACTTACTTGCTGCCGGTTTTTACATCTGTCCAAAGTCCGTTTTAACCGGCAGCAGTTCGTCCTAATAGAAATTGAAATCCCAAGTCAAATTTCTACGTGCAAATGTATGTTATTAATTAACTTTATGAATAAATATAACTAACAATCTATTAACAATTATCTAATATTATGTCTCTGGATCACCGAATTAAGCTGTTGATAAAATCGCAAAATATATCCCAGTCGGAATTAGCAAGAAAACTCGACGTAACCCGTGGGAGTGTTAACCTGTGGTTATCAGGAAAACAGGTACCCGGGCATAAACAGTTGATGAAAATCTTTGAACTTTTCCCGGATGTTAGCGCTGATTGGTTATTGTTGGGAAGAGGGGAAATGTCAATTGAAAATAAATTGTCGGGTTCGGACAATAGCTTCTATAAAAAACAGTTAATTGATCAGGCTGATAAAATGGGATTATATGAAAAGCTGTTAAACGAAAAAGATGCCAGAATAAAACTTTTGGAAAACATCGTAAGCTTAACATCAAAAAGTCCTGCCAAGAATGTAAAATAATACCAATTTTTCCCAACGTTATTATTGTAGAATTATTTTAAGCTTTAAATATTATGAGCAAGGATCGTGTAATGGGAACAAGAGGATTTGTATTACACCAATTTAATCAGGTAAGAAGGTTAACCTTAAGACTAATAAAATGTTGGCATAACTCTTATGAGTTACAATCAAAATTAACTATTTGTGAGAAGAGACTTATTGAATCGCAAAAAAAGTATGATTTACTCGTAAATAACCTGGATGTAGTGCGTTCTAATTGCCCTTGCATAGATCAATGTCCGATAAATCAATTAGAGTTGTAGATATCTCCTCAAATTCTTTTTCTACCATTTTAAGTACATCAATCGTTCGATAGTTATCAATCAAGGATGTATCTTCTGCTAGATCAATTAAGGTGTCAACGCGTTCTGCTATTTCCTGAAAGTTAAATCTCTTTTTATCACTCATTTTTCAGTTCGTCTTATAAAAAGAGAATTTATACTTGATATTAGAAATATGGTTATTTAATTTTTACTTTTAATTATTTTTAACAAGACTCAGTTGTAACTGACACCCCAAGCATCTTCCCTTTTCCTAGCTTCTTCATCCCACTTGGGTAAAATAGTTTCCTTAAACTCTTCTTTTTCTTCATTTAATTTATCCATCGGCAATCCGATAAACTCTTGTGCTTTTGCTTTAGTTGAAATATCGGGGTATGGCACTTCTTCATTAAAGCCTAAATCTGCAAGCAACCGGGCTAATTTGATTCTTCCCTCCTGGGCAATGGTAATACCGGTACTAATTGTTCTACCGATTTCAACTGGAGAATGAAATGAAGCACCATGCGCAGCTGCTGCATAATCCCAACGCCATTGAGCATGACGAATATCCATTAATATCCCTTGCATCTGTTCTTTTGTAGCACCCAAATCCCATGCCTTCTTAGCTTCCACATGTGCACGTACTAATAATTCTTCAAGCTTATCACGGTTTTCAATTATCCGATCCTGCCTTTCGAAAACATCTTTCAAAAGTTGTGCTGTCTCCTGACGGTGACATACCTGGCATGAATTGGCTACATTATTTAGTGGGCTCTGAATATGATGATCGGTAAACTTTTGACCACCTTCCGATTTATAAGGCATATGGCAATCAGCACAACTCACACCACGTGCTGCATGCACACCGGTCATATAAGTTTCATAACCTGGATGTTGCGCTTTTAACATTGGGGCCTTACTTAGAGCATGTGTCCAATCTGAGAATCCCCTGTTATCATAATATGCTTCCATTTTCTCTGCAGTATATCCATTATCCCATGGAAAGGTTAGGTATTGGGCACCTTCAACTATCTCTTTGTTGAAATAATATTCCACATGGCATTGTGCACAAACCAGAGAGCGCATTTCCTGATGAGAGGCCTTAGTGATATCCTTCCCCTGTCTTTCAAAAGCTTCGATGAGAGCCGGTCTGCTAATTTGAAGATTCATGGTTTCTGGGTCATGACAATCAGCACAGCCTATAGGGTTAACAATCTCCCCTCCAAGACGTGCCCATTTTCCTTTATAAAACTCAGCAATTCCCGCTTGATTCATCATACGTGGAACATCCGGAGATTTACAGGTCCAGCAGGTACTGGGCATGGGGCCATCATTTTCATTTTTCGGAGAGCCGGTTCGCAAGCTGTTTCTTACATCTTCTACAGCATACGCATGGCCCCTACCCTGATTATAGTCCTTTGAAAAACCGTAGCCTGCCCAAAGTACCACTAATCTTGGATCAACTTCGAGCATATCGATCATTACATTGCCATTGTATTTGCTTTTGAAATCCCTCTGTGCTGTTTGCCTATAAGACTGAAACTCACGTGGAAAGTTTTTCCCCCATACTTCATTTCGGGGTTCCCAGTCATTAATTTTAACTTGCGGTTTATATACATACGCTGTTTCAGAACGTCGCTCAATAATTGAGGAGGCTAGAAGGCCTAGTAAAAAAACCACAATAACCGTAGCAATAAATAATAACCAGTTTCTTAATTTCATATTTCTTGTTTTTTATAATGTTATTTTTTCGATTTATTCATGATCTTATCAAGCCACCCCGGCACCACAGTTTCTAATTTAGGTATTTGTGCATTTGGAACTGCTGCCAGACTATTCACCCTTCCATGTGGGGTTTCTCTATGACATTCAACACAAGAACGCTCCATCCGGAAATGTTTAGAAGTTTCAAATCGAGCTATCCCAGCATTGTCTGTTACCAGTTTTTCGTGGCAGCGAATACAATTTTGCTGGACAACCTCTTTGCCCTCTTCTTTGATAAAAATCACCTGTGGCTCATCTCTCATGGTGAAAATGGTAGCATGACGCAATCCATCCTTGGCCTTGAAATAATATTTATTAAGTACATTGTTATGTGGCACATGACAATCGTTACAATTGGCAACTTCCCTGTGTGAGCTATGCACCCATGTTGCATATTGGGGATTCATTACATGGCAGTTAATACAAGTTTCAGAATTGTCGGATAGATAAGAAGAAGCATTGGAAATTCTAAAGATGTATAATCCAAGACCAATGATAATTCCTAAAAGGATGACCACCGGTACCTGCCATCCGTTTGGGGGCAACAGTTTTTTAATGAATTCACGCATAAAGCTTATTTTTCGGATTTAAAGAATGTAGGCTTCAGGTCGATCATCACCCATGCCCAGTTATTGGTATTATTTCGGTTTCCGCCTTTTAGGATCTCCAATGATTCAGTTGCAAACATTTGGGAGTAACCTGCCGTGATTGATGCTGCAGAAGAAATTGCATAGCTAACCGTAAAATCTATTTCTGTTCCAAGGGTTTTATCGAAATCTTGCAGATTACCACTTTCATCATAGCCGACAAGATCACCGGCACTTTGAAAGAAATGAGGGATGAGCAATGCAGTGTATTTATCTTTTTTGTATGCCAGTGGAACATAGATATCGAGAAGACCAACGGATTGCATATGGTTGCCTACATAAAAGTAATCCATCCATCCATTAAACTTGTGGTTGGTACCATACAAAGGTTTGAAGGCTTCATCCTTATCTGATGGATCTTTCATACTGTTTCCCGATAGGTATTCAAAACCGACCCCGATTGAGAAATTGTTAGTTAGTTTATAAGAAACATCAGCAGCAAAATAAACCCCTGATAAGTCGCGTGTGGATTCCATAGTGCCATCTCCGGTTGTATCGGCTGAAATCTTTCCTGTCTGAAGGTAAAATGCTCCATTAGCCGATAATTGATCTTTGCTGTAGGTCAACCGTCCACCGGTAGTCTGGCTGTATGTGATCTTCTCTAAGGGATCGCCAGCATCAGTCGTATCAGCCATATCCATCCAAGGTAATCCATTATTTAAAAACAGAATGGATGCTCCCAGGTCACCAAACCTACGTTGCCAGTGCACAAATTGGAAAGTTCTGTATTCATTTGTGGTATAATTTTCTTTAAAATTACTTTCCTTGCGCGCATTGTAAGCAAATCCGAAATCAAACCGGCACACATCCTCTGGTTTAAAAGTTAAAATGGCAGCATCATGACTTCTACCCTGTTGCGCCCAATCAACATTACCAAATATGCGGTGATCGTCATAAACGATTTCCTGGCGACCCGCTTTAACAGAGAATTTCTCACTAAGAATAATTTCACCCCAGGCTTCATGCAAAGCTATTCCGTTTACGTCAGAGGTACTCAATGTTCCGGTTTCGCCCCATACACCAACATTTTGAAGACTTAACCCGAACTTAAACCATGCATCAGAATACTTAAAGTTAAGCCTTGTTCGCTGAGAAACAAAGTTGGCAGCTTTTTGATCATCAGGCATTAATGTTTTATACCCATGCCGAAACTCAAAACGTGGACGAAATTGGCCTGAAATCATGGCATCCTGACTTAATACATGTAAAGTATTAATAAGTAGCAAAATGATTATAAATAGAT
>JAGQYI010000058.1 GCA_020436165.1 Cyclobacteriaceae bacterium | reverse complement strand
GACCAATTTTTACTCGTGCACCCGATTCTATTTCCGGGAATATATTGCCTTCCAGATCAACACTTGAGGTGGTGGAAGAGGTGGATATATTGGCCATTGGTGTAAGATAGTTGGCTCCAAAATTGAATCTGGCCACATTGATTAAATTATTGCTTGTAGCCACTGCGGCACTTATTCCTCCCTGGCTTAGCTGGCCCTGGCAAACCCCTGTAGGTGAGTTTCCAAAATTGGTAAACACCAATGAGAAGGTGTAGTTATACAATCCATTAAAAAAGTAGGTGCCGGAAGCTGTTTTTCCCACAGCAAAAGGCAACTCATCCCCATTGCGGGTTAAATGGTCAATAATAGGTTTTTCAACATCTACACCGGCACCAATGGTATAACTAGCCTGCTGAGAGATTTGGCCTGATGCATTTGCCAGAGAAATTACCGTTTCATTATTACCATTATCAAAGGAAAGGAGTATAATGTTATCTCCATCCTGGGTAGCAACAAGAGGATAGGAGACCCCAAGCGAAACAGGGTCGCCCAATGTACCTGACTCATCTACTGGCACTAATTGGCCGGTAAGTGTGTTGGCATCCATGCAAATAAAGTAATAGCTGCCAGCGATATATTGCCATCCGTTCACAGGATGCACGTAGGAGGCATCCATTTCGGTGCTGGAAACCACATTTCCCATTGCATCTGTTTTAAGCACAAATACATTTGTGAAAAGCGATTGATCCATTTTCTTTTCAGAAAGTATCAGAAAACCTTCATCGGCTGTCTGAATAACATCTAAAGGAAAGTATTCATGTTCAAATCGGCTATCGTCATAAATTTTGGTAAACGTAGACATTGGTTCTACGTTGTTACGGCTTATGTCGCACGCAGCAACAATTGTAAGCACAATTAAAAATAAAAATCTACTCGCTTTCATGGTTTAATGTACTGCGTTAAATTGTTTGCTGATAAATTTTAATGGGAATACAAACCCCAGAGTAAGGTAAAGATTCCTCAACTGAAGATCGTCCGTGGCTTCTCCTATCGCAGCCATATCGTTATTTAAATAACGGTTTTCAGTACTTGTGATATTATTTAAACCATATTTATATCCCAGGTCAAGGGTTATTCTAATATTGCCTGGATCGTAACTTGCTCCTACAAACCCCAGAATACCTATCGATGAGGTGATGAATAAATCGTTTACGCCAATGGTTTTTTCCTGATTGGTAAAACCTCCGGAAGACCCGGAAGCAGAGTCTGTTCCGGAGCGCTCTATGGTTCTGTTTGCTTCCAGCAATAAACCGTAATAACCACCAACGCCAACATAAGGCCTTACCTTACTGCTAATTAAATCGTACTGCACGGTCAATGGAAATTCAAGGTAGTGGAAATTTGTGGTGTGTTTATAGTTTATTTCCAGCGCATTGGAAGCGTTGTTGCTATCTACCCAATTAGCACGGGTTGAGTGTTCAACAGTATATGAATGAATGCCTGGTTTTAAACCAATTGTGAAACCTTCTGTATAAAACATGAAAACCAACCCGGCTTGAGTGCCCAGATGAGAAAAATTATTATAGCTTTTTTCGATTTCATTCACATTGTAATTTAAGGGTGCATATCCGTAGAACGTATTTACAGGACTAACGCCCGTTAGATTAACTCCACCAAAAAAACCAAGATACCATTGTGTTTTTAGAAAAGGGTCGATGTAGGCATTTCTTCCCTGAGCAGAAACCAGGGATGAAATGGAAATTAGAAGTAAGGTTATGTAAAAGCGCATACTATTTTATAATGGTTAGTTTGTTGGAAACTCTGATTGGTCCTGCGTTTAAACTATAAATATATTGTCCTGGGGGTAAATTATTTACCGGAAATGTAACCTGGTGTTCTCCGGGTTGTTTTATTTCATCAACAATTGTTGAGCAAACGCGACCTTGCAGGTCGGTTAAAACAAGCCTAACAGAAGTGAACGCATTTACTCTGTAAGAGAAAGTAACATGGTCTCTGGCGGGATTAGGGTAGCAAGGATTCATATAAAATTTGTCTTCAATAAAATTATTGACAGAGGTGACATAATTCGTATCGAAAAGCTCAAGGGGGTCATAAGAACCACCACTGTCGTCTGGCCCATTTGAATAGTTCCTGAACAAAATATCATTTTGAATTACAGACTCGTCCACCTCAAACCAATCTTTTAGGATCGCATAGTAGATCTGCTTAAAATCATATTGCATATCTACATTGCTTTTACTTAGGTCGGGCACGTTGCCTAAAACCCCTGATTTTACATAGGGGCCAAACAGGAACATGGGGCCTCCGGTACCGTGGTCGGTACCATAGCTACCATTGGAAGCTATTCTTCTTCCAAACTCAGAGGTAGTCATGGTTAGCACGCGCTCTTCCAGCCCACGTGCTTTCAGGTCGTCCTGAAATGCCTTCATAGCTGTGGCAATGTGGTACATTTGAGTGGCATGCACTCCCATGGTGGGGTCGTACGATTCCACTTGCTCGGCATGGGTATCGAAGCCCCCAATTCTAAGAAGGAAGACTTTTGTTTTTACTCCCTGACCGGCACCGCCTCCATCCAGCAATCGGGCTATGAGCTGTAGTTGACCTGAAAGAGGATTTCGTTTGGCATTTTGAGGAGCATTAAACGGATATGTTTCCGGGTAAGTAACTTCACTTGCCGAAGAAGCATCCCATACTTCGCGAAGCCGGTCTGCATAATCTTCAGTTTTGTCTTCAAGACCCAGTATCCAGTTCATTTCCTTACCGTAGGGGCTATCGTTTAACGCCACAGGAGGTTTGCCTCTTGGGTCAACTCCCTCATCAACAAAGCCCTCCAACGAATCTACAAGATCAGCAAAGCTATCTGGATTGCCACCGAGCGAAATAGAGGCTGGTATATTACCTTGTTGATGAAATATTAACGAGACGTCACTTCCCAATTCAATGGCAAGCGGGTCTTTCATTTCATTATTGGGAAAATCGTCCGGGTAGGTGAGTGGTTTGTAGGCTTGTTGCAAGTAGCGACCTATCCAGCCAGAAGAGAAATAATCGTTGGGGCCTCCACCCATAAACCAGATATCCCGGCCTCTAAAGTGAGACCCATTGTTGTTGGTATAGGATACCCCCTGTACAATCCCAAGACGACCATAATCGTATAATTTTTTCATATCGCCCATATCAGGGTGCAAGCCCACTTGTGCTG
Source organism: Cyclobacteriaceae bacterium (assembly GCA_020436165.1). Lineage (GTDB taxonomy): Bacteria > Bacteroidota > Bacteroidia > Cytophagales > Cyclobacteriaceae > JAKISE01. The sequence goes on along the minus strand of JAGQYI010000058.1, from coordinate 13,298 downwards.
CACTTGGTAAAGTACTATCCAGCTCAATCAACGCACGATTGGTTCCCTTTTTAGGAATTGCTATGTTGGCTCTTCTACTGTAATACTGATCGTAATCGTCAACAGGGATCACACTGTTCAGTCCGTCATTACCACCATGCAGTTGGAGAATAACCAACACGCGATCGTTATCGCTCAACTCGGCTAGTTTGCTCAGCCTGCTTTCACTGGCCAGAACATTTATTGGGAAACCACCTAATGTAAGTGAGGTTCCTGTAAGTAGGGTATTTCTAAGAAAATGTCTTCTTTTCATAATTACATTAGTTGGTATTCAGGTGTTTGCAATAGTGCATTTGCAAGTTTTAAAAGCTGGCCGTAAACCACATCCATTTCGTAGTTGGCATTCCACCGATTGGTCCATTCACCTTCCGGGTCTGCATCCAATTGGGGCTCATAAAGAAAGGCTTGAAGAAAGTAGTTCAGGCGCTCAGCTGTTAACCCGGAATTATCATCCGAAGCAGTGTCAAACGTTAAGTTGTAATGCATTGGGAACAGATACTGAACATAAGCAATAATAAGATCCCTGGCATTGGCTCCGGTAGCATTATCGAATGTGTCTTTGGTAAATTGAACCATATCAACAGGAGTAATAAGATTGTCTCCTGTATTCATCATAAATAAATAACTTATGAAATCGTAACGGTTGGTAAGGTAATTCGATGATATCCAGTTTCTGTTGAAAGCCGGATATTGGTGATAAGCTCCATATCCAGCCACTTCAAACGGTTCATAATAATTCATGCCCATGCGCTGCATATGCTGTCGTAAGGAGCCTGCCTGATCGTAAAACTGGGTATAATCGGTAACAAAATCAGCCAATGGGATTTTGAAGAACCGCAGGGTGCCCACCACAAGATCAAGAGGAGACTTTATAATGGCTCCATACTTATCGTCATCCAGCGACATGGCAACAGCATCGTAGAAATGCTCACTTTGCAATAACTCTTCAATAACAGGCTGCAACTTATAATCGTTTGCTACATATGTAGAAGCCATTTCTGTAATTATGGTATCCTGAAGCTCCTGAGTAATATCGTGATAAACGTAAAAGCGATAGATTTTTCTACAGATGTACAAAGCGGATTCGTGTTGCGAGGTAATCATCTCGATCATCTGACTGATCTCATCCAATACGCTTTCTTCTGTAGGTTGACCATTTAGCAGCAAAAGAGGGTCGGGGCTTATTACTGCATCACTAAATCTATTACTGAATTGCTTGTCCTCGTTATCGTGAGCGCCAGGTTCCACCCTGCCTCTTGGCAAGTTGGTGTCGGGATCCAGGGTGGTAAAGTTTTCATCAAGCTTAATACCGGAAAGAACGCGAGCTGCGGCTTGTACATCCTGCTCCGTATAATTCAGGTAATCGCCCTGAGGTAGATCAGTAGGGAATGAGCCTTCAAGTCCCCGACCAATGGAATACAGTTCCATAAGTTCCCGGCCGTAGTTTTCATTAGGACTTCCTTTAACATTTTGGCTACCATCGAGAAAGCGAAGCATGGCATTGTCAACACTTACTTTTTTAATAAGCGATTTAAAATTGAACTCCTCCGTTTTATTCTTATCAAAAGCAAATTGTCTGAACAATTCATTTTGATAATACAACGACCTGCTGTTTCCTACCTTCTCTAACTGCGTGGTGAAATGAGAATGAAGAAAGTAAACAATCTTTTCTCTGGTAGTAAAACTTACCGATTGGGTAAAATCTGCCGCAAGGCCAATAAGCCACATCACAAAATGATCAGAGAGACCACCGAGACCTAGTTCTTCACCCAGCGTACCTGTAAGTAACCATTCCTGACCGGTTTCAGGGTTTATTGGCTGGTTAGGATCCACAACGGCATCATCAAAAAGCAATGTAATTGCTTCTTGAGGTGTTAGTGCAGCAAATTGATTTATTTGTTCAGCAGTAGGACCAAACGTAGCTCTACGTAATAAATGCGCTGCACGCGTTGGACCCAGTACTCCTGTAAAACTGGTAAGTGGCATAGGTTAGTTATTAGTTTGGTTTATAAATATATCCTTAAGTAAAGGATGGTAACCTTACTTTCGGACGAATGGTAAAATTGATCGTTTAGTTGCCAATACTACCGATGAATAACAAAGGGAAAAAGGGGCTATCTTGTTAGTCTGTAGATTTTTCGAGCGAACATGCCTGATCTTTTATTACATACCATTTCCCATCTTCTTTTTCAAGCACATAACCAACTGCCATTCTGTTAAAATAAGGCTTTCCGTTTCTATCGGGTTCCTTGTAGAGTATTTCAACAGTTGCAATTCCAAGATTTCCATCAACTTTCGAATTCAATATCTTCGTTTCAAACGTCCAGGTGGTATCCTGAAACCACTCTTTATGCATGTCTAAGAACTCTTTTGAGGTATATGTGATTTTACTCTGAGGTAAAATAAGTTCCATTTTACCGCTTGGAGATAAGGTTTTTTCAAGTGTATTATACTCTTTATTCGAGACTGCATCCAGGTGTATTTGGAGTGTCTTTAGGAATTCTTTTTCCTCTTTTTCTGATGATGGACAGGTACACGATTTGGCGCCAAGCAATATGGCCACTACGATAAAAGACTTGAAGACTAAGCTTTGGTTCATGGAAATAGAGTTTGTAGTAGTTAAGTTAAGATTTTTGTAAAAATATACGAAAGATCATTTAGAGAGTTTAGTTCTGTTATGTTAAAAGATTGTGGATAAGTTAGAAGGGTTCTGTTAATAAGTCGTGCAAGAATGAGTTTTACTGATGATACGAAAGGCTTAGTTTTGAACGTTTAATTTTCACAACCAACGATCTAATAATTTAATGGACAAAAGTAGTGCCCCCATCCGGTTAGGATATAAGTCAGAGCAGTTAGAGAGGAGTTCAGGATCAGACCTAATCGGTAAAGTGCCACCACAGGCACTGGAGCTTGAGGAGGCTGTTTTGGGAGCACTAATGTTAGAAAAAGATGCACTTTCATCCATTGCCGATATTCTAAAACCGGAAGTTTTCTACAAGGATGCACACAGACTTATATATGAAGCTATCCTTTTTCTCTTCAATGATTCACAACCGGTTGATTTACTTACAGTTACCAACCAGCTTAGAAAAGATGGAACTCTTGAAGCGGTAGGTGGGGCTTATGCAGTTACAGCGCTTACTACAAAAGTAAACTCTGCGGCCAATGTGGAGTACCATGCCCGTATAATCATTGAAATGGCCATTAAGCGAGAGCTTATCCGTGTTTCTGGCGAAATACAACGAGAAGCCTACGAAGACACTACTGATGTTTTTGATTTGCTGGATAAGACAGAAGGCTCTCTTTTTGAGATTTCTGAACAAAACATTCGTAAGAATTATCAGGATATGAAGACCATCATGTCTGAAGCATTAAGTGAGCTTGAGGCCCGGCAGAAGCACACGGATGGTCTTACCGGGGTTCCTTCCGGATTTTCAGACTTAGATCGTGTTACTTCCGGATGGCAACCCTCTGACCTCGTAATTATTGCAGCACGCCCAGGTATGGGTAAAACCGCTTTTGTGGTTTCAGCCATGCGAAATGCAGCCGTTGATTTTGGTAAACCTGTTGCTATTTTCTCATTGGAGATGTCATCTGTTCAGTTGGTCAATCGTTTGATTAGTGCGGAATCGGAGCTTGAAAGTGAAAAGATAAAAAAGGGTAACCTGGCGGAATATGAGTGGCAGCAGCTGCTTCATAAAACAGAGAAAATTAGTAAGGCTCCAATTTTTATTGATGATACTCCGGCACTTACAATTCTTGAACTGCGTGCAAAATGCCGGAGGCTTAAATCGCAGCACGATGTGCAGCTTATCATTATTGATTACCTGCAGTTGATGTCGGCCGACAGTAGGTCGGGTGGTAATCGTGAGCAGGAAATTGCTTCCATATCTCGTGCGTTGAAGGGTCTTGCCAAGGAGCTCAATGTTCCTGTTATTGCGCTTTCTCAGTTGAGCCGTGCCGTTGAAACCCGAGGTGGTGATAAACGCCCTCAACTTTCTGACCTAAGAGAGTCTGGTTCTATTGAGCAGGATGCCGATATGGTTATGTTCCTTTACAGGCCAGAGTACTACGGCCTTAATGAGGATGCTGAAGGAATGCCTACTACAGGTATGGGTGAGGTTATTATCGCCAAGCACAGAAATGGCTCGCTTGATAATGTAAAACTTAAATTCATCGGTAAGTTTACCAAGTTTACTGATATGGACTTTCACAGCGAGTATGCTGGAGGCTCATTCCCTTCGGATGCCGGATCGGCTTTCCAAAATACTGTAACATTACAGAGCGGCCTGAACAAAGATGAAGAGGAGCCGGATGCTCCTCCCGAAGATGTGCCCCCTCCATTTTAATAGAGACTAAAAGTTGCTTATTTGTCCTTAATTCACCATTTTGGCTGTATGAAGGCGTTAGTAGTTCAATCGGACCTTTCGGTAAAAATTCAGGAGAAAGACATACCGAAACCTAAAGAAGGAGAAGCATTAATTAAACTTACCGCAGCAAGTATAAACAGGCGCGACCAGTGGATTCGTGAAGGGAAATACCCCGGTATAAAACCGGGAGTGATACTCGGCTCTGATGGAGCCGGTGAAGTGGTTGAAGTGGGAGGAGCAACCGAATCTCCCTGGTTGGGTAAAAAGGTAATTATTAACCCTAACATAGATTGGGGAAAAGACGATGCTGTTCAACAGCAATCGTACCAGGTATTGGGAATGCCTTCCGATGGTACCCTGGCAGAATATGTAGTTGCAAAGCTGGATCGTTTAATTGAGAAGCCGGGACATCTTTCCGATTCTGAGGCTGCCGCCTTACCGTTATCTGCGCTTTCAGCGTATCGTGCTTGTTTTACAAAGGGAGCTGTTCAAAAAGGCGCCAAAGTACTCATTTCAGGTTTTGGAGGTGGAGTTGCCCAAATGGCAACTTTGTTCTCAATTACGGTGGGAGCCGATACCTACATTACTTCCCACTCAGATGCAAATATTGAGATGGCAAAGAAAAAAGGAGCGATGGGGGGCTTTAATTATACCACACCCGATTGGTACAAAAACGTAAAACGCAGGCATGGTGGGTTTGATGTGATTATAGATAGTGCTGGTGGAAATCAATTCGGGCAATTGATAAAATTGCTGAATCCTAAAGGCCGTTTGGTTTTTTATGGAGCAACTAATGGGTTGCCAGCAACTATTGACTTATATACCATGTTCTGGAGGCAGTTGTCAATCGTAGGTTCAACCATGGGTAATGATAAAGAATTTGCCCGAATGGTCGAATTTGTTCAATCGTTTCATATTATTCCGATCATTGGCAGCGTTCGTCCTTTTGAAGAAGTTATTGAAGCACTCGATGAGATGAAAACCGGTGACCTTGTAGGTAAATCAGTACTTACCTTTGAGGGCTGATTGCATGTATGACTAACATTTCCACTACGTATTCATTTTGGTGGGTATTCATTTGTTTATTAGTGGGTGCTGGATACGCCTGGTTGCAATATTCCAAATCAGGGCCGTGGTCAAAGCGTCTTAATTATATTTTGGCCATTCTAAGGTTTCTGGTGGTTAGTTTTATCTGTGTGCTTTTGCTTGAACCTTTTGTTCAAACCATAACCAACTATTTTGAAAAACCGTTAATCGTTCTTGCCATCGATACTTCTGAATCTATTTCAATTGATTACTCAGAAAGTGAATTAGAGAAACTAAAAAAGGATATATCAAGGCTTGAAAACAAATTGGAAGAAAAAGGTTACGAAGTTAAATTTGTTGGCAGCAATGGGATCGATATTGTTAATTCGGATTCCATACAATTCACTGTTAGTACTACCGATCTTTCTGCTCAACTCAATCAAATTAAAAGCTCATACAAGGAGCGAAATCTTTCCGGTATAGTTCTTTTGTCCGATGGCCTGTTTAATGAAGGGTATTCTCCTTTGGCTATTTCATTTTCTAAACCGATATATACTATTGGGCTTGGAGATACTTCTTCTATAAAGGATTTATCCATTAAAGAAGTAGTGCATAATTCCACCGTTTATGAAGGTAATAGTTTGCAATTGGAAGTACAGATACTCAATACGCATATGGGAAAAGGTTCTTCTCAAATTAAGGTGTTTAGAAATAGGGAACTGGTCGATACAGAAAAGGTGGATTTTGCCAATGGCCAGTCCTTCATAAAAAGGACCTTGTCTATTCCGGCAAAGGGTAGTGGCAAACAATCCATGCAAGTAGTTTTGGAGCCGGTAGAAGGTGAGTACACGCCACTAAACAACTCCGCTACAATTTATTACGATGTAATTGATGCCCGAAAACGTATTTTGTTGCTTGCTGCAGCACCACATCCTGATATTAAAGCTATTAAAGCTTCGATTGAGCAGAATGAATATTACGAAGTTGACTTAGCCTATAAACTACCGGCCAACCTGGATTATGAACTCATTATTTTACATGAATTTCCTACGCTGGTAAGTTCTTCTCAGGAACGAGATAAACTGTTTGCTTCTAAAGTACCCAAATGGCTAATTGTGGGCGATGCATCTGATTTTAGATTTTTGCAAAATGATTTGCATGTACTTTCCAAGGATAGTTTTTCCGGAAAAGACGACTTTGTGCGGCCGGTATGGAATGCGGATTTCGGTGCTTTTACAGTAAGTATTGACTTTATTGAATGGATTTCGGATCTGCCTCCCGTGGCTTCGCCTTACGGGCTTTCTTCTAATTTGGTGAATAGCAAAATAATGCTTTACAAACAAATTGGAAATATAACTACACCAGAGCCACTGCTGGCATTTTCAAAACAAGAGGATCAGAATTTTGGAATATTGTTTGGAACAGGAATTTGGAGATGGAAATTGGACGAGTATCGTAGTGAACAGACCCAAAAGAACTTTGATGATTTAATTTCCAAGACCGTCCAATATTTAAGTTCAGATGCCAGCAAAAAAAGATTCTATGTATCTCCTAAAAAGAATAGTTACGAAGTAGGGGAAGAGGTTGGGTTTACGACTGAGCAGTACAATGCTCTTTTTGAACGTGTAGTAGGAAATAAAGTAACGTTAAATTTAAAAAATGAAGAGGGGGTGTCCCAGTCTTTCTCCTATGTTCCTATTAATGACAATTATGATTACAAAATAAGCAATCTAAAAGAAGGAGTTTATACCTACACCGCTACCGCTAAAATGGATTCCATTACTTACTCATCAAGTGGTCAGTTTGTAATTAAAAAACTTAACAAAGAGGCGTTGAACCCGGTAGCTGATTTTGGCCTTCTTCAAAAACTGGCAGATAAAACGAATGCTACTTTTACACCTTACAACAACTTGAGTAGCTTTTTGCAACAAATAGACAGTTTTAGCCCTGTTTCAACCATTCATTCAAATGAAAAAGAAAACCCACTGAATGCTATCCTGTGGGTTTTGATAGCGCTTATGGCGCTTATAACTTCAGAATGGTTTCTGAGAAAGTTTTACGGAGGATACTAACTATGTTCTTTTTCAGGTTTTACTTCGCATTCAACCTCAATCTCTGCTTTTACAGATGCAGCCGCAGAGCAGTATTTATCTGTTGCAAGCTTAGCCACCTTTTCAAAGGCTTCTAACGAAGTATCTGGTGAATACAACGTATACTTTGACTTAATATGCGTCAGGGCTCTGGGATGATCCTCTTTTCTGGTGCCATAGGTCTCAATCTTGAGGTCAAGAACTGTCTTACGCTTTTTCTTGATCATGGAAACGATATCGACAGCTGCACAACCGGCTATGGATGCAAGCATCATCTCGACAGGAGCAAGGCTTCTCTTATCTTTTGAATGCCTCATATCAATTTGAATGGTGTTGCCATTTTCATTTTCAGCAACATACAATTCATCCTCTATATACCTGGTAACTATTTTCATAGGGTTGTTAATTTAAAAAGCTGTTTACCATAATGCATTAAGCACCTGGTAAACAGCTGTACACCAAATTTAGTTTCTCTTTTATAAAGCAGCCAGGGCTTTATCGTAATCAGGTTCCTGGACTATTTCCGGTACCTGCTCTGAATAGGCCACTTTTCCGTTTCCATCAATTACAACAACAGCTCTTGAATGTAATCCTTCCATGGGGCCATCCACAATAAGTGTTTTATACGCCTCACCAAAATCAGAATTTTTGAAATCTGAAAGGTTTACAACATTTTCGATGCCTTCTGTTTCACAGAATCTTTTGTGTGCAAAAGGCAAATCTTTGGAGATGCAAAGTACCGTTGCGTCCATTTTGCTCGCTAATTCATTGAATTTGCGAACCGATGCAGCACAGATTCCTGTATCCAAAGAAGGAAAAATATTAAGGATTACTTTCTTGCCTTTGTATTCAGAAAGACTGGCATTTGAAAGATCTGATTTTGTTAATGTAAAAAGTGGGGCTTCTTGTCCAACAGCCGGTAAAGAACCTGCAGTGTGTATATCGTTCCCTTTTAATGTTATTGTTGCCATAGTATAAATTAGTTATTTTGTTGCTTAATTAAGTTTAGTGCAGAACCAGCTTTAAACCATGCAATCTGGTTTTGGTTGTAGGAATGATTACAAACAACCACATCGCTGGATCCATCTGTGTGGGTAAGCTTTAATTCAATTGGTTTCCCCGGAGCAAAATCAGTCAGATTTATTGTTTCAATGGTGTCGTCTTCAAGAAACTTATCGTAATCATTTTTGTCGGCAAAGGTTAATGCCAGCATACCTTGTTTTTTAAGGTTGGTTTCATGAATACGGGCAAACGACTTAACCAAAACAATTTTAACTCCTAAATGACGAGGTTCCATAGCGGCATGTTCACGAGAAGAGCCTTCGCCATAGTTTTCATCTCCTACAACTATAGAACCAATTCCTTGTGCTTTATAGGCTCGTTGTGTTTCAGGCACAGGTGCGTATTCACCGGTTAATTGATTTTTGACACTGTTGGTAGCATCATTAAAATAATTAACAGCACCAATTAGCATGTTGTTGGAAATGTTATCCAGATGACCTCTGTAACGCAGCCAAGGGCCAGCCATAGAAATATGATCGGTAGTACATTTTCCTTTGGCTTTAATCAAGAGTTTCATTCCAGTATATTCACTGCCATTCCAAGGTGCGAATGGTTCAAGTAGTTGAAGTCGTTTAGATTCCGGATCAACCTTTATTTCTACGTTTCTTCCATCTTCAGCCGGAGCCTGATAGCCTGCATCTTCAACATCAAAACCCTTTGGAGGAAGTTCAATACCAGTTGGCTCCGCTAGTTTTACTTTTTCACCAGCTTCATTGGTTAATGTATCAGTTATTGGGTTAAAATCAAGCTTACCGGATATGGCTACGGCAGCAACCATTTCTGGGGAAGTAACAAACGCATGGGTATTAGGGTTGCCATCGGCACGTTTAGCAAAGTTTCTATTGAATGAATGAACGATAGAGTTTTTCTCTTGCTTGTCGGCACCTGCTCTGTCCCATTGGCCAATACAAGGACCACAGGCATTGGTAAATATTCTTGCTGATTCAAACTTTTTAAACGTGTCTAAAAGTCCGTCTCGTTCAGCTGTAAAACGCACTTGTTCAGAACCAGGGTTAATTCCAAGAGCTGCCTTAGGCTTAATGCCCTTGCTAACGGCATCCTCCACAATGGAGGCAGCGCGTGTAAGGTCTTCATAGGATGAGTTTGTACATGAACCAATCAATGCCCATTCAATATCGGTTGGCCAATCATTGGCTTTGGCAGTTTCTTTCATTTCTGCCACAGGAGTAGCCCTGTCAGGAGTGAATGGGCCATTCAAATGCGGAGATAGAGTTGAAAGATCAATTTCAATTACCTGATCGAAGTATTTTTCAGGATCGGCATATACTTCAGGGTCAGCTGTCAAATGCTCTTTGATTTTGTTTGCTTCATCCGCCACATCATCCCGCCCGGTTGCACGTAAATAACGTTCCATTGAATCATCGTAACCAAACGTAGAAGTGGTTGCACCAATTTCAGCACCCATATTGCAAATGGTACCTTTACCTGTACATGATATTGATTTTGCACCTTCACCAAAATACTCTACAATGGCCCCGGTACCTCCTTTTACGGTAAGTATGCCCGCCACTTTAAGAATTACATCTTTTGGTGCGGTCCAGCCATTGAGCTTTCCGGTAAGTTTTACCCCAATAAGTTTTGGCATTTTTAATTCCCACGGCATATCAGCCATCACGTCAACAGCATCGGCTCCTCCAACACCTATGGCAACCATGCCTAATCCACCGGCATTTACCGTGTGTGAATCCGTGCCTATCATCATTCCACCAGGAAACGCATAGTTTTCCAATACCACCTGGTGTATAATTCCTGCTCCGGGCTTCCAAAAACCAATGCCATACTTATTCGAAACCGTTTCAAGAAAGTTGAAAACCTCGCCTGAAGCGGTTTTAGCATTTGCTAAATCAGCTGCAGCGCCTTCTTTGGCAAGGATCAGGTGATCGCAATGTACGGTAGTTGGTACGGCCACCTTGTCTTTGCCCGCTTGCATAAATTGTAAGAGCGCCATTTGGGCTGTTGCATCCTGGCATGCAATTCGATCAGGAGCAAAGTCTACATACGAAACACCTCTTGAATAAGCGCTGGTGGCATTGCCTTCGGTCAAATGCGTATACAAGATTTTTTCTGCAAGGGAGAGGGGTTTATTTACTGCTTTTCGAGCGGCTGCGATGCGTTCAGGATACTTAGCATAAACAGCTTTGATCATATCAATGTCAAATGCCATATAGTTTAGTTTAGATTTTTATGAATTGCTACTGATTTAGTAAGCTAATTAAGTAGCGTAAATAATTTCAAAGTTTTAATCTGAAGGACATTTTCTTCCAGATTTGAGGTTGGCAAATTTAACATAAATTGCTATCTAACGGGCATTTTTTAGTGTCACAATACCATGTTTTTTCCAATTATTTTGCCTTTCTTTAAGCCTTAAAGTGATCTTAAAAATGAACTTAGGTAAGTATAGGTGAATATACGTAAGGTTTGATATGCCATATTGGCGTACCTTTGGGTTACTTTTCGATAAAAAATTGAATAATTATACATATTTATTATTGGCTATGAGACTATTGGTTATCAGTTCGATAGTTATGTTGTTTTCATTTACCATTCCCAATCAGGAATGTGATGATATTAAATTTGATGTTGAGATTTCGAATACAACAAACGGACTGAATAATGGAAAAATAGATGTTACCATTATCAAGACCTCATCAAAAGTACGTGCTTACCTCTATGGAGATAAAAGGAGTAAGAACAAACTGAATGTTGAAATTGATGAGTTGAAAGGATTGGAAGCTGGTAAATATACCCTGATTCTACAAAACAAGGTGTGCTCTGTTGTTAAACAAGATATTGTGATCGAATGAAGAATTTTATACGAATTATCAGTAATCTAAATTGCAGGGTTCTCAAATCAATAGTTTTTAATAAGCTATTGATTTTGTCTTTTTTCTTACTCGCCTCTGTTAATGCATTTTCTCAACTTGCTGCTACTTTTTCTAACCAGAAAGATGCTTGTGATGGATTAGAGAATGGATCAATTGAAGTAACAGTTACGGGGATTACAGGAGCTGATGCGGATGTTCAGTTTTTTGGACCACCGAATTTCAACTTTACAGCAACGGAAGGTGTTGCGCATACAGTAACCAATCTTAAGGCTAGAAGTTACTTGGTAGTTGTTCAGGATGACAACGATACTCAATTCTACATTGTTACAATTAACGATGTTATTACAGCATTGAGTGCTTCTGTAAATTCAACATCAGACAATTCAGATTGTGCATCTCCTAATGGAATAATCGATATAGATGTTTCAGGTGGTACGGGTTCTTATTCATTTGCCTGGACGGGCCCTAATGGTTTTACTGGTACAACTGAAGACGTAATGGGATTAGAGGGTGGAGATTATTTTGTTGATGTTTTTGATGACGGTACGAACTGTTCAAGGAGTTTAGGGCCAATAACTATTAATAACCCAACTATTGCGGTTCAAAATATAACTACCTCAAGCCCATTGGTTCTTTGCCCTGCAGATGATGCAATTATTGGTCTGGATGGGTCTGAATTAAATAAAACATATGAGATTTTCATAAATGGGGTGGGTAGTTCATTTAGTACAATTGGTACCGGCTCTCCCATTAATGTTACCTTGCCCAGTGGAAATTTTGTTGATGGCGATGTTTTAACTGTTGTGGCTTCACAAGGTGTATGTGCACCTGTGGTAATGAATGGAAGCGTAGATATTACTTTAAATATTGAATCGGTGGCCCCCACAAGTGCTTTGGTTGATAACCCAAATTACTGTGATGATAACTTACCTGCGGGCGGTATTCTTTTAAGCTACACTGGAGGAACTTTGGGTACAGGGGCTACAGCAGAATGGTATGATGATGCCGCATTTACGAATAACATAGGTAATGGAAATAATCTAAACATTACACCTGCTCCGTCTGTTACTACTACCTATTACGTACGATTTGAAGGAACCTGTAACACAACATCAGCCCAGAATGTAACAGTAACAGTAGATAATGCTTCAGTGGCACCTACTGGTGCATTGGTTGATAATCCAAATTATTGTGATGATAATCTGCCTTTAGGTGGAATTATTCTTTCTTACACAGGGGGTTCTTTAGGCACCGGAGCTACCGCAGAATGGTATGATGATGCTGCTTTTACAAGCAATGTAGGAACCGGAAATAACCTTAATATAAATCCTGCTCCAAGCGTAACGACAACCTATTACGTTCGATTTGAAGGAATTTGTGGAAATACTACGGAACAAAATGTAACGGTAACTGTAGATCTGGCTTCGGTAGCACCCACAAGTGCGACAGTAGATTTTCCTGCATATTGCGATGATGCGATACCAGTGAACATCACATTGACAGCGGTAGGAGGCAGCCTTGGAACGGGAGCCACAGTGGAGTGGTATACAGATGCGGCTTTTACTACGAGTGCAGGAAGTGGTAATCCGTTGGTTCTGGCGGGTCCTGGCACAACCACGACCTATTATGTGCGTTATGAAGGCACCTGTGGAAACACAACAGGCCAGAATGTAACAGTAACGGTAGACAATGCATCGGTAGGCCCCACAAGTGCGACAGTAGATAATAACAATTATTGTTCAGATGCGGCCCCGGTAAACATCACGCTGACAGCGGTAGGAGGCAGCCTTGGAACGGGAGCAACGATAGAGTGGTATACGGATGCGACTTTTACGACAAGTGCAGGAAGTGGTAGTCCGTTGGTG
>JAGQYI010000008.1 GCA_020436165.1 Cyclobacteriaceae bacterium | reverse complement strand
TCTATGGATGTATAATGCTTGGTTGAAGTAATTTAAGCATTTTTCTCTGAAAGCTCTTGGCGCATGCGCCAAGAGCTTTCAGAGAAAAATGCTTAAATTACTTCAACCAAGCATTATACATCCATAGAGTTTTTTCTTGCTCTTCAACAAAAGCTGCAAGCATGTCGCCTGTTGTGGCATCTCCGCTTTCTTCCGCTTGAGACCGTATTTCCTTCTGTTGCTCAACCAAAGCAGATAAATTATCCACTATTAATTTCACAGCATCTTCACCTTGATGCACCCCTTTTGAGGGTTTAATCGAAGCAGTGTCCAAATAATCCTGAAATGTATGCAGAGGAGTGAATCCAATGGTTAACACACGCTCAGCCACCTCATCAATTTTAACTGCAGTATCGGTGTAAAGCTCTTCAAATTTCTCATGCAATTCAAAGAATTTTTTACCCTGAATATTCCAGTGAAACCCACGTAGGTTTTGATAATATATCTGATAGTTGGCAAGTAGGTTGTTAAGCTCATTTGCAATATGTTTATTTTCCATAACTTAAAATATTTAGTCTTTAAAAAATTGATATACACAAATTTACATGTTTAAGAAACCTCCATCAAATTGATATATTTAATGGCTTTATAGACTTAATTTATAGAATTGAAAAGGAAAATTGATCTCCCGGTTTTAGCTGTCCAAGTTTAGATAAATCCTCACTCAAAACGGTTAATGCACGCACATAACCTCCTGTGGTTGGGCCATCCTGCATAAGCAAAATAGGCATGCCTTGTGGAGTAATTTGCAGTACACCCGGAATAACCCCTGAAGAGATTATACTGGTAATAACGTCTGGTAAATTAGGGCTTAGCCTATAGCCCATTCTATTTGATTCGGGAAGTAATGTAAATGTTGTAGCCAGAATTGCTTCTCGAGCGGTTTCTAACAATTCATTCCATTCAGGCCCCGGAACAGCTCTTACTACCAATGCACCATTTATGGTGTCATTCCAAGTAGAAGTGCGTTGTTTTATTGGCCGCGCAGTAGCTTTTATAGTTATCTCGTCCTCCTTTTTGAGAACATGATTTTTAAAGCTCGTCTTCTGGTCCTGATGGCGCCAATCACCCCGAACAGCCAGATAAGCTCTACTACCATTTGTAAGCTTCCCGATGGTCAGTACTTCACTTTTAGCAATTGTTAATGTTTCATTTTCATAAATGGGCACTGAATCAATAGTAGCATTTGCAGATGCACCAGTAAGTGCAATTTGACAGCTTCCAGAAAACTCAATGGTTGGCCCCTGCATTGTTATTTCCAGCAAAGGTGATTCTTCTTTGTTCCCTACCAACCAATTTGCAAGCTTTGCCGCTTCAGCGTCCATGGGGCCACCTACCGGCACTCCATATTTTTGCAAGCCGATTTTGTCCTGCATTAACAGCACAGTGTGCATCCCTGGTTTATGTATTTTTAGTCGAACGGAATTATCCATATATACTTTCCCAATCAAAATCACCCTTTGCTAAGCTTTTTCGAATGCTATCAAATTTGCTTTTTGAAATAGAGTAAAACTGAATCCTATCCCCTTGATGAAACAAGAATGAATGCTCGTCAAACGCATATACCAAGGGTAAAGGAGTCCTACCAATCACCTGCCACCCTCCAGGCGACTCCTGCGGGTATATTCCGGTTTGGCTTCCAGCGATGGCTACCGCTCCTTCCGGCACCCTTAATGCCGGAGTGCTTTTTCGTTCTGTTGTTAGTTCCTTAGGTAGTTGTCCCAAGTAGGGGAATCCGGATAAAAAGCCAATCATATAAGTTGTGTACAAATTGGAGCTATGAAGCCGCACTACTTCTGTTGAGGTTAAACCGGTTTGCCTACAAACTTCATCAAGATCAGTAGCAAAGCTTTTATCGTAACATACAGGTATGTATAGCAATCGTTCGGCAAACTCAAAACGTTCTGCTGAGTGTAACCCTTCAATAATCACTTGCTCCAGTGCGCCTGCGCTGATCTTAGTGCTGTCAAAAGCGACAGTCAAAGAGTTGTAGGCAGGAACAACATATTTTACTTCATTAGAAAAAGAATGTTCGAGATATTCCCCCAGTAAAACTACTTGCTGATTAATTACCGGATCAATTTTTTTCTCAAACTGAACCAGTAGCGCTTCGTCACCCAGTGCATGTAAGCTAACTTCCATTTTGGGCTATCAGAAATTCTCTTATCACTTTTACAATTTCAGGAGCTGATGGGTTATCCCCATGTACACAGATGCTATCCGCCTTTACAGAAATATAAGTACCATCTGAAGTTTTAACCCTTTGCTTCTCAACTAGGTTCCTAACCTGATCCACCACGTCCTCAACATTGGTTAAAACAGCACCCTCCTTTGATCTAGACATCAAAGAGCCATCCGGTTCATACCTTCTATCAGCAAAAGCCTCAGCTATAAATGCCATGCCTTTGGCTTTGGCCTCTTTTTGCATTACACTGCCGGCAAAACCCATTAAAGCTAGTTTGGGGTCAATGGATTGAATAGCTTCGATAATTGTTAAGGTCTCATCCCTGCTATGAGCTGCAGTATTGTACAAAGCTCCGTGTGGCTTTACGTAACTTAGCTTACCGCCAGCACTCTCAACCATCCCTTTCAGAGCAGCAATTTGGTATCTAAGTATTGATTTAAGCTCTTCCTTTGGTAGCTTCATTGGTCTTCTTCCAAAGCCTTCCAAATCCGGATAGGAAGGGTGTGCACCAATACGTATATTG
Organism: Cyclobacteriaceae bacterium; assembly: GCA_020436165.1. Taxonomy (GTDB): domain Bacteria; phylum Bacteroidota; class Bacteroidia; order Cytophagales; family Cyclobacteriaceae; genus JAKISE01. The sequence goes on along the minus strand of JAGQYI010000008.1, from coordinate 44,326 downwards.
TGTTTAATTGCCAGTTGGATTGTTTTTTCAATATGAACCGGATCACCTCCATGAAAACCGCAGGCTATGTTGCTGGAAGTTACAAAAGGCATAATGTTTTCATCCTGCCCAACTATGTTAGTTCCAAAGCTTTCACCCATGTCGCAATTTAAATCCATTGGCATCAGTTGCTCTTTATTAAAATACGGATATAATTCCCTTTATTCCTAACACCAAGGTTAGCACAATAACCAAAACACCAAATGTGTTTGACCAAACTGAGTTTGAATACTTCCCAAACAGTCTTTTATCGTTCATAATCCAAACCATAAAAGTAGCAATTATGGGTAGCAACAACCCATTTGCTATCTGGGCAAAGATGATTACTTCTGTGGGTTTAAAGTCCATGGTCGAAAAGACAATCCCAATCAAAACAATAGCCATCCACACCGACCTAAATCGATTTGACTTTAATGAAGATCCCCAGCCCAAAACTTCGGAAGTTGCAAAAGCAGCAGCTAATGGTGCCGTTATGGAAGAGGACAGACCTGCCGCCAAAAAACCAACTCCTACAAAAATTAATGCCCCCTCTCCCAATAAAGGTCGTAACGATTCTGAAAGCATAGGAAGCCCGGCCTGCAATCCTTGTTGATTACTAACCGCTGTAGCAGCTATTAAAATGCACATGGTAATAAGCCCTCCAAGCCCTATTGAAATATAAGAATCTATTCGCGCTGTTTTTAGATCTTCCACTAAAGTCCATTTTTTCTTTACGAAAGAAGCATGCAAGAAAAGGTTGTAGGGTACTACCGTGGTACCAATTAATCCAATAGCCATTAGCACGCTTTTTCCAGGCATTGCAGGAACAAATAGCCCTCGCATAATTTGAATAATGTCTGGTGAGAGCATAGTTGCTGCAGCAATAAAGACAATTCCCATAATAGCCACCATGGCCACGAGTACTCTCTCCAACACTTTTGATGAACCAATAAATAACAATAAGCCTGCCGATAAACCTACCAAAACACTTGACAAACGAATATTATTTCCAAGGATTGGACTAACACCTAGAGCAGCACCGGAAATATTCCCTGCTTCGTAAGCAGCATTACCAATGGCAATAGCCGATATAACTAATATAGAAGCGAGTGTTTTTGACCATTTCATGGTCAATTTTTGCCTGAGAGCCTCGCCCACTCCCATCTGTGCTACCACCCCTAGTCGAACGGCCATTTCCTGAAGCACATAGGTTGCGAAAACAGAAAACAGAATAGACCACAATAAGGTGTACCCATAACTGCTGCCAGCCAATGTAGCCGTTGTAACCGTTCCCGGACCAATAAAAGCTGCTGCTACTACTGCGCCTGGCCCTATATTCTTTAGCCTACTCATTCGAATAAAGATAGCAAAGAAGAGATGAGTATGAATTGCTTACATCAAAAAAGGCCACAGCATGTGGCCTTACTATTATTCTCTTTTCAAATGAATCTCATCAAAGAAAATATCATCGTTCGGCACATCAAACTCAATACCTGTTACGTTTTGATTATTATCTAAAGTAAACTGAATGGTTCCAAAACTAAACCAGGCATGTAACTCATTCCATTCAATTTTATAGGTATTGTAATGCCAGTGCGAAAGTCTTGCATTCAAGGCCGGGGCAGATTTAAACTCCATTAAAAGTCCTTGGGCATCCTTCTTAATATCCACCTCACCATACATGGGATCGAAGTAATTACCCACAAACGTATCCTCATCTACTGTTGGTTTGGTGTTCATTACCCTTGCATCAATACGCTTCTGGATACGTTCTTTTTTCCACTCAATTCCTCTCTGTGCTCCTGGCAGGTAATCAGCACTCCAGTCTTTTTGCTCACCTCCCACATAAGCATCAATCAGGCGCATGGTTACAGGGTATGATACTCCTCGCATGGCATTGGTTAGAATCACAATCCCTAAATTCTGGTCTGGTACCAATGTCAACCTTGAGTACATTCCGTCATAGCCTCCACTGTGGCTAACCACCATGTTGCCCTTGTAATCAGATAGACCCCAACCAAATCCGTAACCGGAAAAATGGCGACTTGGTAGGTTTTTCTTAGAGCCGCTGCTTACTCTAAAACTATTATGAGGTGTCCACATATCTATTTGTCTTTCGGGAGAAAACAATGTGTCTGAGCCAAGAATACCATGGTTCAATTGCAACATCATCCATAGCGACAGGTCATGCACACTTGAAATAATACCACCGGCAGCTCCCGAATCTTCCCAAGGAGCATAAGGGATTGGTGTGTTTACATTGTCCACCAACGCATGAGGTGTAGCCACATCCTTCATTTGAGCCAATGGGATTACAGAAGTTTGCGTTCTATTCATCCCTAATTGTTTGAAGAAATGCTCTTTTACAAATTCGTCCCACGGTTGGCCTGAAACTGCTTTTATTACCTCTCCTGCCGTAATAAACATCAGATTGGAATAGCCATAGCCATCCCTGAAGTCGAAAGCCTGGGGAATATATCTTATGTGTTTTATTACCTCTTCGGGAGTATAATTCGATTTGTACCAGATTACGTCTCCGCTGAAGGTTCCCAACCCAATTCGGTGTGAAAGTATGTCGGCTATGGTTGCATTTTCAGAAACGTAGGAATCGTACATAGCAAAGTATGGAAGGTAGTCTCTTACCTTGTCTGACCAATTGATTTTGCCTTCATCGACCAAAATTGCTAATGAAGCTGCAATAAAGGCTTTCGTATTGGATGCAATAGCAAAAAGTGAGTTTTCATCCACCTTTTGTTTTTTACCTGCTTCAAGCATCCCAAAACCTTCTTCAAATACGATCTTACCATCCTTAACAATGGCTACGGCCATGCCCGGTACATCCCAATCAATGCGTGCCTGCTCAATATATTTCTCAAATGCCTTGGTATCAGGCTGAGCAAGTATTGGAATGGACAGCACTAAAATGAGTAATGTTCCCAGAAGCCCTTTAAAAGTCTTGCGTAAAGAAGTATTGGTCTTTTCCATTTTCAAATTTTTTCTTGAAGGTACAAACCCAGCAACAAATTAGCATAACCGATTGTAGAAAAGACACTAAAAAAGGCTACTCAATGAGCAGCCTTTAAATCAATATTGAACAGTTACTTCCGCATGGAAGTCCAATTATTTCTCTTCTTCTACCTCTTCAAACTTAACATCAGAAACATCATCGCCACCACCTTTAAGGGTGTTTACCACTTCATTTTGATGCGAGGTAACTACTCATAGTTAAGATCTCTGTCTCATTCATAGTTTTCAAAACTAATAATTCTTTATCTCCAGTTATTAAATGGGTTGCCTTGCCATCGTTGGCCAATGCTACCAAGAAGTTATCTTTAATATCGCGGCATAAATCAATTGTAGATTTAACCTTTATAAATTCAGATTTAGCCCTGATTTTGGAAAGTGAGTTTTGCAAATCTTCTGATGAAAAGTAGTTTGAAAATTTGGACCTTTCTGCCACTTCAATAAATTCATCCAATAGCTCCTGACTAAAAAGTAAGACTACCCTATTTTCCTTAAAAAGAGTATCTATCTTTGCAAGATTTTTTGTTAAAAGAAAGCTAATCCAAAGATTGGTATCAATAATACCCCTATCCTTTTTTAGAGGCATAGCGATTCGCTCGTACAGTTTCAACCTCCTTTGTAATCTCCTCTAGTGTCGGAGGGTTAGACTTAGCTTTTTCTCTGATTTGGCTTACAGCCTCCAAAAAAGGATCTGTTGAAGCGTCAGCTATAGATATAAGTTTCAAGTCCGCCAAATCCTTTAGCAGCTTAACAGCTTTTGGGTTCAATATATCTACCTGGTACGTTTGCATATATCAAATATACATGATTTCAATAAATTCCATTTATCTTACAAAATATAGCAAAGCCAAAACCAACTATTAAAAAAGGCCATCCACCTAATGGCGGACAGCCTTATAATCTATATTGAACAGGTAACCTCCTTTGGAGAATCCAGAATTATTTCTCTTCTTCTACCTCTTCAAACTCAACATCCGAAACATCATCGCCACTAGCAGACGAAGCACCTGCTCCGGCACCACCATCAGCCCCTGGCTGAGCACCACCCTGAGCTCCCTGAGTAGCATTGTATATTTCTTGCGAAGCAGCTTCCCAAGCTTTGTTCAGGCCTTCAATGGCAGGATCAATTGCAGCTAAGTCTTTTGCTTCATGTGCTTTCTTCAAGGTTTCAAGAGCAGCACTAATGGCTGTTTTATTTCCTTCTGAAAGCTTATCACCATACTCCTTCAGTTGTTTTTCTGTTTGGAATATCAATGAATCAGCAGCATTTATCTTTTCTACTGTTTCTTTTTCCTTTTTGTCGGCTTCGGCATTGGCTTCAGCTTCTTTTCTCATTTTTTCGATTTCCTCTTCTGTTAATCCTGAAGAAGCCTCGATACGGATACTTTGCTCTTTACCTGTTCCTTTATCTTTAGAAGTTACGTGCATTATGCCGTTGGCATCAATATCAAACGTTACTTCAATTTGAGGTACACCTCTTGGGGCAGGTGGAATACCATCCAGGTGAAATTTACCTAGACTACGGTTGTCTTTCGCCATTGGTCGCTCACCTTGCAGCACGTGTATTTCAACTGATGGCTGGTTATCAGCTGCAGTTGAGAACACCTCTGATTTCTTGGTTGGAATAGTTGTGTTTGCTTCAATCAGCTTGGTCATTACGCCACCCATGGTTTCAATACCTAGTGAAAGTGGAGTTACATCTAATAATAGCACATCTTTAACCTCACCGGTAAGCACACCACCTTGAATAGCTGCACCAATTGCCACTACTTCATCAGGATTAACACCTTTAGAAGGCTTTTTACCAAAGTACTTTTCAACTTCTTCCTGTATTCTTGGGATACGCGTTGAACCCCCTACTAAAATAACTTCATTAATATCTGAAGTACTCAAACCCGCATCTTTCAAAGCAGCCTTAACGGGCTCCATTGAACGCTGAATCAATTTATCAGCCAGTTGCTCAAACTTGGCTCTGCTCAATGAACGAACCAAGTGTTTAGGCACACCATCAACAGGCATAATATAAGGCAAATTGATCTCAGTGCTGGCTGCACTTGAAAGTTCAATTTTTGCTTTTTCAGCAGCTTCTTTCAAACGCTGCAACGCCATAGGATCTTTCCTAAGGTCAATGCTTTCATCTGCTTTGAATTCTTCTGCCAGCCAGTTGATAATTACCTGATCGAAGTCATCACCACCCAAGTGTACATCACCATTTGTAGAAAGTACCTCAAATACACCATCACCCAATTCAAGAATAGAAATATCGAATGTACCACCACCAAGGTCATACACTGCAATTTTCATATCCTGATGTTTCTTATCCAATCCATAAGCTAATGCAGCTGCTGTAGGCTCATTGATGATACGTTTCACATCAAACCCTGCAATCTGGCCTGCTTCCTTTGTAGCCTGGCGCTCCGCATCATTGAAGTACGCAGGAACTGTAATAACCGCTTCAGAAACAGTTGTTCCCAGGTAATCTTCAGCAGTTGACTTCATTTTTTGAAGGATCATGGCTGAAATCTCCTGAGGAGTATATTGTCTGTCACCTATTTTAACGCGAACCGTATCGTTGTTTCCTTTTTCAAGTGTATATGCAACGGTTTTAAGCTCATCACCCACTTCTGAGTATTTTTTACCCATGAATCGTTTTACCGAGCTAATTGTATTTGCAGGGTTGGTAATGGCCTGACGTTTTGCAGGATCTCCAACTTTACGCTCACCTTTACCACCGTCCAGAAATGCAACAATAGAAGGTGTAGTTCTTCTACCTTCGCTATTAGGTATAACTACCGGCTCATTACCTTCCATTACGGCTACGCATGAGTTGGTGGTACCTAAGTCAATTCCAATTATCTTTCCCATAGTTTATCTTTTAATATCTAATTTCAATCGCTGTTCTCCTATCATCAATGGTTATGCCAACCCCTACATAGTTATAAATCGGATGACACAATGACAGATATTGTCATACATTTTTAAAAGTTTGGTTTCAATTGTGTCTTGAAGACAGTAAATAAAAAAGCAGCCTCTCGGCTGCTTCATTTATCATTAACACTACCTGCTATGCTTACACACACATAAACTATAGGTTAATGTTTCTTTATTGGCTTAACATAACAAACTGGTAGTCACCATTAATGCCTCTGAGGCGTCCCCCAGAAGATAAATCATCTACAGAGAACGTAAGGGTAAGCTGCCCACCACTTATTCCTACATCTATTATGGTGTCATCATCTCTTAAAATGGTGGAAGCATCGTTGTTTAAAAACGACCATGTGCCAGATGAAGACCATGCAGATTCTAATGCGTTTGTTGTTGTGTAAGTAAATTCTCCAATAGTTAATGTAAATCCATTAAACTGGTCAGTTACATCATAGCCATCTTTGGTAACTTCTGAAACTTCCCATGAACTTCCATTATTTATGAGTTCTTCCAGCCGATCCGCAAGTGGGTCCGGTTGAGGGTCAGTCCCTTTCTTTTTGCAACTGCTGTATGTTACAAAGGAAATAATTAGTACAATCGAAAATATATCTTTAATGTTTTTCATAATTCGAGGGTTTATACTCTTGTACAAACAGTTATGAACATAACTAATCTGCCAATAAGTGGTTAATTTACTTTTTGATGATTTGGTTTGTAATAATTCCTGTTGGGGTAATAACTCTAACGATATAATTACCTTGTTTTAGCTGGCTAACATCTAACTCTGTTGAGTTAGATTCACTGCGTAAAACCAAACTTCCACTCATGTTGATTACCTGTATTTCTTGAAAACCTTCGTTTTTTTCAACAAAAAGCATATTGGCTACCGGGTTAGGGTAAATACGAACAATTTCTTCACCTAAATTATCATTTATGCCAGTCACCGTTAGTATATCAAATGTTTGTTCAACCGGCTCAGCCGCAGCATAAGTATCATTACCACTTTGAGATGCTTTAACCATTACTTCTCCTTGACCAGTAAATGTTATTATATTACCGCTTGCTGTAGCCGGACCATCAATTACTGAGTAGGTTACATCCAATCCGGAGGAAGCAGATGCTGTTAACGTTAGAGTACCTTCCTCGAGTAGCTGGTCATCAATGGGTTCGAATGTAATGATTTGAGATAGCTTATGCACGGTTAAAATTCGTTCCATACTAGCCGCAGCTGCATAATCGCCATCACCTGCCTGTGAGGCGATGATCGTTGTACTTCCTGCTCCAACAATTGTTACAGTTGTTCCTGAAACTGTGGCTACTGATTCATCTGAACTCATGAAGGTAACAGCCAAACCAGAAGAAGAGCTAGCACTTAATTCAAAACCTGTTGATTCTACAGTAACATCTTCAATAGGATCAAACGTAATTGTCTGAGCAACCCCAGATACATCATTTACTGAAATAGAAAGCGCTTTCTCAAACACGCCTCCATTACCATCATTTGTTTGGATGCGCACCGAATAACTGCTTTTCGTCTCAAAATCAAATGATTCAAGTGCTAATAACGAGCTACCAGAAATATCAAATGATGCATTATCCGTATCACCTGTTCCGGCAACAAGTGCATAGGTATGTGTGTCGCTTCCATTTCCATCGGTGGTCGACAATTCACCAACTACTGCATTAATGGTGTTGTTTTCATCCAGGCTAGAGTTGTCGATACTAATATCAGTTGGAGCGACATTTTCTTCAGTTAAATTTACAGTCCATTCCTGAATGGCTGTTGGGTTTTCAGCAGTTATAGTATAGGTAAATGCACTTCTGAAATCCTGTGCGACACCTGAAGCAGGATCTGCAGTTGCTCCAGAGGATACTACAAATGTTGGGACAAGACTGCTTAAATCGGTTCCAAATGTTACTTCAACATCAATTGAATGTGTAAGGGCATCAATACTAGCAGCGCTTGATTGTTCTGCAAAGCTAAACGCTGTTATATCGTTTTCTACATTGCTGCAATCAGTACTAAAATTAGCGCCAGCATCAATATCTGTCCAATTAGTTTGCGCATAAGCAACATCGTCAACTGTAATGCAGGTTAAATTGAAATTACCTGAAGCATCAAATGTGGTTACCACTCCATTGTTGCCATTAGCAACATTCAGCGTTTCAAGTAAGTTATCATTTGCAAAAATTTTCTCAAGGGCTGTATTGCTTGTAAGATCAAGTGATACCAATGCATTGTTCATTAATCGTAAATCTGTAATTAATGTATTGTTACTTAAATCCAGACTTGACAAACTGTTGTTACCCAAAAAAAGTGTTTTTAGCGAACTATTGTCGCTTAGATCTAACCCTGTTAGATTGTTGTCTTGGGCATAAAGTGATTGTAGGCTTGTTAAACCAGTTAGATCAAGCGCGTCAAGACCACAATTTTGTATCCCCAATAAGTTTATTGATGTGTTATTAGATAGGTCAATTGAAGTTAGTGGGTTTCCGATAAGATAAAGTGTTGTTAAAGCAGTCTGATCAGTTAAATCAATGGTTGTTAAATCGCTGTTTGTAAAGTTTATTGAATACAGAAGATTTAATCCGGTTAGATCAACTGAAGTTAGATTGTTATTATAAGCCTGTATACTCGTCAATTTAGTGTTGCTGGTGAGATCAAGTGATGTAAGGCTGTTATCATTTGCTGTTAAGCTTGTAAGTTCTATAAAAGCCTCAATTCCTGTTAGGTCAGCAATTGAAAGATTACTTATATCAAGGGACCCACTATATGCGCTAGCTTCCTGAAAGGTTATTTCACCATCGTCAGTTGTGTTTATCGAGGTATTTGCCAATAAAGCGGCCTTAAAGTTTGCATCTGGAATATTAACAACACAGTACTCACCTCCATCGGTAATTACCCAACCATAGGTTGTCACTAAGGTATTTCTTGCAGTTGCTCCCAGGCAATATTCAATTCCCATAGCTCCAAATGTTACACCACTTTGTACAGATTGTACAGCCCAAACTTGCAACAGCTTATCATAATTTGAGTTGGAAAGATTACTACTTGTAAATATGTCTTGCATATTAGTCACTGAAGTTATGTCCCAGCCTGAAAGGTCTTGATCAAAAGAAGTAGCTATATAGAACATACCCTTCATAGTAGTTACCTGGCCAACATTCCAATTGTTAATAGGTTGGTTAAATGAAGAAGCCAGATAAAACATTTCATACATATTATTCACATTAGCTACATTCCAGCTATTTAAAGGCTGGTTGAAAGAAGATGCACCCCGAAACATTTGTGACATTGTAGTAGCACTGCTTACATCCCAACCATCAATTGGCTGGTTAAAATCAACATTCTGACCGAACATTTGATCGAATTTGGTTACACTGGATACGTCCCAGTTCGATATGTCTTTGTTAAAACTCGCCTCTTTAAACATAGATAGCATGGTTGTAACATTACCCACATTCCAATTGCCAATAGGCTGATTAAATGGGGTTTGAAAGAACATACCGACCATATCAACAACATTGCTTACATCCCATGAAGTAATATCCCCATTAAAATTTATTGCACCAGCAAATGTTTGATTCATTTGCGTAATAGTGCTTACATCCCAATTATTTAAATCGGCAGTTAACGAGCTTGCACCCTGAAACATATACGAGAGATTATTAACACCTGATAAATCAGGAGCATCTGTGGCATTAACATTAAGATTTGAGCAACCAAAGAAAGACCGAAACATACTTGTCCAGGCAATATTGCCCCATTGCTCGATGGTCAGTATTTTGTCTTTGTCTCCTACATTGTTAAAAAAAATTTGTGGGAAGTCTCCCGAAATTTTAACCGTGTAGGTGCCACCAGAAGTATAGATGTGCGAGGCATCTCCTGTAAAATTATTTTCAATAGTGCCATCGCCCCAATCTACTGTGTAGTCATAACCGGGTCCGTTTGTGGGTATGGTTATGCTTTCGCTTGTTGTGGTTGTTTGCCACGTTGTAATAAACTCGTTTTGCGCATGCGCCAGTCCTATTCCCAGAAAAAGGCATACCATGGTAATTGTTGTGTGTGTAAATTTTTTCATAGCATTTGTTTTGTTTAATGCCACGAACTTCCAAAAACACACAAACTGTTTGCCTATACCTTTAGGGTAGTTTTATACCTACCCGGGTGGGTAGTTTTTTTTAACTAACTGATTTTAAACGATTTGAATTCTTAAAAATTAAGAGAGATTTACTCGTTTCCTGAATTGGCCACGTATTGAAGTATTTCTTTCTTATTGCTAACACCCAGTTTTTGATAGATGTTTTTGAGATGAAATTTAACCGTATTTATGGAAACAAAAACTGCATCAGCTACCTCACGGTTTGATTTGCCTTCCAGACTATGCTTCAGTATTTCAAACTCTCGCTCACTAAGAGGAGTAAACAATTTCTCGTTCAACTCTTCCAAATCTACCGATATCTGATCTGATGGTAATTGTTGCTGTATTTCTAGTATTCTTTGTTTTAATGCATCAAGCTCGTGTTCCTGTGCTATGCGCTCTGCTTCGTTACGTTTATTACGCATAGCCATTAATAAAACACCTGAAATAAGCACCAAAGCTGCAATTACACTTATAGCAATCAGCATTGTTCTCGACTTACTTATTTCAAGCTGCTGAAGTTTGTTATCTAGCTCCAATCGTTCAATTGCTGCTTCCTTCTCAGCTGTTTCGTACTTAATATTTAATTCGTTGATCTGTCGTGACTTCTCCTTATTGAATATCTCACTATCCAACTCATGGTATTTCTCCATATATTCAAATGCCAATCGGTAGCTACCCATTTCCTGGTAAATATTTTTCAATAACTCATATGTGTAGGCCACATCCAACTGCAAATTATTATCCTGAAGAATTTTAAGAGCCTGCAATGCTACTTTTTCAGCCTGCTTAAGATTACCCTGATCAAGGTAGTTCTCTGCCAGGCTTTGCAAAACGTTACAATAACCTGAAGTGTATTTTAACTTTTTAAAAATTTCGAGCGCCTGGGTATAGTATCCCTCAGCTAAATCGTAGGATCCATTTTCCGTATAAACTGTTCCAATATTCAACAATGTATTGCCAAGCCCCTCTTGTTCACCAATTTGTTTAAAAATGGTTTGTGCCTGCTTATATAGCAAAAGTTCATTTTGGCTATTCCCCCTGTAGTATTCCACCATCCCCAAATTGTTCAACCCATGACCCAACCTTACACTATCGCCCGATAAAGCAGCAAGTGACTTGTATCTATTAAAATAGTCAAAGCTCTTTTCGTAGTCTTCTACATACATAAAATCGATGCCCAAGTTATTGCATGCATCCAAAACAATGGTTGTATCATGCGTTGTTTCACCAATTCTAAGTGCCTCTAATTCCAATTGGGTTGACCTATCGTAATCTGCTTTAAAACTATAGGCTGTTGCCTGGGCTATAAGCACGTGTGCAAAGAGGGAATCATTTTTTAGGCTGTTGGTTATTGCCAACGCCTTACCAGCAATTGCCAAGGCAGAGTCAGGGTTCGATTCTGCAATTTCACGCGATATTTTACAATAGATGCTCACTTCCCTTTCAGGCTTACCATTGGCTTGCAATAGTTCCCTGTTAAGGCTATCCAGCATATTTTGAGATCGTACCAACCCGAAGGAGAATAGTAGGCAAGTGAAAATGACACCTTTTAAAACACGCATAAAACTGTTAAGTCAACTAAAAACTTGTAATATAAAAAATTTCAGGTTTATGAAATACTTTATAGGCTACTAGATAATGTTTTATCCCTTCAGAGTCAATTATAAAATTTAGCTTTGCACTTTTAAAATGAGTAAATGAGTTTAGTAGAAGAGATAAGTAAGAGGAGAACGTTTGGAATTATTTCTCACCCTGATGCTGGTAAAACTACCCTGACAGAGAAATTATTACTTTTTGGTGGAGCTATTCAAAAAGCAGGTGCTGTAAAATCCAATAAGATTACGGACCATGCCAAGTCCGATTTCATGGAAATTGAGAAGCAAAGGGGTATTTCTGTGGCTACTTCGGTAATGGGATTTAATTACCGCGACATAAAAATTAATCTTCTCGATACACCCGGTCACCAGGATTTTGCCGAAGACACCTACCGAACGCTAACCGCTGTTGATAGCGTAATTATGGTTATCGACTGTGTGAAAGGTGTTGAGATACAAACCGAGAAGCTCATGGAAGTGTGTCGTATGCGCGATACCCCAGTTATTGTATTTATAAACAAACTCGACCGCGAAGGCCGCGACCCTTTTGAACTATTAGATGAAATTGAAGAAAAGCTAGACATAAAAGTTCGCCCTTTGAGCTGGCCAATTGGTATGGGCAAACGTTTTAAAGGAGTGTACAGCTTGTACGAAAAGGCACTTCATTTGTTTGAGCCAAGCAAGAGAATGCTTTCCGAAGGTGTCAGCATTGATGATCTTTCAGATCCTGTTTTAGATGAAAAAATTGGGAGCAATGATGCAAATCAAATTCGTGAAGATGTTGAATTGATTGAAGGTGTTTACCCTGAATTTGATACAAGTGAATATTTAGCTGGGCGCGTTGCACCTGTATTTTTGGGTAGTGCTGTAAACAATTTTGGTGTAAGAGAACTGCTGGATTGCTTTATCGACATTGCCCCGATTCCTAAACCTCGTGCAACAGAGGAACGGGTTATAGAACCCAATGAAAGCAAGATGTCCGGATTTATATTTAAAATCCATGCCAACATGGACCCCAAGCACCGAAATAGGATAGCGTTCTTACGGGTTTGTTCAGGTGAGTTTGAGCGTAACAAAAACTACCACCATGTTCGTTTGGACAAAGCCTTTAGGTTCTCTAACGTTACCGCCTTTATGGCTCAGGACAAAGAGGTTATTGATCAGGCTTACCCAGGAGATATCATTGGCTTGTATGACACGGGGAACTTAAAAATAGGGGATACACTCACCGAAGGTGAAAAAAGCCCTTACAAAGGTATACCAAGCTTTTCGCCTGAAATATTCAAAGAGGTGATCAACATGGATGCCATGAAAAGCAAGCAGCTTGATAAAGGATTACGACAGTTGATGGATGAAGGGGTGGCGCAGTTGTTTACCTATGAGTTGGGAAGCAGGCGTGTTGTGGGCACCGTAGGGGCACTTCAGTTTGAGGTTATTCAGTATCGTTTACAACACGAATACGGAGCTACCTGCCGTTTTGCTCCCGTAAATTTGTACAAAGCTTGCTGGATAGATAGTAAGGAGCCAAAAAAACTAAAAGAGTTTGTTGCTGACAAACAACGCCATATTGCTAAAGACAAAGATGGCAAACTGGTCTTTATGGCTGAAACAAAATCCTGGCTACAAATGGTAGAACAAAACTTTCCTGAAGTAAATTTCCATTTTATATCCGAATACTAATCCAAACATTATGAACATGAAAAAGCTATTGTTTTTTATCTCCATCTTATTTTTGGGTTTTACCTCGTATGCTCAAAAAGCAGATACGCTTCATATGAAAACTGGTTTTTGGAAAATTACCTATACGAAAGGAACTAATCCAATTACATTGAACCAGGCAATTGAAGAAATGAAGATAAATGAATCTGCTTATACCCAAATGAAAAGTGCTAAAAATGATTTAGTTCTTTCACAAATTATCGGTGGCGTGGGCGGTTTTTTGATCGGTTGGCCATTGGGTGCTGCTGTTGCCGGTGGTGACCCCAACTGGACTATGGCTGCCGTAGGTGCCGGGCTCGTAGTGGTTTCTATACCTATTAGCAAAAGTTTTAACAAAAAAGCCAAATCAGCTATTCGGGAATATAACCAGGGGTTACTTAGTTCAGCTAATCAAAGAAAACCTCAATACAATTTTGTCTTGTCTGGCAATGGTATTGGGCTTAAGATGAGCTTTTAAAAATGGCTTTATACCAGGAACTTTTCGCCAGGTTTTACGACCCGCTTCTACATGATTTTGAAAGGAGCCTTTTCAAAAAAAGGAAGGCGCTTTTATCAAATGTAAAGGGAACAGTGCTTGGTGTAGGAGAGGGAACTGGCGTTAACTTTAAGTTTTATCCCAAAGAGGCAACCATAATTGCAGTTGAACCTTCAGAGCCAATGCTCAGAAGAGCACGTAAAAAGGATAATAATGGAAATATCTCTTACTACAACTTGGGAATAAACGATCCTGAACTGGATTCGGTGATCAACGAAAAAAGTATTGATACCATTGTTTGTACGCTTGTGTTGTGCACCATCCCCGATCCGGAAAAGGCGTTGCAGAATTTTAAGCGCTGGCTAAAGCCCGATGGAAGGTTAATTATCATGGAGCATATTCATGCCACCAAACCTATTAACAAGTCATTTCAAAACTTGTTCAATCCTGTTTGGAAAGTGTTTTCAGAAGGTTGTAATTTAAATCGAAATACAGACCTTATGATTAAAAAAGCAGGTTTTGAAGCAATAGAGGAAGAGTATTTTAAAAGAACTCTACGGTTTCATTCCGGGGTTTTTAAATTGAAAGAAGAGTAATATGTCAAGAGATAAGCGCCCATTTTATGTTCTTTACGAAGACAATCATTTGCTGATTGTTAATAAGGCTGCTGGTGTGTTGGTACAAGGCGATCAGACAAAGGACACTCCTTTGGTAGAGTTATGTCGTGAATATGTCCGGGAAAAATATAACAAACCCGGCAATGTTTTTATGGGTCTTGTGCATCGGATAGACCGACCGGTTAGTGGAATTGTGGTGATGGCTAAAACTTCTAAAGCGTTGGAGCGCATGACCAAAATCTTTCATGACCGCAAAGTGCAAAAAACCTACTGGGCAATAGTTAAGAAACGACCTCGGCAAGAACAGGGCACACTTATTAACTGGTTAAAAAAAGACGGTTCGAAAAACATGGTTACTGCCTACAAGGAAGAAACCAAGGAGGCACAAAAAGCGGAACTTTCATTTAAAGTAATGGGCAAATTAAACGATCATTTTCTACTGGAAGTAAAACCCAAAACCGGAAGGCCGCACCAAATACGTGCACAATTAGGTAGTATCAATTGCCCGATTAAGGGCGACTTAAAATACGGTTTTGATAAACCGAATACAGACAAGTCCATTAACCTGCATGCTCGAAAATTATACTTCGAACACCCGGTAAAAAAAGAAGCCATTGAGATTGTAGCTCCCGTTCCTGAAAATGATTTTTGGGAGCAGTTTCTTGCTTTGGATGATATAAAAGTGAAAACTAAAGATATTGGCAAACGATTTTAACAAACTGTTTTCCAGTAATTTATATAAATATCCATTGCATTTAGTCAATAATACACCAGACTAAAAACCTCTTTTGTATTTTAGCACAAACTTAAGCTATTGAAATATTTACAGCTTGTCGCATTCTTTCTTCTGCTCTCCATAGTAGTTAAAGCAGCTAAATCTGATACCCTTGTGTTGTACAATGGTGACAGGATAACCTGTGAGGTCAAGAGTCTATCCAAAGGCAAACTATATGTTAAGACAGATGATATGGGTAAGTTGTACATCAAATGGGTTAAGATTGCTCATATTGAAACCAAAGAAAAATTTGAAATAACCTTAAAGGATCATTCAGCTATATTGGGCACATTGAACAATTCAGGCAAAGAAGGATTTGTGCTGGTTACGTTTGGTGTTTTTCAGGAAGTAATTCCCATTACCGATATTACTTCCCTGGTCCAAATCAATTCTTCTTTTGTAAAACAGCTGTCAGGTAGTTTTGATGCCGGATACTCTTATACCAATGGTAATCAAACCTTGCAATTCAATAGTACCGGAGAAATCAGACACAGGAGTGAAAAATTCTTAAATAAGCTATATTATGATGCCGTTATTAGTGACAACCCTCAATCGGAGAGCCGCAAGCAAAGTGGTGGTTATACGCTTCAGGCATTTCTCAAGAATTCATTCTTTACTATTTATAATATTTCATGGGAGCAAAATACCGAATTGGGTATTGAGAACAGGATATTAACAAATGTAAGAGGCGGTTATTCCCCCGTTGACAATAGCATTAACCGTTTGGATTTATCTACCGGAGTGTTGGTAAACAGGGAATTTTCAAGTGAACAAAGTGCCAGTAACAATACAGAAGGCATCATATCTCTTAACTACAGTTTGTTCATATTCACCAAGCCAGACATAGACATTTCGACTTCAATTGCTGTTTATCCGAGTTTTACGGTCAAGGAAAGACTTCGTTCCGATTTTAATTTTCAAATGAGATGGAAGGTGTTTTCCAATTTTACTCTCAATGTAAAATATTACTTCAACTACGACAACAAGCCTCCTTCAATAGATGCATTGCAGTTTGATTACGGTATCAATACTTCCGTAGGGTACACCTTTTAATGCTAACTTCAACTGTAATATTAGTAGCTTTGGTTAGGTTCCAACATTGTATATGAACGACACAGAAATTATTCGAAGTACATTTTCTCATTTGGGCGAAGAAACCATAAGTAAAATAATAGAAATAGGAACAGTACAAAGTATTCCTGCTGAGACTCAGATTTTAAGAGAAGGTCAATATGTGAAAGTGGTTCCCTTGGTGCTTGAAGGATTAATAAAGGTTTTTACCCGCCAGGAAGACAAAGAATTATTACTCTATTACATACAGCCCCAGGAAAGCTGTATCATGTCCTTTTCAGCCAGTATTACCAATGAGCCAAGTAAAGTATATGCCATTACAGAATCGGATACCAAAGCACTTTTATTACCGGCTACGGAAATGAATAACTGGATCAAGCAGTATCCTAATATAAACACTATGTTTTATTCCATGTTCAAACTAAGGTATGCTGATTTACTTGAAACCATCAACCATATAATTTTTAATAAATTAGACCAAAGAATAGTCAAACATCTGCAAGATAAGGCCGAAATGTACGGCAGCAAGGTAATTGCTATTACGCACAAACAAATAGCCAATGAGCTAGGCACGGCACGCGAGGTTGTAAGCAGAATAATAAAGAAGCTTGAAAAAGATGGTCACGTATTGCAATTGCAAGATGGAATTAAACTTTTATAAATACTGTTCTTCAAAAAAATAATGTATGAATTCCAAGGTTAAAAAGTTTATAATGGTATGCCTTACTTGCCTGGCTATAATTGTTGCCATTTCATTACTGATAGAATACCTTATAAAATAAAAAAGGCCTCTGTCAGTAGATAGAGACCTTTAAATATTAAATCACTAGGGATATTTTCAATCTTTATTCTTCCTCTTCGGTTACAAGCGATTCCACAAGGACAATTACCCTGTCGTTCAATACTTCTACTACCCCCCTGTTTACTTCTATACTATCGTTGTATTTTTTACTCTTGTAGGAGATAGGTCCTTTACCTAGTGTACTTATAAGTGCAGCGTGGTTATTCAAAATCTGGAAAAACCCGTCTGTACCAGGAAAAGTTGCAGAATCAACCTCTCCTTCAAACACTTTTCTATCGGGTGTAATTATCTCTAAGTACATAAGGAAAAATTAAGCTTCGGCTTCTGCCATCAATTTCTTACCTTTTTCTTCGGCTTCCTCAATAGTTCCTACCAGATTAAAGGCTGCTTCCGGCAAGTGGTCAAATTCACCGTCAAGAATTCTGTTAAATCCTTTTATTGTGTCTTTAATATCTACCAAAACTCCTTTTAACCCTGTAAACTGTTCAGCTACGTGGAAAGGTTGAGAAAGGAATCGTTGTACCCTACGCGCTCTGTGTACAACCAGCTTATCTTCGTCAGAAAGTTCATCCATTCCAAGAATAGCAATGATATCCTGAAGCTCATTGTAGCGCTGAATCATTTCTTTTACACGTTGCGCACAGTTATAATGCTCATCCCCCAATATTTCGGCACTCAAAATTCTTGAAGTAGAATCAAGAGGGTCCACAGCAGGATAGATTCCCAACTCAGCAATTTTACGAGAAAGCACTGTTGTTGCATCCAGGTGAGCAAACGTAGTTGCTGGAGCAGGGTCAGTCAAGTCATCAGCAGGAACGTAAACCGCCTGAACCGATGTAATAGAACCTCTTTTTGTTGAAGTAATACGCTCTTGCATGGCTCCCATTTCAGTTGCCAAAGTAGGTTGGTAACCTACCGCAGAAGGCATACGGCCTAAAAGAGCCGATACTTCAGAACCGGCCTGGGTGAAACGGAAGATATTATCAATAAAGAAAAGGATATCTCTTCCTTCGCCTTGTCCATCTCCATCGCGGAAATACTCTGCGATAGTAAGCCCTGAAAGAGCCACACGAGCACGAGCCCCGGGAGGTTCGTTCATCTGACCAAACACAAGTGTTGCTTGTGACTTAGCAAGTTCTTCTTTATCCACTTTAGTAAGATCCCATTCACCTTCTTCCATAGACTTTTTAAAGTCTGCACCGTAACGAATAATATCAGACTCAATAAATTCTCGTAACAGGTCATTACCCTCACGTGTACGTTCCCCGACTCCGGCAAAAACTGAAAAACCTGAATATGCTTTGGCAATATTGTTAATCAATTCCTGGATCAATACTGTTTTACCCACACCGGCACCACCGAATAAACCAATCTTACCGCCTTTTACATAAGGCTCTAACAGATCTATTACCTTAATACCGGTATAAAGTACTTCAGTGGAAGTAGAAAGGTCTTCAAATTCAGGTGCATCTCTGTGAATTGGCAAGCCTCCTTCTGATTTAGGTTGCTCAATACCATCAATTGCATCACCTGTTACATTGAAAAGTCTTCCTCTTATATTTTCGCCTGTAGGCATTTTAATTGGAGATTCGGTATTTATTACTTTCATACCACGAACCAATCCTTCTGTACCATCCATTGCCACGGTCCTTACGCGGTCCTCTCCAAGGTGTTGTTGAACTTCCAATACGATCTTGGTACCATTTGCTTTGGTTACTTCAAGAGCATCCAGAATGTTCGGTAATTGTGTTTCGTCCTCAAAGCTTACATCAACAACAGGGCCGATTACCTGAGCGACTTTACCATTATTTGCCATCTTACGTTGTTTTGAACTAAAAAAATTCCAGTAGATTTTGAGTTGCAAAACTAGGAGTAAAAATACTTTTCACAAAGACAACCTGCTGTATTTTACCAAGCTAGCTCAAGACTTGTGACTCCGGCAACCTGTTCAAAACTATTCTAAAGGTGGTACCCTTGTCAAGAGTTGTCGATTTAACATAAATCTTGCCGTTATGATAATTCTCAATTATGCGTTTTGCAAGTGCCAAACCAAGCCCCCATCCTCTTTGTTTAGTGGTAAAGCCAGGATTAAAAACCTGCTTTATCCTTGAAGGGTTTATGCCTTTTCCCGTGTCTGAAATATCAACAAACACGCGCCAGTCACTACCCTCCAGCACATTGATTTCCAATTTGCCTTCACCTCCCATAGCATCAACAGCATTTTTACACACGTTTTCAATTACCCATTCAAATAAGGCTACATTTATCTGGGCATAAATATGCTCATGCATACCCCTAACTTTCATCTCCACTTTTCTGGAAATTCGTGGTCTTAAATAAGCCACCACACGTTCTACTTCCTGCATAATGTCTTCATTAGAAAGTTTGGGTACTGAGCCTATATTCGAAAACCGTTCGGTTATAAGACCAAGTTTATGGACATCCTTATCAAGTTCCGTGAGAATGGTTTTGTCTGTAACACCCGCATCGGCCTTTAAAATCTCGATCCAGGCCATAAGCGAAGAGATGGGCGTTCCTAATTGGTGGGCAGTTTCTTTTGCCATACCTACCCAAACCCTGTTCTGTTCAGCAACACGTGAGTAGTTAAACGCCATGTAGGCAATAAATCCAAAAATGGCAATAACTGAAAGCTGAACGTAAGGATAATAGGTAAGCTGAGTGAGTAAATCTGAATTTTTATAATATAAGTATTGAACCAAATAAGGTTTACCTGTTGACTGATCGATTGGAGCAATTCGTATGGGTGCATATTCCCTTTTCATTGAAGCTACCATACTACGAAGCTTATTGTTTTTACGCGCCTGGGTCCAGGTAGAGTCAAGTTCTATGTTTTTGCTTCCATAAATTACCCCCAAGGAGTCCATAATAATCATAGGTATGGAAGTATTCTGATAGATGATCTCCTCGCTAAGAAAATTGATGTCCTGCTGAATGGTTACATTTTCACTAAGCGTATACTCAAGCGTTTTTGCATAAATCCGGATTGTAGCACGTTCTCTGTCCTTTAATTTTTCTACCAAAAAGTTGGTGTAAAAAATGGATCCTCCCCCAATTACAAGGGAAATAACAAGCACAATCCATTTAAGATTGGATTTGTTCTCATAAAGATTGAATCCGTCTCGTTTTGCCATTGCAGGTTACAACAGCCTCCAAGTTAAAAAATTATGTGCTTTATAGCTAGTGCTTGCTAAAACTCATGGCATATAGAGGAGCCTTCGTATGTTCTTGCCGCGATCAACGCATTCGGCAACAAAATCAGAATGCATGCAATATTCTTCCATTGCACAATGGCTGCCGGAAACACAACCCATTTCAGGAATGGTTATAGAATTAAATGCCGGGTTATAAGCCCGGCATTTTTCATACAATTGAACAAGATTTTCATTGTCAGACATGTCAATCTTGTGTTTAAAAAGATAAGCCTTTAAAAGCATAACCATGGATAACTTGGCATTCTGACAGGCAGCCAGGCTCATCATTTGTCCTTTCGGTTTAGCTAACTCCTGTTCAGAACTTATTAAAAGAAGATTTGCTTCATTAATAAGCCTTTCCAGAGCCAGGTTATCCATTGGTATATTTATTTATGCGTGAGCCAGTTCTTCAATAGCCGCATCAACACTCATTCCTTCGTTATCGATTTTAGCTAATAAAGCTTTTTGCTCTTCATAATCCTTATTAATCACTCCGGCCCTGCTTTGAAGCATTCTCCATGCTTTTCTTCTTTCTACAGCAAACAGTACCATTTGAGTAGAAAGTGTATGGTATACTTCATTTCCATTTTCGTCATAATCGATGGTATACACACCAAAGTCAGGAATGTACGACCTGTGGTTAGGATCGGTATGTCTTCGGTTAATAACATCGTCCATGGTTATTAACTTGATCTTATCCTCAAGAGAAATCAATCCCTCAACCGCTTCCGGTTTCACGATCTTATGGTGGAACCTGAACCTTGCCTCTGTAAATGCCCAGTGGGCTACAGTAAAGGTGTACCTTTTCTTAGTTACAGGAGCAAGTTTGGTTGCCCAGTCCGTTTGATACGATTGATTGGTTTTAACATCCAAAGCATCGAAATAGGTTTCACCTAAAGATGGATTAAATACGAACTCAGGCATACCACGGCTATCACGGCTTCTTAGAGCTTGTATTTCTGCAGCATAATCAGGAATACCGTGCTCTGGCATACAAGGAGTATACGCTTGATAGAAGGCGGTACCTCTGTAGTACAGTCCGTCCATGATGGCTTTATAAAGTGTACCGCTGTTTGCCAACGAAACCTGGGCCAAGAATGGTGAACCATGTCCACTCAGGAACGATTCTGCAACAGATTTACGTTCTGTGTGTTTACCTTGAGTTGCAGCACCAAACTGGTTCATATCAAAACCACCAGGCATTGGCGAAGACTCTGAGTTCTGACCTCCGGTGTTAGAGTACACCTGAGTATCAAGCAATACCATTTTAACATTTGGACGGTTCTGCATTACCACTTTAGATACGTTTTGGTATCCGATGTCACCCATTCCACCGTCACCACCAATAGCCCAAACCTTAGGCATTTCATGTATCTCATTATCTGTCATATCCATGTCAGAGAAGTGAGTGTATGTGAAGTAATCTTGTTGGGTAAATGATTTGCTAAATCCTTCAAGGATAAAGTTTGTCAAACGTTCAGGAATAACCGACATACGAGCGTGGTCTGTCATGAAACTTTCTCCAACCAACCATCCAATGGTTGCACCATCCTGGAATAATGAGTTCATCCAAGGATAAGGGTGAGGAGTGTTTGAAGGAGTTGAACCATATACGGTATTACATCCTGTGTGGGCTGTCATAGCCATTGCCGACATACCGTTAGGTAATTTACCTTCTATCGCTTGCAAGTCTTTCAAATTGAAAGCATTCTGACGAAGAACGGCTGCTAAAGCTTCGATAATTTCCTTATCCGAACCTTTGAATTCTGCTTCAATTCGAGCCTTAGTTTCCTTATCATCCGTTCCACCTAATCCCATTACCAAATGAAGTACCGCCTGACGGAATACATCATACATAGCAGGATCTTTTGCTTTCAGGCCTTTCAGCACTTCAACACCGTTCGACTCAAGGTCGTCAGCTTTCAGTGTTAAACGATCTGATTTTCTGTGGAAGATAGGACGCATCATTGCTTCAGTTAAAGAAGCAACCGCATGCAACACAGATTTTTCACCGCATCCGGCACAAGCTCCATCTCCTGACATCAATGCTTCGTATTGCGAACGCAGCATCAAGTGGAATTTCAATGTAGCTGCTTTAGACTCTTCTGGATTGTCTGGGTTGTAAAGGCCCAAATATTTACGAGGAGTATTACCCAGTAAGTCTAGGAAGTTGATTGCTGATTTATAATCTGTATGTATTTCTTCGGTTTCTGGAGCCATTACCAATGCTTCGTGGCTACCACAAGCAGAAACGCAGGCCCCGCAACCTTTACATAGGTCGCTAACGAAAATACTGAAGATTCCACCTTCGCCTGGTTCTTTTTTCTCCTTGCCACTAAAGATACCTTTCACATTATGGAAGGCTATTGGAAGACGAGTAAGTATTTCTTGCATTTCAGAATATGCAGGAGAATCCTTTTTAACCAAGCCAAGGTTTTCAAGACGATCCATAACGATGGTTCCGAACTTGGTATTATCACCTTTAATAGCTGATTTTTCAATCATTTCAGCTCTTACAGCTGCATCTATCTCTGGTAATTTCGCTAGTAATTCGTCCTTAATCTTTTCGTCAGAAACGTAGCTTCTTATAGTTGTTCTAATGATGGTGGAAATATCCTGTGCCGTATTAGGAAGTGCAGTATCAGGACAAGCCACAATACACTCCATGCACTGGGTACAGTTTTCCGCTTTGTACACAGGCACTTCTCTACGAGCCACATATTTGCTTGCCGTGCTACCAGTACCTGCTGCCATCATACCAACAGATGCAAGAGGAGATGAAGGCTGGTTATATCCCAAACCAGCTCTAAACTCTTTATCGAATGTTGCCATTTGATACAATGGAGCTTTTTGATTTCCATTGGTTGGCAGTTCGTACAATTCAATTTCGCAAGGTGTTACAAGACGAGCCAGGAAAGTAGAAGTATCATCGTCTTCAACTTTACCGTGTTTAATTTCAAACACACCTTCGAAGCCTTCCTTCATTACCAACATATTGGAAGAAACTACTGCTTCACCAAATCGGCCGAATTTGCTTTCGTACTGTTTCTTAACTGTATCAAGGAATTCATCTTTAGGAATATGATAATCGTTAAGGAAAGAAGAAACTCCAAAGAAAGCGCCCAGGAATGAGTTACCTTGCATACGGGTTTGAAGGTCTTCTCGCTCAGTTGCATGTCGGGCAATTTCAAATCCGTTTAAGCCATACAGCTTGATTTTCTTGTCAATAATTTCTTGTCTGTATTTTTTAGGAATACGTTTCCATGCTTCTTCTGAGCTATGTTCACTGGATTCCCAAACAAAAGAGCCACCTTCTCGAAGCCCATCCAGAGGATTGGTGTGAAGAAAAGCTTTGGGGTCGCAGCACAGTACTACATCAACATGTCGTAAGTCGCAGTTAACCCTAATTCGTTCTGGTGCAGCTACCATAAAATAATTTGTGGGAGCCCCTTTCTTTTCTGAACCATATTTTGGGTTGGCACTTACATGGATTACTTCCTTAGGAGAACCATCTGCTTCAATCAACCCATCACGTTCAGCTACATAAGTAGAGAAGTCCCCGATAATCATTCCCAGGTTTTTACCTGTAGTGATCATACCCCATCCACCAATTGAATGGAACCTAACAGCAATTGAATCTTTAGGAAGTCCTGAAGGAGTTTCTTTGGATACTACTGCATAAGGGTGGTCGATACCTAAATAGAAAAACGATTTTCCATCATCCTTTTTAAGGCCGTCCTGGCGAGCCACTCTTCCAAAAGCATAATCATATGCGCCAATAATATGTTCTGGCCTGAAGTCTCTGGAACCAAGCCCATATACTCCGGTAAATATGCGTGGTACCTCTTCAGGATCCAAAGCATCTAACCGAACATGTGACTTATGGTAGTGATTTTCGGTGGCTTTGATTAAAGCAGCCTTGATATCTCTGGTTAATGGATTGGTTCCAGCTAGTGACTCATCTGTTCTTTCAAGAATGATGGCATATTTTTTACCTTTGAGCGCCCTGATAATTGCATTTTCAGGGAAAGGACGTATTACGTTTACGTGAATCACTCCAATGTCAACACCACGTTCTTCTTTTAGTAAATCTACTACTGCCTCAATGTTTTCAGCCCCACTTCCTATAGCTATAAAAACTGTATCTGCATTTTCGGTATTATACTCGCTTATTAAACCGTAGTTTCTTCCGGTTAATTCCCCAAACTCTTTGTAGGCATCTTCCAAAAAGCCTAAAATATGCTCTGAGAAATTATTTCTACGAGCCGCCACACCATTCATATAATGTTCCTGGTTTTGAACCGGGCCTAGTACCAACGGATTTTTTAGGTCCATCATAATGGGCACTCTCCTGCGTGTTTCACCAAACAAAGTGCGTTGCGCTTTAGTAGGAGTTGCTATAATATCGTCCGGAGAGCCAAGGAATTCACGAACCAGTGCAGCTTCCGGCATTCTAAATGTACGTTCCAGGTGGGTTGTTAAGAAACCATCCTGTGCATTAATACCAGGGTTTAAAGATAACTCTGTTACTTTCCTTAGAATCAAAGCCTGGTCTGCCGCCTGCTGCGCATCTTTTCCAAATAAGGTAATCCAACCTGTGTCGAGGGTGGCGTATACGTCATCGTGACCACAGTGTACGTTAAGGGCATGTTTGGTTAAGGCTCGTGCACCTACTTCCAACACCATTGTGCTAAGTTTACCAGGCGCGTGGTAGTATTGCTCCAGTCCGTAAACAATACCCTGACCGGATGTAAAGTTTACAGTTCTTTTTCCAGTAACCGACATGGCAATGGCACCACCCTGTGCAGCATGTTCACCTTCGGTTTCTATAGCTACAAGCGATTTACCAAACGCATTAAGTTTACCTTTTGAGTATAAATTCTGAAAATTTTCGCCCATCTCGGTAGATGGTGTGATTGGATAAAATACCCCTGCTTCAGCGGCTAACCCTTCTACACTAGAAACCAACAAATTACCATTTGTGGTTATTCTTTTGCCAGGATACTTTGGATTCTTTTTATCTGACTTCTTTTCCATAATAGCGATATTTATATGCTAAAAAACTTTATTCCAATTTGAGGACGCTAAATTATCTAATCATGTGGCCTTAAATAATGATGATTATCATGTTAAAAACCTACTTTAGATTGTTTTAGGTTTAATTGCCTTTCTGTTAGTTCAAGAAGGTATTTGTCAGGTAGACCTACATCAAATTTACTACTTATTGAATGTAATTTTTCTGAAATATCAAATTATCTAAGCTTCGTTAACAAAACTTAATAACTAGTCAATTTTAGAAGCTTCGTAGCCTGCTTCTTCTAAAAGCGAATGCAATTCGTCCTCATTTTCTTCTTTCCACTCAACCGTCATTATCCTATCCGGATCTTCAAGGTCAACCCACCATCTTTCTATGTTCTCACTTTTTTTCAATACCGGAGCTACGGTTGCAATACACCCGTTGCACTTAATGTTTGTTTTGTAAGTTGTTGTCTTTTTCATTGTGTTAAATTAATGATTTCCATTTTACTCGTAAACTATTTAGCACCACCGAAACAGAGCTAAACGCCATTGCCGCAGCTGCGATCATTGGGTTAAGTAAAAACCCATTATATGCATACAATACCCCTGCTGCAATTGGGATACCAATCAGATTGTAAACAAACGCCCAAAACAGGTTTTGCTTTACTGCATTTACAGTTTGTTTCGAAAGTGTGAATGCTTTGGGAATAGCCATAAGATCTGAGGTTATCAACGTCATTTTAGCTACATCTATGGCAATATCTGATCCTTTTCCCATGGCAATGCTGATGTCAGCCTGGGCCAATGCTTCCGCATCGTTTATACCATCTCCCACCATTGCTACCAACTTGCCGTCTGATTGAAGCTTTTTCACAAATTCTGCCTTATCGGAAGGCATTACCTGAGACATAAAGTGGTTTATACCAACTGAGCCTGCAACAGCCCTGGCTGTTTGTTCGTTATCGCCCGTAAGCATATACACCTCAATATTTTTTTGTTTGAGGTTTTCAATGGCTCTTTTTGATGTTTCTTTAATTGGATCTGAAATAGCCAAAACACCCAATAATTCATTGGTGTTTGAGTAGTAAACTACGGTGTACGCTTTTTGTTCCCATTCTTTGACCTTGGTATCAATTTCCTCAGGCATTTTGATGGTAAGATCATGAATTAAAGCACTGCTGCCCACATAATAGCTTATGCCATTTACCATGCCCACTATACCTCTACCGGGAATATTTTCGATTGAAGATGGCTGAATTGCTTTTATTTCTTTGTTAAGAGAGCTTACAATAGCATCGGCCAGTGGGTGTCCCGATTGGCTTTCGATTCCCAGTAAAACAGATTTTGAGGCGTTATCATCCTTCATCCATTTACTTTCCACTACTTGAGGAGTGCCTTCAGTAATAGTACCTGTTTTATCCACCACCAATGCATTTACAAGATGCGCGCGCTCAAGGCTTTCTGCATCTTTAACAAGAATATTGTTCTCTGCTCCCTTTCCAACTCCCACCATTATGGCTGTGGGTGTAGCCAAACCCAGCGCACACGGGCAGGCAATTACCAACACAGTAACAGCAGCCAGCAAAGCATGAGAAAATGCCTGATCTGCTCCTGAAAAATACCAAACCAAAAAGGTGATCACAGAAATTATAAGTACTGTAGGCACAAATACAGCGGCCACTTTGTCCACAAGATTTTGAACCGGTGCTTTTGTTCCCTGGGCCTGCTTCACCATTTTTATAATAAGGGCAAGCACTGTCTCACCTCCCACTTTTTCTGCCTTAAACTGAAAGCTTCCCTTTTGGTTAATGGTACCGGCATATACTGGTGCTCCCTTGTCCTTCTGTAATGGTATTGGCTCTCCACTTATCATGCTTTCATCTACATACGATTCACCCTTTATCACCATTCCATCTACAGGTATCCTCTCACCGGGTTTTACTAAAAGAGTATCTCCAACTTGTACGTCTTTAATGGCAATTTTCTCTTCATCACCGTTCTCAATAACTCGGATGACATGTTTTGGTTGCAGCCCCATTAATTTTTTAAGGGCAGATGAAGTATTGGATTTTGCTTTTTCCTCCAGCAATTTACCTAACAAAATAAAGGTTATAATAGCTGCTGATGCTTCATAATACACATGTGCTTCCAATCCCCGGCTTATCCAGAATTGAGGGTAAACAGTATTAAAAAAGCTGAACAAGAAGGCAATACCCGTGCTAAGTGCCACAAGTGTATCCATATTGGTGGTTCTATGCTTTAGCTGATTGTAAGCGCTTTTGAAAAATCTTCGGCCAATTAGTGACACTACAGGTAGTGCTAGTGCCATCATTATCCAATTGGCGTAGGGCAACTCGGGAAAAAGCATTGAGATAACCATAATTGGCACTGTTAAAGCTGCGGCTCCAATTGTTTGACGAGTAAGCTTTTTAAACTCTCTCGAATGCTGTTGTTCGGCTTCTTCCATAGCCACATCCTCGTCATCCTCCACTATCAGGTCGTAACCAATGCCATTTAGGGTAGCCTTGAGATCAAATGGTTGTAAATCGGGCGTATCAAATTCTATCTGAACACTAGCGTTAGCGTAGTTTACTTCTGCTTTGGATACGCCATTGGCTGCATTCAGGGCCTTTTCAACACTTGTGGCACATGCCGCACATGACATACCAGTAACTGGAAATGTTTTAACTTTTGATGTGTTTATAGTTTTTTGCATACCCAAAATTAACCATACGCTAAACCAAGTCTCTTACAACATTATGCTAAGATTAATAAGATTCTGACTTCATTACAAATTTTATCAAACCTTGTATTATTCATAGATTATTGGTAAATTTCTTATCAAAATTTCGCGTCACTTACCAAACTCAAACACCATGAAAGCGTTACTAATTTTCCTTGCCCTATTATTTGTTGATAATCCAGCCCCAAAGCCTGAAAAAAGTAAGCCTAAATTCGAGGGCTCGTGGAAATTACTTAAGTATAAGTACAATTTGAATGATGAACTAAGTGAAGTACCTGAGTTTATGAGCTATGTAAAAAATGTGACTCCAACACATTTTTCGTGGTGTTCGTACAATCCTGAAACCGGCTCAATTGTAGGTACCGGTGGAGGAACTTATCGGTACGATCAAGACCATTATATTGAAAAAACAAATTACTGGTTCCCGTCCGGATCAGGAATACCCGGAACTGAGACTTCTTTTGAATATTCTTTTAAGGGAAAACAATGGACTATAAAAGGATACATTAAGTCACTTGCGCTCGACCCTAAGACAGGTGAGTTTACTAAAATCGATTCCACCTATATGATGGAGGTTTGGCAAAGGCTTGACAATTTTACGCGGTAATTCGAAGGTAGGCTTCTTCCTGACTTGAATCGGAGGTTGACTGTTCTTTCAATTGCTGTACTTTATTCACGATTGAGCTAAATTCCCCTTTCGAATAGCCAAGGTCGTAGGCAAATTTCTGACACAGAAGTGTTTTGTGATTACTAAACTTAATGGAGGCCATTAGCTCTCCCAGGTTGTAGATGTACTTTGCCTTTTGATTGGGAGAAAGCGCACCAAATGTGCCAATAGGCTCAGGTGACTTTAGTAATTGATTTAGATCTTTATCAGGAAAATCACACTCTTTGGCCACTCGTTTTACTATCCTGGCAGCCGGTGATTCCGACTTAACCGTTTTAATTTCTGCCAACTGAATTAATAGATTAATGCGCTGCCGCGAAACAATATCCATGCTTGATTTAATTTTTAGCCAACCAGACTTCTAAAAATTATCGCATTAAGCTAGCGTTTTTTTGCCTAAAACCAAAGAATGCCATTGTTAATTTACAATTAACTCTACATTACCCTAAAAAAGCTTCGTTACAAGTTTTGCAAGTTTTTTGATCAACCCGTTATAAGGAGGATAAAATGCCTTTAAGGTGGTAAAACCTATTCGTTGTGTAAGCACAGGTTTTTCATTGGAAAACGCCACAAACCCATAGTACCCATGCGACTTGCCAATACCACTATTATTAACCCCTCCAAAGGGCAAGTTATAATGTGCAAAATGTAAGACCGAATCATTAATGCAAATACCACCGGCAGGCAACTCATCAATAATCGTTCGAGTATTGGCTTTTGATCGGGTATAAAGATACAAGGCCAATGGGCTTGGCATTTTCAGGATTTTACCTATCACCTCGTCAAGAGAATTAAAGGGAATGACAGGCAGAATTGGTCCGAATATTTCTTCCTGCATAAGTCTGCTTGAGTCAGGCAAGCCAGTAACGAGGGTCGGTTCAATTAGCCTATTCTCTGAATTAGCCGAACCACCATGCAAAACTTCACCACCCTTTTCCACCATATCTTCCATCAAGGAAGAAAGACGGCCAAAATGCCTCTCATTAACAATGCGTCCGTAGTCCAAATCATTAACGCTGCCTTCCTTATAGTACTCTTTGTTTAATGCCTTTTTCAACTCCTTTACAAATGCAGAAGACACGTTTTCATGAACATAGAGATGATCGGGAGCAACGCATGTCTGGCCACAGTTGAAAAATTTACCCCAAACTATTTTTTCCGCAGCATCCTTAATATTTGCTGTTTCATCTACAATTACCGGGGACTTACCTCCTAACTCAAGCGTAACAGAAGTAAGGTTCTTTGCAGCCGCTTCCATTACAATTTTGCCAACAGCAGGGCTTCCTGTAAAAAAGATATGGTCAAATGGCAGAGCCAGTAGCTGCTGAGAAGTGGCCACTTCCCCCTGAACAACCTTTACTTCATCTTCCGCGAACAGTTCACTAACCATATCCTCAATTAGCTGCGCGGTATGAGGCGTTAATTCAGAGGGTTTTAAAATCGCAGTATTGCCCGCTGCTATGGCCTCAACTAGAGGTAGTACAGTGAGCATAAATGGAAAATTCCACGGAGCTATTATAAGGCAAACACCTTTGGGTTCGAAATAAACATGAGCTGAGGTACTAAGATAGGTAACTGGTGTAGATATTTTTTTGGGCCTTGCCCACTTATGCAGGTTGCGTAACGCATGCCGTATCTCTGCCACAACAGGTTGAATCTCCGAAAGAAAACCCTCTACTTCAGGTTTTTTAAAATCCTTGTAAACTGCTTCAATAACAAGGTCAGAGTTTGTCATCAACCATTTTTCCAGCTTCCTTAGTTTTTCTTTTCTCACATTGAGTGGCGCAGACCTTAGAATCTGGGATTTGATCTTATGTGCTTCGAATAAACCTATGTAAGGATTCGTACCTACTCCGGATTTTTCTTTCGTTTCCATTCCTGGTATCTAGATTATTAAAGATACATTAAATTTTAAGTAACTATAAAATTTTGATATACCGAAAGCCTTAGTAACATTGCAGATACCCTTTGAAAAGACCTAAAATTACTATTTGCTAGAACTATGGATAAAATTGACTCACTAAATCAGGTTGCAGAATTTCATAAAACTTTCAGGCATCCAATTCTTGCTTCTCCTCAGATACCGGACAAAAAAAGATGCGAGCTTAGAGTTTCGTTATTACAGGAAGAGCTTAATGAACTGAAAGCAGCCATTGAAAACAACGACCTTGTAGAAGTGGCAGATGCCCTTTGCGACATTCAATATGTGCTTTCAGGAGCGGTTTTAGAATTTGGCATGGGAGAAAAATTTGTGGAGCTATTTAATGAGGTACAACGATCCAATATGAGCAAGGCATGCGATAGTATGGAAGAAGCTGAGCAAACAGTAACCCATTATAAAAATCGCGGGTTTTCAGCCCACATCGAGAAAGCTGATGGCAAATTTCTAGTGTACAGGGATGGAGATAAAAAAACGCTTAAGTCTGTTAACTATTCGCCAGCAGATCTTAAGCGCATATTAGGTTAGGAAATATCTATTCGCTTAATATTCTTACCTCCACACGCCTGTTTTTAGCGCGCGCTTCGGCAGTATTTTCAGTGGTTATAGGTTGACTTCCACCAAACGCTTTGGTCATAATCCTGTCAGTGTTAATTCCATTGGAAACAAGGTAATCCTTAACTGCCTTTACCCTGTCTTCAGAAAGCTCAAGGTTGGCTGTTGGAGACCCCCGAAAATCCGTATGACCTTCCAGCTGGATAACCATATTGGGAGATTCTTTTAACAGGTTTACCAAATTGTTCAACTCTTCAAATGAATCCTGTGTGATTTTGGATTTTCCTTGCTCAAAATTAAGATTCTGAAGAGCCAACACACTTCCTACCCCACCAGGCCGCATACTAAAAGTATCAACCCTTACCAGGTTGGCATCGGCATGCTCTAATGGCTGAATAACTTCAGACAATGAAAGATACCCTTTGTAGGAAAGCTGTAATGAATAGGACTCACGAGCCCTGAAATAGGCATCGAATTCACCATTGGCATCAGTACTTAGCAATCCTATTTCTGACTGATAAGGTAATTTTTTATACTCCACACTTACCCCCGAAATAGGAGCACCTGAAAACTTATCTACAATAATAGCCTTGTAAGTAACCAGGCTGTCAGGTTCTGAAGATTGAGCCATCCCTGCCATCGAAAGGGCAATCAAACCAAGAAAAACTATGTATTTTTTCATTTTACTATTTTTCTAAAATTTCAAATTCTACCCTTCTGTTAGCTCTTCGACCCACCAGGGTTGTATTCGATTCGGCTGGGTTGTTTTCACCAAACCATTTAACCGACAACCTGTTTGCAGGAATGTCTTTACCAATTAAATATTTATATACTGCATTAGCTCTTCTTTCAGACAACCCCATGTTGTACTCTTCAGGGCCTGTGTTATCGGTATATCCCCTTATTTCAATTTTAACCGAAGCATTTTTAGCTAAGTATTCTGCAAGCCTGTCCAGCTCTGGAAAAGATGCAGGTTTTAAAATTGATTTGTCGAAATCAAAGAAGATATTATTCAGCGTAATTACAGCGGCTACTTTTTCTGGTACCATGTACATATCTGCACTAAATTCTCCAGTAGCAACCGCAGCATCGTCCGTCAGATCAATGTTTTCATTGATAGGCAGATAGCCTTGCACTTCTGCCCTGTATCCATACTTGTATCCCTTGGGTAATACAATTTCATAATTACCCGTTCCTTTATGCGATTTGGTAATGCCGGCAGTTGTGCCTTCAGGGAGCTTTTCATAGATTATTTTTGCCTCAATAGGCTCACCTGTCTCTTTGTCGAGCAACCTGCCTCTTATTACTACTACATCAGACGGCATTACCCTCAAAGGTAATTCTACCCTAAAGATGTCCGCGTTATCTTCTCCTACTTCCTGGGTATAATATGCATAATTACCGGTGAGTGGAATGTTAAAGAAAAGGTCTTCTTTGTCAGAGTTTATGTCCGGGCCCAAATTCAAAGGCTCAGACCAGTTGGTCCATGTATCGTCAAGGCGGGTGGAAACGTAAATATCCTGCCCTCCATATCCTCTTAACCCATTGGTAGAAAAGTACAGGGTTTTGTCGTCTGCTGCAAGAAACGGAGAAGCTTCATCTCCAGCCGTATTTATTGTCTTGCCAAGGTTCAGTGGTTCGCTCCACGTGCTGTCTTCTTTAAAAAAGCTAACATATAGATCACGCGCTCCGTAGGAGTCATCCCTTTCAACCGAAAGCAATAACACTTGCCTATTATTGGCTAAAAAATAGTTCGCCTTCTCATTGTAATTATAGTCATTATCAATAATCAGATTAAAAGGCTTGGTCCATTGATCACCCTCTTTAGAGCTTATAGAAACTCCGGCCTTCATCTTCTCCCTTCCCTTATCGCTGTATTGGTTACCCAACAACAAAACAATAGAGTTGCCATCTGGAGTAACAGAACAAACATAGTTAGGAGATGAATTATTTAATGGTCTTCCAATATTTACGGCTTCTTTCCATTCTCCGGTAGAGTCCATTTCAGAATACCAAATGTCCTCATCATCAGCCACTCCCCCAATATTGTCCGGATGGTTCTTCCTGCTGAAATACAAGGTTCTTCCATCTGGTGAAAGAAGCGGTTTATACTCTGTGTAAGGACTGTTCACATTATCGCTCAAGCGCTCCGCCAACAAGTTGGTATTCAGGTTCTCCATTATTTCAACCTCCACATTTGTTGGTTTAGCAGAAGCAGATATCCCTATGGCGTCAATACTGTAATATTCCGGTACTGTTGAGCCATCGAACACCACTTTTACTGCTGCAACCTTGTAGGATGTCTGGTTCATAATAATGCTGAAAAGCCTCCCTTTTAAAGGAATGCTCGATGCACTAAAATTATTTATTAAGTGTTCCTGTCCGGATACATCGTAGGCATACACTGCCGTAATTGCCGTAGGACTGTAGGACTCAGCAATAACAATCTGACGTATTTGAATAGGATTATCGAATCCAACTTTCAGAAATTCGACACTGTTTGGTCTGTCCGGGGTCCAGGCTGAAGGACTTTCTCCGGCCGCTGGTAACACGTTCGGTTTACCGAGTACCTGTTCTGCCGAATATTGAACTGGGGTGAGCTCCGATGAAAACTCAATTACCTTAGAAGCCCATTGAATATCCTGTGAATATCCAACAACAGTAGCCGCTACGATCCCTAGAACAGTGAGGTAACTTTTAAAAAGATGCATAGGTTTTGATAATGACAAAATTTAATATCGTAATAATAAAATAAAATTCAATTTTTTAAGTACTCAAACCATGTGTTTTTGACCAAACGCCAACTTTTAATTCATTTTTAACTAGTTGGTATCCACACCTTTGTTCTCCCAGAAAGAAGCATTCTTAATACCAAGTTTGGTGGAATTAAAAACAGGATCCTTACCTGCTTTAAGTTGTTCACTGTAATCTTTAAGTGCCTTAAATGCCGGTTTGCGAAGAAGCAGAATAGCAATTACGTTTAACCAGGCCATTAATCCAACACCAATATCACCTAACGACCAAACCGCGCCTGCCGTTATGGTAGTTGCATAATAAGTGGTTGCCAGAATAACTACACGTAGTATAGTAACCATATATTTCTTGTTACCGCTTTTATCCAGATAGGCTACGTTGGTTTCCGCCATGTAGTAGTACGCCATAATAGTAGTAAAGGCAAAAAAGAAAAGTGATATGGCTACAAAAGCTTTACCAATGGAAGGAAAATCGAGAGCCACCGCATGCTGTGTATACTCAGGACCAAAAGCAACACCCGGTAAATTTTCTACAATAAAGCCACCTTCCGGATTTACCACATTGTATTGTTCCGTGAAGAGAATCATGAAGGCAGTAGCGGTACATACAAACAGTGTATCTACATAAACAGAAAATGCTTGCACCAACCCCTGCTTGGCAGGATGCGACACCTCTGCTGCAGAAGCAGCATGCGGAGCCGTACCTTGTCCGGCTTCGTTTGAGTAAATACCCCTCTTAACACCCCAGCTAATGGCCATACCTAAGATGCCTGCAAATGCCTGCTCTGCTCCAAAAGCTGATTTTATAATCAATGCAATTGCACCAGGTACATGCTGTATGTTAATAAATATAATTACCACGGCCATTAAAATATAAGAGAGCGCCATAAAGGGAACTACCACTTCGGCCACCTTACCTATTCGCTTAACGCCTCCAAAAATGATCAGGCTAAGGGCAACGATGATTAGTAAGCCAACAATATTCAGGTTAAAATCGCCAAATAGCGCTATGTCCTGAATATTGAATGCACTCTTCATACTTGCAGAAATGCTATTGGATTGTACACCCGGCAAAAAGATGGACATACTCAATACGGTTGTAAAGGCAAACAAAACAGCATACCATTTACTTCCTAACCCTTTTTCAATATAGTAAGCAGGCCCACCTCTGTATTCTCCTCCCTTTACCTCCTTGTAAATCTGGCCCAGGGTTGCCTCAACATAAGCCGATGAGGCCCCAAGAAAAGCAATCACCCACATCCAGAAAACGGCTCCGGGGCCACCCATAGCAATGGCTGTGGCAACCCCTGCAATATTTCCTGTTCCTACCCTGCCTGATATAGCTATTGCGAACGCCTGAAAAGAGGAAACTCCTTTTTGTGAAGATTTGCCTTTAAACAAAAGTCGGAGCATTTCTTTTATGTACCGCACCTGTAAAAAGCGAGTGGAAACTGAAAAGTAAATACCGGCTCCCAAACAAAGTGCTACCAGGTAATTACTCCATACCCAACTGTTTAATGTATCAATTATAGATTCAAACGTCATGTGGCTGCTTTAAAATAAAACGTCAAAGATAAGAAAATAAGGAAGGGGAGAAAGAGCATCTCCTAAATGAGCCTAAAACCTTCACATTTTTTTGGTGTTTTCAGCTATTAGGTATAGAACTAAAGCTTGCATCAAAAAAAAGCGGAAGGCAATCCTAATAAATTAGAACTAACTTCCGCTCTCACTCCACAATTACCGGAGTAATTGCTTTGTGCCAAGTTTTGTTTGACTAAACACTAAATGAGATCACTTGCGTTTTCAAATTTAGCGCCCAACTGGTTGGTCATAAAGTCTTGAGATGTTGCTACCCGAAAGTTTCAAATCTCTTCATAATGCCTGTTACTTTCCGCTTGCGCTTCTGGTAACTCATGTTATAGCTGTTAGACCTATTACCACTTTTGCATTAATCGACACTTACGTTTGTAGGGTTATTTCAGTCGTTTATCCCTCACTTGGTAATCACTAAGGTAGTACAGTTTTTCTATTCAATCCCAAAAAATAATTGCCTAGTTTTCAACAACTTACCAACAATTTTATACCCTATTTATGCACAAGGTTATCCACATTATTTGTTAATTAAATGTGGGTATTGTGGTTGCTGTAGGTTATCCAGCACAAAATTGGTCATCATAGTAAACAAGTGTACACGCGCATTGTCCTTATAAATACCATGCGCCCTGTCAGGGTAGTAAAACGAGCTGAACTGTTTTCCCTCACTTATCAACTTATCCTGTAGTGCTACGGCATTTTCAAAGTGCACATTGTCATCACCCGTTCCATGTATCAGTAGAAACTTTCCTTTTAACTTATCTGCAACGGTTGTCGGACTGTTGTCATCATATCCTTCAGGATTCAACTGAGGGGTGGATAGGAAACGCTCTGTATATATAGTGTCGTAGTACCTCCATGAAGTAACAGGAGCAACTGCAATACCCATTGCAAACACATCGGCACCTTCCATCATGGCCAATGAGGACATGTATCCTCCAAAGCTCCATCCCCAGATACCTATTCGCGAACCATCTACGTAAGGCAGGCTAGCCAGGTAGTTAGCAGAAGCAATCTGATCTTCTACTTCCAGGCGTCCCAGTTTCTTATAGGTCTGCTTTTTAAACTCCGCTCCTCTTCCACCGGTTCCTCTTCCGTCAACCACCGAAACTATGATTCCTTTTTGAACCAGCATCTGATGCCAGTAATAGTTGCTTCCTCCCCACGAATCTGTTACATTTTGTGAACCCGGACCAGAGTACTGGAACATCAGCACCGGATACTTCTTGTTCGGATCGAAGTCCCTTGGTTTCAGCATATATCCGTTGAGCACATCACCTGTCTCATTGGTAAACGTGTAAAACTCTTTGTCCACCAGTCCATATTCTTTGGCCGCTTCTTTTAATCGAGCATTGTCTTCCAACACTTTTATCATCTTATTACCCCTGGTTGCATACAACTCAACCGTATTAGGCGTGGTGCTATTACTGAAATAGTTAATATAGTATTGGAAATCGTTGCTCATGTTTACACGGTTAACCCCTGTATGCGTGGAGAGCTTACGCTTATTTTTCCCATTAAGATCAATAGAATAGAAATAGGTTTGCAAAGGTGACTCCTCTTTAGAGGTATAATAGATTATGGGAGTTTTACTGTTTTGGTCCACACCAACAAACGAAGCTACCTCCCAATTACCTTTAGTGATTTGCCGAACCAGCTGACCATCAATGGTGTATAAATAAAAATGTTTGTAGCCATCCCTTTCGCTGGAAAGAAGAATATGTTTCCCATCTTTCAAATATGTTAGGTCATCTGTCAGCTCAACATCCACATAGGTGTCCGATTTCTCCTGAATGATGAGTTTGGTAGCCCCGGTATCTGCATTGGCATGTAAGATGTCTAATTTGTTCTGCAAACGATTCATCCTCCGAACTGAAAGTACATTCGGATCATAGGTCCAGTTCATTCGGGGGATGTAGATATCCTTTTCATTTCCAATATCTACATTTACCTTTTTCCTGGAGTCAAGATGATAAACTAAAATCTGAACTTCAGAATTCTTCTCACCGGCTTTGGGATATTTATAGGTATAGTTTTCAGGATACAACTGTCCATGGTTCCAGTATTGTAAAGTGTACTCAGGAACTTCGGTTTCATCGAAACGGTAATAAGCCAGCTTTTTACTGTCTGGTGACCAGAAAAAGGCCTTTGTAAAGGAAAGCTCCTCTTCATACACCCAATCGGTGCTTCCGTTGATAATACTGTTTTTCTCCCCATCGGATGTAACCTGAACACGAGACATGTCAGCAAGGTTTACATAGTACAGGTTATTGTCTTTAGTGTAAGCCACTTTGGTTCCGTCCGGAGACACTGTTGCGTAGGCAATTCTATCATCATCCAGTTTGCGCAATGTTTTCGTGTCACGATCGTACAAATAAAAAATAGCGGTGTACGACCTTCGATAGATCGATTCCCTATCGGTTAACAAAACAATGTATCGCTCGTCTGCATTAAACTCATACGATGCTATCTGAATTCCCGGATTCAGTGTATTGCCATCCAAAATAGTCTCTACCTCTTCACCTGAAGTAACATCGAATTTAACAATGGCATTGCCTCTCAGGGCCGAATAGTAACGGCCATCGTTCATCCAGTTGATACCATATACCGAGCGGGAACGAAACGTTCCTTTTCCATAAATATCTTCAACAGTTATTTGTTTTTGTGCAAAGCCTAGGACACTCGTAACGAGTAAGCCTGCCAATAGGAGTACTCTCTTCATTGGGGTTAAATTTTGTTTACCCAAAACTAATTGCATCAAAAGGAATCCACAATGACTTTTGTTATGGACGGTAGGCAGAAATTACTGATTTTTGAACTCCATATCCACATGAGGAATACCGTCTTCTAGATACACTTCAGAAACAGGTTTGAAGCCAAAGCTTGCATAGAAATGTTGCAGGTGCTCCTGGGCAGACAAAATCATGGTATCTTCCGGGTAATGCTCCCGAATGTATTCCATGGCCCGCTTCATTAATTGGCTGGATAAGCCTTTGCCTCTGTGCTCTATTTTTGTTACCACCCGGCCAATGCGTGCTGTTCCGGTTTTGGAAGGGATGATTCGCAGGTAGGCAATTACCCCATCGTCCTCCTTTATATATAGGTGTATCGCTTTTTCATCTGCCCCGTCCAGCTCCGGGTAGGGGCAGTTTTGTTCCACCACAAAAATATCAACCCGAAGCTTGAGAAAACTATAGAGATCGTGAAGGGTGAGTTCTTTGAAAGGTTTAATGTGGATTGTACTCATACATCTCAAAGATAATTATTCTTGGATGCACAAAAATGAACTTTTATCTTAGAACCTTAGTTACTCCACTTACTATGACAATCTCCAAAGACCTTATCCAATTCCTGAAGGACCTGGAACAAAACAATAACAAAGAGTGGTTCGAAGCCCACAAGGCTACGTTCCAGGAGCATCAGAAAACTATGAAGACCTTTTTTGCAGAAGTGGCCGATCGCTTACGTGCAACAGATGATATAGAAAGTCACAAGGTATTTCGTATTTATCGCGATGTCCGTTTTTCAAAAGATAAGACTCCTTATAAGTCATGGTTTGCAGGGTCGTTTAAGCGGGCTGAGCCAATGTTGAGAGGCGGGTATTACCTATCGGTGCAACCGGGGCACACAAAAGTTGGGGGTGGTTTTTATGGTCCCAGCCCAACCGACTTGCTGCGCATACGCAGAGAGTTTGAGCAAAACAATTCGGAGATTCGGGCCATTCTTGACAATAAAAAATTCAAAAGCCTCTTTGGTGAACTTATGGGTGAAGAAGTTAAAACCGCTCCCAAAGGCTTTAGTGCCGACCACCCGGCTATTGATCAGATCCGTAAGAAACAATTCTATGTAATGCGATCTTTTACTGATGCGGAAGTAACCCAACCCGATTTTCAGGACAAGGTAGTGGAAACATTCCTCACTCTTCGCCCCTATTTCGATTACATGAGCTCAGTGCTGACCACCAACCTGAATGGTGAGGTGATTGTAAAGTAGGTCTCACTAAATTAATAACCAATAAAAACAAGGGTTTAGGAATTTCGGCCTTGAGAAAATAGCGTTTGCTTGCAAAGGCAAGTAAAAAATTGGCGAGAAATCTTGTAAAAATTTAAATTGTTTGAGTCCGATAATTGGCGAACGAGTTTTTAAATTTTAGAGATTTAGAGAAAATTTTAGCTTATTTTCTCAGTGCCTTGACTTTTTTTGTTTCGTTTTTTGGGTCAAGCCAAAAAATGAAAAGGTACTAGTAATTCAAACACACTAAGTTTTGTAAATACTCTTCATTTTCTTTTGCCTGACTGCGATAGGAAGGCATGCCCAAAAGAAAAAGGCACCACGAATAAAGTCTGCTTTCCGCTCGAAACACACAAGCTTACCTTTAAGGCTCCCTCCCCTTTGGCCTCAAGCAGCCCACGCTATTCGTGGACATCAACGCCTCTAAAGCTACATCAATTAAGGGCAATAGGTGCCGCCAGGCAGCTATCGGGTATGGCAAACGCCTCTACCAGTGGCACGGCATCCTGCCGAACTTCCCAGCATAACTTATTGATCAGCTTGCGAATGGCTTTGGTCTTCACGCCTTCCATGTAGCCATGTTCGAGGTACCAGCCTTTGTTCTTTTCAATTTGCGACAACGCAAACAGTGCGCATAACTTTTTAAGTATCGTTTTGTTTTGTGCATCTTCGGTGCGCTCTACTTGTGCCATGAACTGCTCCAGCACCACACGCTCTACAAAAGCATGCCCCACATTTACCAGGTGATATTGCGTTTGGTTAAAGGCATCGAACGAATCCATGCCACTATCCAGATGTTTTTTAAGCCTGCGGGCGGCTGAGGTTAGAATATCGCGTTCGCGGTACTGAAAAGCGCTGAGATGGAACTCCGGGTCCATCAGGTGGTTTTCATCTGTTTTGCGTATCACCAAAGGATTCAGTTCTGTAAGCGAGGTTTTTGCCTGCGAGGCCACATAATTCAATATCCCAAATAAGTTGATGTTGCTAAACTCATGTTTGAATTCGGTAAGTCTGCTCTTGGCCACCAGTTGCATGAGCACCGTATTGTCGCCCTCAAATGTGGTATAGACATCGGTATCATTTTTTAGGGCGCTTATCCGGTTTTCAGCCAGATAGCCCTTGC
Organism: Cyclobacteriaceae bacterium; assembly: GCA_020436165.1. GTDB lineage: Bacteria > Bacteroidota > Bacteroidia > Cytophagales > Cyclobacteriaceae > JAKISE01. Next base: position 3,545 of record JAGQYI010000008.1, on the reverse strand, counting down.
CTCCGCACGCTTCCCGGCACTCCTGCAAGGTATGCGTGGTGTTCCAGGTGGTAAAGGCCTTGAGGCCTGCAGCCAGGGCTTCAATTTCCTGCATTTGGTCTTCGGTTCGATTGAGAAACCGCTGTGTAAGGTACTGCAGCGCAAAATGCTGCGCATATACTGTTGCCAGCAGTGGCATTAATCTGCGCTGGTGGGTACGGTAATTCAGAATGGGCACTTCCGGTGCATGGTCAGGGCCGAACTGCCTGCGCTGGTCGGCATATTTTATGGCTATGGCAAGCCCCGACTTAGAGGCGCTGTTGGCCGACCGTGGAATACCAATACGGCCACCCACCAGGGTGCCCAGCATGGTAAAGAACCTGCGGTTGTCGCTGGCAATGGGGCTGGTAAACTGGCCCGCTTCATCCACGCTGGCAAACCGGTCCAGCATGTTTTCTTTGGGTATTGTTACCTTATTAAAATAGATCACTCCATTGTCCACACCGTTCAGGCCCATCTTAGGACCGCAATCTTTTATGGTAACGCCTTTCATCGTTTTACCCTCCTCATCACGTATGGGCACAAGAAAAGCGTTGACTCCGTAATCTTTACCCTTCAGAATCAGTTTGGCAAAAACCGTAGCCATCTGCCCGTGTAGGGCCGCATTACCAATGTATTCCTTTCGGGCTATTTCATCCGGTGTATGAATGGTAAATGTGTCGTCCTGGTGGTTATAGGTAGCAGTCGTTAAAATGCCTTTCACATTCGATCCGTGTCCGGTCTCCGTCATGGCAAAGCAGCCGGGCAGTTCCAGCGTACCTGTTTTATTCAGGTACTTCTTATGGTGCTTTTCGGTTCCCAGAAAGTAAATACTCATGCCAAAGAGACCGAACTGCACCCCGAATTTTATCACCATGCTCAGATCCCGATAGCTAATGGCTTCCATAATGGTAAAGTAGCCTTCCATATCGTCCTTACCCCCAAACGCTTCAGGGTACGCTTGTGCGCCAAAGCCCTGATCGGCCAGCAGCTTGCACCACTTAAGCGTAAGTTCTCTGTATTCCTCCAACCTTACATCCTCCGGATAGTTGAAGACCGGATCGGAAATCACCGTTTTTACTCTGCCAATGAGCTCTGCCTGATGTCCATCAAGAAGAGCGGCCATCCTGGCAACATCGAATGAAGCCTTTGTGGCCTGTTGCCCGGTGATGGTCTTGCGCTCGGCTGCATTATAACTAAATGTGGCTTCACCACTAATCACACCCAGAGTGGCTTCCATCTCAAGCAGAGATTTTTTTGCAGATGCAGGTATCCTGTTGTTGGCCCCATGCAACTTAGCAAGCTGGAGGCCCATTTCGGCAAGCCCCATTTTGCTGTCTGCACTTGACTGGTTGGCCACTTTATGAATTTCCTCCAGCCAGTTTTTCAATTCTTCAGGTGCCGGAGGCGAACCCGGATCCAGCTGGGCGTACAGAAAGTCTTTTTCTTCCTTGGTAAGCCACGATTGCTTCTCCAGCAAATCGTGGATGGTGGTTATTTCAGTAGGAGTAAGAACCGCATCGCACCACACGGTGTAGTACATGGGCAGGAAAACATAAAGTGAAGGGTTTCCTTTAAATACAGGATCGTTTAGCATAGCGTACCTTGTTAGGCCTTCTCGGGCTAGTTAAAGGTACAAAGTAAGAGGTAAAAAAGTGTAGCAAATTCTAAACAGGGGTTATTCTATTTCCTTTATCTTATTTTTTATTGATTTTTTGTATTCTGTGGTAAGAGCTAAATTGTAATGTTTTTTTGCCATTGCTGCTTTCCCTAGTTCCTTGTAGCAATCACCAGTAAGTTCATTAAGCATGGCCAATTCACTGTTTTGATTTTTTGCACCTAGCGGAGCTTTTTTAAAAGCATTAATTGCTAACTCCCATTCTTCAAGAGCCATAAATGATACCCCCAATAATTTTGGTACATCGTACGAATTAAATTGTTTGGCATCTTCCTTAATTTCATCCTGATCATATTTCTGCAACATACTTATTGCCCCTTCATAATCTTTTTCATTGTAAAGTGCTAATCCCCATAGTTTATATATCTCGTTTCTTCTATATGGAGTGCTTTCCTGTTCTGCCTCTTTCATGTACTTACTTCCATTTTCGAAATCTCCTGTTTTAAAATAAGAATCAGCTAACATCATCAACTTATCAGAGGTAATACCAAATTCTTTTTTTGAAAGCGACTTGATCACTTCATCATAGTTTCCCGAAGTATAATTTTCAATCAATCTTTCTTCATTTGCCTGCGCTCTACCCTTGCTGATATTTACTGCAAAAACTATTACAATAATTATAACCACAATTACTACGAAAGTTCCCATAGCTTAGATAATAGTCTAATTGTATAATCACTTAAAAAATAAGGATATAAGGTAAGAAAGTGTTTGCTAAAAAGCAACGATGACACTCTTTTATTAAGACGTTACAATTGAAAAGATTCCTGCCCTCATGGGGATGACGTTTCACTAGTAACTATTCCATCTCAATGATCATATCATCCTGTTCTACCAACTCTCCTTCTTTCAGCGGAATTAATTTTACAATTCCGGTGCCTGTGGCGGCCACGTTGGTTTCCATTTTCATTGCCTCGATCACAAAAAGCACATCGTTTTCCTCCACTTCATCTCCCACGCTTACAAGCACTTTACTTAACCTGCCTTGTAAGGGCGCTCCGATTTGGTTCGGTTCAATGGCCTTTTTGTGGGAAATCTTATCCACCTTCACACTTTCGTCTTTCACGGTAAGGGTGCGTGTCTGGCCATTCAGTTCAAACGAAACCTTGCACATTCCATTCTCATCCGGTACAGACCGGTACAGGAATGTAATCATCAGTACTTTTCCTTTTCCAATAGGTACCATCAGGTCTTCGCCCGGTTTTAAGCCATAGAAAAATGGAATACTAGGAATATGGCGTACATTCCCGTAGGTGTTGCGTGCATTGTAATACTCTTCAAAAACCTTTGGATAAAGTTTGTATGAGATGAAATCGAGCTCGCCTACCTGGTCGCCAAATTTCTCCTGAAACGCCTTCATCTCTTTTTCAAAATCGATGGGCGGAATATGTGAATTGGGTCGGTCGGTAAATGGCTTGTCACCTTTCAGCACGATCTTTTGCAGCTTTTCCGGGAAACCGCCATAGGGTTGCCCCAGTTCGCCTTTAAAGAGACTAACGACCGAATCGGGGAAGGATAAGCTTTCACCACGGGTCATAATGTCTTCCTCTGTCAAACTGTTTGCCGTCATAAACAAGGCCATGTCGCCCACCACTTTGGAAGAGGGCGTTACCTTCACAATGTCGCCAAACATCTTATTGACAATGGCATAGTTCTTTTTGATCTTCTCAAACTGGGTTTCTAAACCCAGTGCAACAGCCTGCGGACGCAAGTTTGAGTACTGTCCTCCGGCTATTTCATGGTCGTACACTTCTGCCGTTCCTGCCTTCAATCCCGACTCGAACGGGTAGTAGATCTCGCGCACATCTTCCCAATAGGTAGAATAACGATTTAAGCTATCGAGATCGTA
>JAGQYI010000057.1 GCA_020436165.1 Cyclobacteriaceae bacterium | reverse complement strand
TGGCCTTCAAAATCTCATTGGTACCTTTCCATCTTTGGACAGCCGATGTGTACGAGGGTTCGCCTACCAATGTGGCGGCTTACCTTTCAGTGGTTTCCAAAGGAGCTTCCGTATTTATTTTGGTTACACTTCTTTTCACGGTATTTAAAGAAATGGTGCTCGCATGGCAACCATTAATGTATGTGTTGGCTATTTTGACCATGACATTAGGTAACCTGTTTGCCTTGAGGCAACAGAATATGCAACGCTTTTTGGCATTTTCTTCCATTGCGCAGGCAGGGTTCATCCTGTTAGGTATGATAAGCGGAACCCAGTACGGGATGGCTACAGTTATATACTTTGTGCTGGTGTATGTATTCTCTAACCTGGGTGCCTTTGGAGTGGTTGCAATGGTTAAAAACGCTACCGATAAGGTAAATATGAACGATTATGATGGTTTCTATCAAACCAACCCACGCTTAAGCTTGGTAATGATGCTGGCGTTGTTCTCATTGGCGGGTATACCACCGGTAGCGGGTTTCTTTGGCAAGTTCTTCCTGTTTGCGGCAGCAGCGGGAGAGGGACATTATTGGTTGGTATTAATCGCAGTACTTAATACAATCATATCATTGTATTACTACTTGATGGTAGTAAAAGCCATGTTCATAAACCGTTCTGAAAACCCAATTGAAGCGATTAATGGAGACGGCTTGGCCAGAATTGGTCTTGTGATCAGTGTACTAGGTATTTTGTTGATTGGTTTCTACAGCCCTGTGTTCGACTGGGTGCAGGCCGTTAGTTTTGGACTATAATTGATTTGTAAAATGGCACTTGATTCTGGAAAACATTTGGAAAAAGAAATAAACGAAGTTCGCTGCAAAGTAGTGGAAGCCGGCATTTCAAAAGAAAGAGTCGATTTTTTGAAGGATCTTCTTGAATTCAACGGTTACACCGTACATTTTGAAGAGGATAAGAAAAAAACAGAAGAAGACCCGACAACATATTCAATTGGTGTTACCGATATAACGTTTAATCCGGTTCTTGCAGTTTATAAGTTTCTTCTCAAAACAAAAGACGGCAGAAAAGTTTCCCCTGCGTATTACAACCAGGTTAATGAAGATACCCGCCCCGAGTACTGGGAGGTGAAGCAGTAGTTGCAAGAGTTGTTATAATCCATTTTTTGGTATAAGTGATATAAATTACATTCACTAAGGGTAGCTCTATTACCTTTGCACAGCAAATTTTTTAAAGGGATGACACCTCAGGAACTAGAACAAAAGATTAATGATACTCAGGGTATACTAGTGTATTTTAAAAACGATTTTTGTGCACCTTGTAAAGCATTGCGCCCCAAGGTATCTGATCTAATGGAAGCAGCCTTTCCGCAGATGGAGATGGTGGTGGTTGATACGGTAACACACCCTGAACTGGCCGGAAAGTACAATGTATTCGGTAATCCAACTATTCTTGTGTTTTTTGAAGGCCGTGAGTACATACGTAAAAGCAAGTACATTTCAATGCCTGAGATGCAAGGCGAAGTAGAGCGCCTGTACAACATGGTGTTTGAGGCTTAGTTTAAACTTTGCTGGGTGTTGTGCGTATCTTTGCTTTGCATGGATAAGCTTGACATCTTACAAAAGCACATTTCTTTAAAAGTTGATATAGATTCTGCTGACCTTGATCGCTTTGTAGCTCTCACCACGCCAAGAACCATCGAGAAAGGTGAATTCTTTATAAGGTCCGGTCAGGTGGCCCGTTATCAGGCTTTTGTTCTAAAGGGGGTTCTTGCCTCTTATTCAATAGATACTAAAGGAGAAAAGCATGTGGTTCAAATAGCTATTGAGGGGCATTGGATATCAGATCTTTATAGTTTTTTATCGAAAGAACCAGCAGTTTTTACCATTGAAGCACTTGAAAAGAGTGAACTTCTTTTGATGTCCAATGAAAACCATGAAAGGGCTTGTGATGAAATTCCCGTGTTTGAAAGATTCTTCAGATTACTTACTCAAAATGCACTTGTGCATCATCAGCGTAGAATATCGCACATTTACAGTGAATCTGCCGAAGATCGATATTTAAACCTGATAAAAGAGAAGCCCGAGATTGCACAAAGTGTGCCCCAGCACTACCTGGCCTCCTTCCTGGGTATCAAGCCTCAATCATTGAGCAGGATTAGGAAAAAGATAGCCGAAAACGCTCGTTAATAATTTTCATTTCAAAATCCCTTAATTAACATAGGTGAATGCACACGAATTTTTGTGTCTTCAATTTTGCATGTATAAAAATTTAGGTTGAGTACTAAAAAAATAGATCATGAAAAAAATATTGTTAATGGCATTAGCAGGAACAGGGTTCCTGAATGCAAAGGCACAAACAACCTGGGTGGTTGAACCGGTTCACTCTAAGGTTAATTTTACAGTTGAACACCTTGTTATCTCAGAAGTAGATGGTTCTTTCAAGAAATTTGAAGGGGAAATGGTAACTTCTAAAGACGATTTTTCAGACGCGAAAATTACTTTTTCAGTAGATATTACCAGCATTAGCACAGACAATGAGAAAAGGGACGGACACTTGAAAAGTGAAGATTTTTTCTTTGTTGAAAAGTATCCTACTATGAGCTTTGAAAGCACTTCATTCAAGAAAAAGAAAGGTGATGAGTATGAACTTAAAGGTAACCTCACAATGAGAGGAGTAACTAAGCCAGTTACGCTTTCTGTAAAATATGGAGGGCAAGCAGAAGATGGCTATGGTAATACAAGGGCCGGTTTTATAGTAAAAGGCTCTTTAAATAGAATGGATTATGGAGTTGCCTGGAATGCCAAGACCAAGCAGGGTGGCTGGACTGTTGGCGAAGAAGTTGAAATAACAATAAAACTTGAATTGGTGAAGCAGTAATAATTTACATTTTATTACATGAATTAGCCCCGGTTTAGGCCGGGGTTTTTTATTTCTAACTTAAAAAATCTTGACCCAGGCTTACCAAATGGCTACCTTTGTTGGCTATGCAAAATGAAGTAATCTGGGATATTAAGCCATTGCCTGAAGATGCTGAAATACAGAAGCTTTCGAAGGCAATAAACACCAACCCGGTTGCTTCCGCTTTGCTTCTTCAAAGAGGAATAACCGATTTCGATTCTGCAAAAACCTTTTTTCGTCCTTCCTTAAATAGTTTGCATAGTCCATACCTAATGAAGGATATGGACACAGCAGCAGAAAGGATTAGCAAGGCAATTCAAAACCAGGAACCAATCCTGATTTACGGAGATTACGATGTGGACGGAACTACTTCGGTAGCGTTGGTTTACAGGTATTTATCCAACTATCACAAAAAACTCGATTATTACATTCCAGATCGTTATGAAGAGGGGTATGGCGTATCCATGCAAGGAGTGGAATGGGCGCATAAAAATAATTTTAAGCTCATTGTAAGTTTGGATTGTGGCATTAAAGGCCATGAACCTATTGCGCATGCAAGAGAGCAGGGAATGGACTTCATCGTATGCGATCATCATACTCCCGGGGAGTCACTGCCTAATGCAAATGCAGTATTGGACCCTAAGCGGCCAGATTGCGACTATCCCTACAAAGAGCTTTCAGGTTGCGGGGTGGGATTTAAATTGCTTCAGGCGGTTACTGCAAAAATGGCGTGGGATGAAAGCTTGCTTTTTGAGTACCTTGATTTGGTGGCGGTAAGTATTGCTGCCGATATTGTTCCCATCACAGGAGAAAACAGAATACTTTGTTATTATGGTTTGGAAAAGCTGAATAATAGGCCGGGTGTAGGTTTGCAGGCTTTAATAAAAGTGGCTGGGCTAACGCCTCCATTAAATGTGGGTAACGTAGTGTTTGGTATAGCACCCCGCATCAATGCATCCGGCAGAATTGGCCATGCCAATGAGGCGGTTTCGCTTTTGGTAAGCAACTACCCGGCCGAGGCGGATCGAATCGCTTCGTTGATCAACACAAAAAACCAGATCCGTAGAGACACACAGGAAGAGATCACTCATGAAGCGCTTTCCATCATGGCTGATAATGAAGAATACCAAAACCGAAAATCGGCAGTTTTGTTCAAACCGGATTGGCACAAAGGCGTAATAGGCATTGTGGCATCCAAATGTGTGGATGTGCATTACAAGCCTACCATTGTGTTGACAGAATCGAACGGAATGGTAACAGGGTCGGCCCGGTCGGTATCAGGGTTTGATGTGCATGAGGCCATAACGTTAAGCAGCCAATGGCTGGATCAGTTTGGAGGGCATAAATATGCTGCAGGCTTAAGTTTAAAGCGGGAAAACCTGGATGCCTTTGTGCTCGCATTTGAGGAGGCAGTTTCTTCTACCATTACTCCTGAGCAGGAACGAAGACATATCACCATTGATGCTGAAATTACCCTGGACCTGATTACCTACAAATTTCTCGAGGTGTTGAATCAGATGGCACCCTTTGGACCGGGCAATATGCAGCCCACCTTTATGGTGAGAAACGTGCGTGTATTAAAAGCAACGCTTTTAAAAAAGGCGCATTTAAAACTAAGTGTCGAACAAAATGGCGCAGTGTTTGATGCAATCGGGTTCAGTATGCCGGAGCTCTATGATCAGGATTTGGCGGAAAGGGAAATGGATATAGCCTTTAACATCGAGGAAAATAATTTCAGAGGAATACGAAGCATACAGCTTCGACTAAAAGACATTAAGTTTACGGAATAAATTAAACTATGATATTACGGGCTGAAAATCTGGTCAAGAAATACAAAAAGCGCAAAGTGGTTGACAATGTGAGTGTGGAGGTTAACCAGGGAGAAATTGTTGGATTATTGGGGCCCAATGGGGCGGGTAAAACCACCTCGTTTTACATGATTGTTGGCCTTATAAAGCCTAACGAAGGTGAGATTTTTTTGGAAAATGAAAACATTACTCCTTTACCCATGTATAAGCGTGCAAAGCTGGGAATTGGCTACCTGGCGCAGGAAGCTTCCGTTTTCAGAAAGCTTACGGTTGAAGAAAATATAATGGCAGTTTTGGAAATGACAAAGTTGCCAAAAGCAGCACAGAAAGAAAAAATGGAAAGCCTTATAGAAGAGTTTAGCCTTAAACACGTACGCAAAAATATGGGCGGAGTGCTTTCCGGAGGTGAGCGGAGAAGAACGGAAATTGCGCGTGCCCTGGCTGTAGATCCCAAATTTGTGCTGTTGGATGAACCGTTTGCAGGGGTGGACCCCATTGCCGTGGAGGAGATACAAACCATTGTGGCTCAACTAAAAAACAAGAACATTGGCATTCTCATAACCGACCACAATGTAAATGAAACCCTTTCCATTACCGACAGAGCTTACCTGATGTTTGAGGGCAGACTTCTAAAGTCCGGTTCTGCCGAAGACCTGGCCAATGATCCGCAGGTTCGTAAGGTGTATCTGGGCAAGCACTTTGAGTTGAAAAGAAAAATATAATTACAGTTCGTTTTTTCTCAAGTTTTGATTTTTTTTATCTAGCGACATTACCGGGAAATGCCATTATTAAATTCACTTTTTAATTGGGTAATGAAAAAGCGGATTCGTCAGATCGAGCTTTTTAGAAATTACCCCCACGAAGTACAGAGCGATGTGCTTTACCGACTGATTTCAGACGGAAGAAATACCGAGTACGGTAAAAAATTTGGCTATTCCGGCATCAAAACCTACGAACAGTTTCAGGAACAGGTACCCTTTGTTACGTATGAGGAATTGTTTCCCTACATTGAGCGCATCATGAAAGGGGAACAAAATGTATTATGGCCATCGACCATAACCTGGTTTGCCAAATCATCGGGCACTACCAACGATAGAAGCAAGTTTATTCCCGTTTCGCAGGAGGCGCTCGAGGAAAGCCATTTTAGTGGGGGGAAGGACCTGATCTCCATTTATGTGAATAGCAAAGAGGACAGCATGATCTTTGGAGGGAAGGGCTTGTCCATTGGCGGTAGCCATCAAAAAAACCCTTTGGATCCTTATGGAGCATCTTCTTACGGAGACGTATCTGCTGTAATTATGCAGAATATGCCCTTATGGGCAAAGTATGTACGAACGCCAAGTGAGGAAGTGGCTTTACTGGAAAATTGGGAAGAAAAGCTTGAGCGCATTGCACAGGAAACCTGCGAAGAAAACGTAACCAGCATGGTTGGGGTGCCCACCTGGACATTGCTCGTTTTAAAGCGCATTATGGAATTAAAAGGAGCCTCCCACATTCTGGAAGTATGGCCCAACCTGGAAGTCTTCTTTCACGGAGCGGTTTCATTTTCTCCTTACAAAGATCTTTTCAAGGAGCTAATTCCCTCAAACAATTTTGCCTATATCGATACCTATAATGCCTCAGAAGGCTTTTTCGGTATTCAGGATGAACCGAACAGGGACGATATGCTTTTGATGCTTGATTATGGTATTTTTTATGAGTTCATACCGATGGATCAATATGGCAACAGCCAATCTGAGCCTATTCCATTATGGGAAGTTGAAAAGGACAGGAGCTATGCTATGGTAATTACAACCAATGCCGGGCTGTGGCGGTATAATATTGGAGACACCGTTCGGTTTACAAGTACCAATCCCTACCGGATTAAGATAACCGGCAGAACCAAACATTTTATCAATGCATTTGGTGAAGAGTTGGTAATCGAAAATGCCGAAACAGCCATTGCAAAGGCATGTGAAGAAACAGGAGCCGTAATAGATAATTTTACTGCAGGACCCGTTTACCTGGAATCGAGGAGTAAAGGAGGCCACGAATGGGTTATTGAGTTTTTGAAAGAGCCCAATGATTTGAATAGATTTATCAAATCACTGGACGATACTCTTAAAACGCTTAATTCTGACTACGAAGCCAAGCGTCAAAGCGATTTGGCATTGGTTGCACCCAAGGTGCATGTTGCTCCTCAAGGCACATTTTACGAATGGATGAAACGGAGAGGCAAGCTTGGTGGTCAAAACAAAGTTCCACGATTAAGTAACGATAGGACTCACTTAGAGGATATTCTAAGCATGATGGCTCATATTGAATAAGCTAATAATTGCACTATTCAAAGAAAAGTTGACTTTATTGTTAATTCGTTTTTTCAAGCAAAAAATTGTTGAAAAACTCTGGAATTGTTTTGTTGCCAAAGATATTTATTTATACTTTTACCGTCCGGTTAACCTTAACCACTCAGATGCTGAAAATATTCCCCTCATTCAGTTTTTCTGTAAAGGAAACCAGTATTTTAGGAAGATTTTAAGTTAGTCCCATTTTGGGACTAGTTACACACATTTTTTGTGATTTATCCACATTATCTTAATGTTAAGGTATAAGTTGCTGAACGTCAGCGTATTGTCTTGTTTTTCTTAAACTCATGATGTGTGGACAACTTTGGCTAACCCCCTCATTATTAGCGTTTTTTGTTTGAGGAAGTAATAAAATTAGCCTTAAGTTAGCAATTGAATTATTTGAGTTTATACCTGTATATTTTGCTTTCTAAGCTTGTTTCTATAGGTATTAAATATTCTTGATTTGGAAAGAAAACCCACATACTTTCCATCGTCAATAACGGGTAAATTCCAGGCACCTGTTGACTCAAACTTGCGCATAACGGATTGCATATTTTCCTGAGAGCCCACACTGTCTGGTGGACTATGCATGAGGTCTTCCACTAACGTGGTGTCATATGCTTCCCTATCAAACATTATCTGCCGGATGTCATCCAACGTAACAATTCCTTCAAGGGCACCATCCTCATTTACAACCGGAAAAATGTTGCGTTTTGAACTGCGCACAAGCGATACCAATTCACGTAAAGTAGCTGTTGGAGAAATTTTCAGTAAATCAGTTTCAATGATCTTGTTTAAATTGATCACACTGAGCACCAATTTGTCTTTGTCTTTAGGAATAAGATCTCCGGAACGGGCAAGACTTCTGGAGTACAATGAGTGGGGCTCAAAATAGGTTGTAGTGCTATAGGCAATAGCAGAAACAAGCATCAAGGGCACAAACAAAGTATAACCACTTGTAATTTCGGCAATAAGGAAAATGGCGGTTAATGGAGCGTGCAACACACCACTCATAATGCCACTCATGCCCATCAGGGTAAAATTACTCACACTTAGAACAGGAGCACCTGCAATAAGGTTAACCACAGAAGAAAAAACAAATCCAAAGATACCTCCAAAGAAGAGTGAAGGAGCAAATACACCGCCACTACCTCCAGAACCAATTGTAATTGCAGATGCAACCGGTTTGAAAAGTACAATTGCCCCAAGGAAGAGAAGCAGCATTAAGTGGGAGTTTATGCCTGAAAAGAATATACTTTCAGTAAAAATCTGTGATGCATCACCACTTAAGAGCGTCTTGATAGTGGAATAACCTTCACCGTATAATGGGTGTAGAAATAAGAGTAAAACACCAAGCCCAACCCCACCCAAAGCAGCTCTGCTAATCTGATTTTTTATTTTATACAACCTCCTTTCAACAAGGAAGGTAATCCGGATGAAATATACCGAAAGCAGACCGGCCAAAGCACCGAAAAGAATAAAATAGGGTGTGTCGTTAAACGAAAACCTGTCTTTCAACTTGAAGGAAAAAAGTATCTCGTCACCGAGAAGAGAATGAGATGTAAGTGATCCAAAAACAGATGAAATAAGAAGAGGAACAAACATGGCAATTGTTACGTCAGGCAAAAGCACTTCAATGGCGAATATCACACCTGCAATGGGAGAATTAAAAATGGCAGAGATCGCCCCGGCTGCACCACATGCAATCAAAAGTGTTCTTTTCTTATAGCCCAAATGCATGAGTCTGCCCAGGTTAGAGCCAATGGCAGAGCCTGTAACCACGATTGGGGCCTCCAGTCCAACGGAACCGCCAAAACCAACCGTTATTGCGCTGGTTATCATTCGGGTATACATTCTGTTCCTGTTCAGTATGCTCGATTGCTTGGAAATTACATACAGTATTTTGGTAATACCATGCCCAAGTTTGTCCTTAAAAATGTACTTGGCAATAAGTACCGTGAGCATGATACCTATAAATGGGTAAACAATATATAGGAATCGATTTGACTGGAAAAACTCACTGTCCATTAATAGGTGCCCGATCGTATGCACCGACCATTTTAGGGTTACAGCAGCCAACCCGGAAGCTAAACCTATGATGATACCCAGGTAGATAAGAAAATTCCTGTCGCTGATATGCTTTATTCGCCATACCAGAAATTTATGCAGCAAGTACATTGGGTATTTCACTTGACTAACCTTTTTGCTTAAATCAATTATTGAGGGCAAAGGTATCATTTTAAGCTCCTTTGCTACCTTTTTTTGTGATGTTTTGAGATCAAAATTCTGCAAGAAAGTATATGCACCCTTCTTTGTTTAAACCGGTCAACATCCTACTTTAGCACTATGGTTCCTATTCAGTAAATAAGCTGAAGGATTAAAAAGGGAATTTCCGTTGAAATCGGAAGCTGTCCCCGCAACTGTGAACCCGGTCCACCACTAAGTGGATCAGTGCTTTTAAACCCGCGCCACTGTTTGCCAACCGGCAGATGGGAAGGTACTAAAAGCCAGGTAAGCCAGGAGACCTGCCATGCTTTAAACTTTAAACGGCTTTCGGGTGAAAAGCAATGAGCAGAAGAAATATAAACGTATGTAATCTTTTCAAAATTTGGTTCCTGCTTCTGGTAGCTGGTTCAGGTCACACTTATGCTCAGGAAAAGATAACTCATTTGGATGAAGTAGAGATTGTTGCCGGTGAACTTTCACGGTTTGGAGCAGGTGCTTTCATTTCTGAGGTAGATAGTTCGGTTATCAAAAATTATGGAAGACAAAGCCTTGCCGAGCTATTGGTGAATAATACTTCGGCTAATATTAAGCAATATGGTTCAGGCCAATTGGCTTCTATTTCATTTAGAGGAACAGGTGCCGGGCACACGAGTGTGCGCTGGAACGGGCTGCAAGTAGGCTATCCCTTTTTAGGCCAGGCCGATTTCTCTGTTATTCCATTGGAGTTTATAGACGAGGTCAGCCTGTTGCACGGTTCGGCCTCCGCTCGGTATGGCACAGGTGCTATTGGAGGTTTGGTAGATTTACAATCCGGAGAACCATTGGGAGGTTTGAATATTATGCTCCACCAATCGGTGGGGTCATTTGGCAGTTCCAATTCAGCTCTACAGTTCTCTGAAGCGAAAGGTAACGGGTATGTCCGTATAGGTGGTTTTTATAATCACTCCAATAATAATTTCAAGGTCCGATCTTCTAATGGAGACTATTTGGGAAGACAGGAAAATGCCAATTATTTTCTTTCGGGAGGAATCTTAGAAGCGGGCTATCAACTTGGAAATGCAGGCACTTTAGAAATTAAAATGCAACAAGCATCTACAAACCGCAACTTACAGCCTTCAATTGGTAGCAATAGTTTGGTTACTAATCAAAGGGACGAGAATCTGTGGGCCTCCGTTGCATTTGAACGGGATCATGCAGCCAGTAATTTAAAACTACAGTACGGCTACCTTTTCGACCGAATCAATTTTGAAGGTTCGGTGACTGATAGTCGTCAGAATATTTTTCAAGGGAGCTACGATTTTGATGTGTCCCATATGTTGTCTCTGGAAGTAGGTTCTAATGCTACATGGGTAAATGTGTTGACACCCAATTATGATAATGGAGAGGCGCAGGAAACACGAATGGGCATTTTTGTTTCAGCGCAATTACAACCAACCAATAAATTGGAGGCCAGCATTAATTTGCGCCAATCATTTGCAACGGGCTATTCAGTTCCATTTACGCCTTCATTGGGACTTTCGTACTTGCTCAATCGTTCCGAAAACTGGAGATTCAAACTTAGGGGACAGGTATCAAAAGGCTACAGGGTACCTACTTTAAACGATCGGTTTTGGGTGCCGGGAGGCAACCCTGATCTGGAACCGGAGGAGTCGGTTAATGCCGAACTGGGTTTTGACTTGACCCAAGGAAAGGCTTTTTGGGTACACATGACTACCTACAAAATGTGGGTAACCAACTGGATACTGTGGGAAGATCAGGGTGTGTTCTGGAGCCCTGAAAACGCGCAAAAAGTGGAAGGAGATGGTATTGAATTGGACATCGGCTATCACCAAGCGTTTGGCAAAGTGCACGCAAAATATTGGCTAAATTATGCATATACCAAATCCACCAACATGGAGGCGCGGAACGTGTACGATCATACGGTTGGAAAGCAGTTGGCTTATGTGCCTTTCCACAATGCAAATGCCCATACGCAGTGGTCACTGAACGAATGGAGTGCACTGTTAACGGCCCAATTTACCGGAAAGCGCTATACCTCCAATGACAATGATAATTCGGTTCCGGAATACTTGTTAATCAACCTAAGAGCTTCGAGGAGCTGGGTGTGGAATACCTGGACGTTGAATGCATTTCTAGAAGCAAACAACCTTACCAATACCAATTATCAGTCGGTACTAAACCGGGCAATGCCTGGCATAAATTTTTCAGCAGGAATCAGAATTAACTTTAACAAACCAAATAATGAGCTTAATTAAAAATCTATACCTCTATACTATTGCCCTTGCAATTGGGCTGAGCGCCTGTAAAAAAACAGAGGAAACGCCACATGGTGAATTTGCCCAGGGGGTATTTGTGGTAAATGAAGGCAATTTTCAAGATGCAGATGGGACAGTTGGTTATTATGATCCTACAGATGGAACCATTGTTCAAAATATTTATGAAAAAGCAAATGGGAGCTCTTTAACAGGTCATTTTCAATCGGTATACTTTGCCGGAGAGTATGCTTTTATAATTGATGACGCTGGCAGTAAAATAGAAGTTGTAGAAGCCGAAACCTTTAAGCATGTGGCTACCATTAATGAAGGATTGAATACTCCGCGCTATATGACAGTGGCCAATGGCAAAGGCTATGTAAGCAACTGGGGAGAGTATGATGCCACAAATTATACCTATCTGAATCCTTACGTAGCGGTTATTGACCTTACTAATTTTAATGTAATCCAATCGATAATCACCGATAATGGTGTTGAAGGAATGATAACTGTAGGGAACAAGATTTATGCGGCTGCCTCTTTTTCTAATGTAGTTCACGTAATTGACCCGACAAATGATGCTATAACCGGAGGTTTTACCACTCCCGGTGGCCCAAGGCAATTTGCAGAGGATAATACAGGTAAATTGTGGGTTGTATGCTACGATTATGCAACTGCTTCCCTGGCAAGACTCAACCTTTCAAATGAATTGGTGGAAACTTCCTTTTCGGTCAGCAATGGAGCATTGGCCATTGCAGCTAATAAAGCTGGGGATAAGATTTACTATTTATGCGCTCCTTACGGAGCATCGGCCAAGGTTTATTCTATGGAAAGTTCAGCCACCTTTGCTCCATTAGAGCCAATTATAAATGGCGACCAATTTTACGGACTCGGAGTTGATCCAAAAAACGAAATTATTTACGTGGCAAGGCTAAACGGGTCAAACAATGGCACTGTAATTCGCTACTCATCGGATGGCACGGAGATGGACAATTTTCCTGCAGGTCGTTTTCCCAACGGGTTTGTTTTCAGAGAATAAATTATTTCTGGAACGAATAATGGCCAATGATCTTATAATCAAAAAGGCAATCGGCCAGTACTTGCCCTCCTCCAATATTGTGCACAATAAGGTAACGTTGGTTGTCCGTTGATCTTCTATTAACTACCAAACCAATATGTGTAATGGCACCTCCCAGGTTCCAGCAAACAATATCTCCCGGCTGATAGTCTTCAGCCTTTTGGCTAATAGGCTTAACTGTGCCTTTTCGCTCAAAGAATTTCATCAGGTTGGGAACCCGCCTGTGGTCAATGTTTTTGTCGGTTGCAGATAGCCTCCACAGGTTTGGGTATATCGAAAAATTGGCTTTCATATCTTCATGTACCTCTTTTTGCAAATCAATATTTAATTTTCGGTAGGCCCTGATCACTACATCGGTGCAGACTCCTTTGTCAGCAGGTACGTCTCCATTAGGGTAACTAATTGAAAAGTAACTGGGATCGTAGGTAACATGCTGTTGGGTAAGTTCCAGGGCTGCGTCCGAAAGCTTGTCCTGAAAGTTGGTTTGGGCATAGCATAACGTATTGCCAACAATCAATAATGTTAGAAGAAAGTTTTTCACAGGTATTCTTTTGGTGTTTAAACGTATAATTTCGAAAATGTTTTACCAAAATGAGGAAGCAGTTTTCTATATGTCAATTGTCATTGTTTAAAATGCCAATAAATCGTACCTTCAACACGATAACAAATGCAAATAATATCAATCAATTATAGAGAATTCAAACAATGAAATATTTTGTAACAGTCTCATTTTTAGCTGTTTTGGGGTTTATGGTTACTTGCAAAACTTCTAAGGTTACTTCGGTAGCTCACGAGCCTACGCTCAGACAGATCAAGCCTTCCGAGGTAATGGGATACCACGATCCCATGAACCTGAATATAGCATGGTATCCGTATGAGGACTTGATGTTGAAACAAACCAAGGACAACAACTGGGTGGTAGTAAAGTCGGACAGCACACGTAAAAGTGCTATACCTGTTATTCTGATCACCTATCCCGGTCGGCCCGATTCCATTTGGGTTCAGATGGATACGGAAAATGCGTTGCTGGGCAAGCTCATTAAACATAGCTTAATGACCAAAGAGCCTATCCATGAGCCTTTTGGTGAGTTCTTTGCAGAAGCAAAATGCACTAAGTGTCATCCCTCTAATGTAATTGTTGACTTTGAAAAATAGCTATGTGCAGGTTTGTAGCTTATATGGGTACTCCCATTTTGGCAAGCGAACTGCTTACCAAGCCTAAAAATTCGCTTATTCACCAAAGCTATCATGCCCAGGAGGCAGAAGTGCCGTTAAATGGCGATGGTTTTGGGTTGGGGTGGTACAATAAAACCATAAGAGAAGAACCTGGTATTTTGAAGTCGATAACTCCGGCATGGAACAACCAGAACCTGAAACGCAATGCCGGTATTCTGCAATCGAACTGCTTTTTTGCGCATATACGAGCCGCCACGGAAGGCCGTGTTTCGGAAGAGAACAGTCACCCGTTCCGCTACAACCAGTACATGATGATGCACAACGGATCGGTGAGCGAATTCAAAGAGATAAAACGCGACCTCATTAATCGGTTGTCCAATAACTACTACCAGTGGATTAAAGGGCAGACAGATACAGAGCACATTTTTGCCCTGTTTATGCAAAACGTATCGGATATGTCAGGTGGAAAGGAAGGCAAGGATCTTTCGCTCAGGTTTTTGGCGAAGTGTTTTAAAAAGACCTTTGCCGATGTTGAGGAGCTTAAGGCGGCACGTGGGCTTACAGGCACTTCTCTTTATAATTTGGTAATCACGGATGGGCACCGCTTGATGGCAACCCGCTACAGTACCAACCCTGAGCATGACTCACGAACGCTCTATTTTGCCCATGGTAAAAAGTATGTGTGTGAAGGCAACGTATGCCGAATGATCGAGGATGGAGGCAAGCCTAGATCTATGCTGGTAGTTTCTGAAAAACTGGATGAGTTTGTAGAAGAATGGACCAAGGTGCCCGAAAACCACGCACTATTGATCGAAAAAGATCTAAGCTACGAAGTGGTGAATTTGGATGAAGTAAATTAAATACCCACAAAAGGCGACCTGAATATACCCACCGCCAGCTCAACCCAAATCAAAAGGAATAAGGACAGAATGGCTACTACTAAGATGACTCGCTTAGGGGTTGTTTTTACAATTCTTAGCGTCATTTCAATTAAAACTGCCATACCCGTAAGTAGTAAACCCATTACCACAAAATCCATAAGGCTCCAGTTTACCTCATTGGTAAACTGCATGGCAATAAATGGGATAAGCATCAGTAGGATAACTAAGCCAAGTAAGAAGAGGAGCCGCTTATTTTGGGGTTGCATAATTTGAATGTGTTTGGTTTCTGGAGTCAAAAACATAAACTATTACAAGATGTTTTTTTCATTCAATGGATTGTATTCAATAGCCTTAAATTCTGGTTGATCAAGTTTTACAAAATAGTAGTGTATTTTATCTTTCCTATTAAATTCCCCATTTTTGTCCGTATCTTCCAAGGTTCTAAAATATAGTCGCCTGTTAACAGTTAGGACTTTCCAGTCTAATAGTTCATGAAAATCAATAGATACTTTCGTAAAACTTGTACCATCAAGACGGGATAAATATAAAGATTCAACATCTCTATCGGTCAATTTTCCATCACCGTTCGTATCCCTATCTGTTACTTCCAACAAAACGATTTGTGAACCCGTCTTTTTGCGAATGGATTCGAGAAATTTAAAACTCCTCATTTTGAGTTTTTGTTCTGTAAATGGTCTAAAATCCACCGAATCCAAGTGTTGCAGCATAACATTATCTAAATTACCTGTAAAGGTTGTGCCGCTTAAATACCCAATTGCAAAAGATTTATCTCCGGAACTTCCGGATCCAAAATAAATCTTTGAATCGCCTCTACTATAAACTCTAATAGGTCCAATTGGGAATAGTAGATAATCTGTGCTATCAAAAAAGATTGGAAGTTCACCTGCCAAGACCAAAGTAGTATCTGTTACTAGTTTCTGATCATCTTCAACTTTTGTCGAATCTGTTGGATAAACAACTGTTGGTTTTGGGTCTGAGCCACAGGAAAGAATCAATAATAAGAGACAAATAGATAAGTTGAATAACTTCATTAGCTAATCTTTAGAATAATGCATGTATATAAAAGCTCAATAAAGCTATCTAATTTTATAGCAAATAAAAAAGGCGACCCCAATCTGAGTCGCCTTAGTTTACAAGCCATCTGTTTCTTGCATCCCCGGATTCCTGCCCGTCCGGTCAGGCGGGTATTCCGGGGTCTCCCCATAGATAAAGGGGGTGCCGGAACAAGTCCTGCAACTAGATTTTAATGCTGCCCTACATTTTCCTGCTGTGGTTTATCAACTACCAATCGGTTGTCGCGGTTGGCAATTACCCAGGCCGTGTAAAACACCAACTGTGCTCTTTTCTGCAGCAGGTCAAACTGAATTTTATCTACCGTGTCGGTTGGCTTATGGTAGTCTTCATGGATACCGCTGAAATAGAATATGATAGGGATATTGTTTTTGGCAAAGTTCCAGTGGTCCGAGCGGTAATAGATTCTGTCTGGGTGGTTTTCATCGTTGTAGGTATAGTCCAGGTCAAGGTGAGTGAATTCTTTATTGGCCTTTTTGCTTAGCTCGTCCAGCTCGGTAGAAAGCTTATCGGATCCTACAACATATACAAATTGGCGGTCGTCTTTGTGCGCATCGTCCAATCGGCCGATCATATCAATGTTAAGGTCCACCACCGTTTGGTCAAGCGGGAAAATAGGGTGATTTACATAATACTCTGAACCAAGCAATCCCTTTTCCTCACCGGTAACTGTCATAAAAAGCATACTTCTTCGGGGACCATGTCCGTCTTTTTTAGCCTGAGCAAAAGCTTTTGCGATCTTAAGTACAGAAGTAGTTCCGGAGCCATCGTCATCGGCTCCATTGTTCACTTCACCATTATGCTTGCCAATATGGTCGTAGTGTCCGGTTACAACTACTACCTCATCTTTTTTATCGGTTCCCTCCAGATAGCCCAAAATATTTTCGGTTTCAACGGTAGTGGTTTCCCTGGTAGACAGGTACTCAATAGAATTACCTTTTATTTTGTCAGGTCTCTTTTCTTCAACGGCTTTTGCCATTTTTTCAGACGTGCTATTCAATAATGCAGCAGCAGTAGTTGGGGCCACCAGAAATGCACCTGCATTCACATCCTGGTTTTCCTGCTTGAATCCAAGACGTGAACTCATAAAATAACTTCCATAGTGATCCAGCATATTTTTAAAATCCTTATCCTTGTTTTTAGCCATAATAACCACCAGGGAAGCGCCATTCTCAAAAGCTTTATCGCGTGCAGCGCGCCATTGCTGGAAGAACCCATCAGAACCATCAAGCACTACTACTTTCCCTTCTGTTTTTACAGCGGCATAGTCTTCATCGGTTCCCTTTCCTACATAAACCGTTTGACCGGTGGCAGGTTTGGACATATTGGCTGTTCCATAGTAAAGCACATCTTCACCATTAGCGTAGGTTTTGTCTCCAATTTTAAGGTAGGTAGTACCTGCCTGGCTACTCTCAAGGTCAAATTTTTGGTAGTAGCTCAAGCCACCAGGTGTGGGAACAACAGGCTTAAGGCCAATCTCATGAAAGTAATCGGCAATAAAAGCAGCCGCCATTTTCTGGCCTCTTGTGCCGGTTTCCCTTCCTTCCAGAGCATCTGAGGCAATAATTGTCAGTATTTCTTTCATCTCAGGCTGGTCAATTCCGGCAGCATATTGCTTCATTAACTCCTCCTGACCAAAAACAGGCAGAACAACACTGAACAAGAGAAGTATAATTCCTAATTTCTTCATAATTTCCGTTTGTTTAAGGAAACTAAAGTACATCTTAATTTTTAACTTGCCGACACAAAATTATAAGCGGTTATTTATTCATTTGAAGCCTGAAATTTTACGTAAAATCATAGCTTTGTACTAAGTACATTACCATTCAAAAAACACATCCGATGAACATAGATTTACACTTTACAGAAGAGTTTAAAAAACGGCATATCGGGCCGGACGAGAAGCAAACCCAGGAGATGCTTGCCACTCTTGGTGTTACATCCATTGAAGCGCTTATCGATCAGACAATCCCTGAAAATATACGTTTAAAGAAGGATTTGGAATTGCCAGAGGCCAAAACAGAACGAAAGTACATAGAGCATATTCGCAAAGTATTTGCCCAAAACAAAGTGAACCGTACGTTCATTGGAATGGGTTATTATAATACGTATTTGCCACCGGTTATTCAACGCAATATTCTGGAGAATCCGGGTTGGTACACAGCTTACACACCTTACCAGGCCGAAATAGCGCAAGGGCGCCTCGAAGCGCTTATGAATTTCCAGACCATGGTGGCTGACCTTACCGGAATGGATCTGGCAAATGCTTCACTACTGGATGAGGGAACAGCAGCGGCTGAAGCTATGTACATGCTTTCTGCTGTTCAAAAAGGAGCTAAGAAAAAGGCACGTACTTTTTTTGTATCAAAGGATATTTTCCCTCAAACACTGGATGTGCTTAAAACACGTGCCGGTTCGCACGACATTAACCTGGTTGTGGGGGAACTGGGCGGTATTGATCTTACCAATGAAGACCTTTTTGGAGTGTACATTCAAAACCCTGATACTAATGGGGAAGTGCATGACCATACTGATTTTATCAAGAAGGCACATGAACACGATGTATTGGTTTGCGTAGGTGTTGATTTGATGAGCCTGGTGTTTGTAAAGTCAGCTGGTGAGATGGGTGCAGATGCAGCTGTGGGGAGCTCACAGCGATTTGGTGTACCTATGGGTTATGGTGGGCCTCATGCTGCTTTTTTAGCAACACGCGAAGAATACAAGCGACAGTTGCCCGGTAGAATAATTGGTGCTTCGTTGGATGCGCAAGGCAATAATGCGTACCGCATGGCGCTGCAAACCAGGGAGCAACACATTAAGCGCGAACGCGCTACTTCCAATATTTGTACAGCACAAGTGCTGTTGGCGGTTTTGGCTGGTATGTATGGGGTTTATCATGGCCCGGATGGTTTGAAAAAGATAGCAGGCCGCATGCATGGCCTGGCACGCTACCTGGATAAGCAAGCCGAAAAATTAGGCTATACCCAAACGAACAAAGTATATTTTGATACGCTAAAACTGCAATTGCCGGAGGGAGGAAGCGTAGCAGAGCTTCGAAAGAATGCAGAAGCCGCAGGGTTAAACTTCCGTTATTTTGAAGATGGCACCGTTGGTATTTCGTTGGACGAAACCACCCGATTTGAGACGGTAGAAATTCTTTCGGGAGTGTTGGCATCGGTAAGTAAGGTAGCATGGAAAAAGGGAGAAGGTAATCAACAACCTGAAACCAACATACCTGCCTCCATGCAGCGCAAGCTGGCATTTATGACCCACCCTGTATTTAACAGTTACAAGGCGGAGCATGAAATGCTGCGCTATATCAAGCGTCTCGAGAACAAGGATGTGTCGCTTACACATTCAATGATCTCTCTGGGATCGTGCACCATGAAATTGAATGCCACTTCGGAAATGTTGCCATTAACCTGGCCTGAAGTAGCCAATCTGCACCCATTTGCCCCGGCTGATCAGGTAAAGGGTTACCGAGAAATGCTCACCGAATTGGAGAGCTGGCTGGCAACCATTACAGGGTTTGCGGCTACCTCCTTACAACCCAATAGTGGGGCTCAGGGCGAGTATGCAGGATTGATGGTAATAAAAGCCTACCATGAAGATAAAGGGAACCATCATAGAAATGTAACGCTAATCCCTGCTTCGGCACATGGAACTAATCCCGCCAGTGCGGTTATGGCTGGCTCGCAGGTGGTTATTGTGGCCTCTGACGAAAAAGGAAACATCGATGTAGCTGACCTGAAAGCAAAAGCTGAAGAGCATAAAGAGAATTTAATGGCACTGATGGTGACCTATCCATCGACCCACGGGGTGTTCGAAGAAAGCATTATTGATATTTGTGATATTATCCATAAAAATGGTGGCCTGGTGTATATGGATGGCGCCAATATGAATGCCCAGGTTGGGTTAACAAGCCCTGCCAATATTGGAGCAGATGTGTGCCACCTGAATTTGCATAAAACCTTTGCCATTCCGCATGGAGGAGGAGGGCCCGGAGTTGGACCGATATGCGTTGCAGAGCATCTGGTTGATTTCTTGCCCGGAAACCCTGTGGTGAAAACGGGAGGCAAGAAAGCCATAACAGGAATATCATCCGCACCGTACGGTAGTGCCAGCGCTGCCATTATCAGTCATGCGTATATTGCCATGATGGGCGGTGAAGGATTGAAACAGGCAACACAGTATGCCATCTTAAATGCCAATTACATAAAAGAACGACTGTCGGAAGAGCATCCTATTTTATACAGCGGAGCCAATGGCAGGTGTGCGCATGAAATGATCGTTGATTTCAGAGAATTTAAAGCTGCTGGCATTGAAGTGGAAGATGTGGCCAAACGATTGATGGATTATGGATTCCATGCACCAACGGTTTCATTCCCTGTTCCCGGCACACTCATGATCGAACCAACGGAAAGCGAAACCAAGGATGAACTGGATCGTTTCTGCGATGCCATGCACAGCATAAGTAAAGAGATTGAGGAAGTTATTTCCGGTCAGGCAGATGCGCAGGATAATGTGCTGAAGAATGCACCCCATACGGCAGCCGTGGTTATGGCCAATGAATGGGGCCATGCATATTCCAGAGAAAAAGCAGCGTATCCGTTGCCTTACGTCCGTGAGAACAAATTCTGGCCATCTGTGGCTCGGGTAGATAACGCATACGGAGACCGCAATCTGGTATGTAGCTGTTTGCCGATAGAGGCGTATGCAGAAGCTTAAATGTTGTCATTTGAGCAAATAAAAAGATTGTATGAAGAATATATCCAAATTGTTCACCTGGAAGTTGAGCAATTTGGATGTAAAGCAACAGAAGTCAGGCATTTAATTGGTCGTTTAGGTGAATTCTATTGCGCATTAAAAACAGAAGGTACCTTAAGCCATAGAACTAATCAACACGGATTTGATGTAATTGGTAAAGATGAACGAAAGATAAGTGTTAAGACTACTGCTCAAAAAAGCGGGTTCATTACAATAAATCCCAAGACACTGGACATAGCTGATGATCTAATGATTTTACAGTTCTCAGATTTTGAATTTGAAATAATTTATTACGGACCGATAAAAGATGTAATAGGTGATTCAAGAACCTGGGAAGGCAAATATGAGCTGGATTTGTCAAAAGCGAAAAGACTAAATAAGTAATGCTAATTTCGGGCACAAGTGGACACTTGCGCCTGAATAGTATGTTCGAAATATAAAAAAACAAAACCGTCATTCCTGCGCAGGCAGGAATCCGACCTACAAATATGAAAATATCAAAAGGAGGTTATGTTTACATTGTGTCCAATAAGAACAGAACAGTTTATTACATTGGTGTAACCGGAAATTTATATACCAGAGCCTATCAACATAAGAACGGGGAGGGTTCAACTTTTACGAAAAAATATAATTGTACCGACCTCATCTATTATCAATACTTTGAAAGAATAGAATCTGCCATTGAAAAGGAGAAACAAATGAAGAAGTGGAAAAGAGAGTGGAAAGAAAGGGAAATAAAAGGGTTTAATCCGAGTATGATTGACTTGTTTGAAACAGTGTCTGAAATGCAATAAGGGATTCCTGCCTGCGCAGGAATGACGGTTTCCTTAATAAGGCGTGTACAGGCACAAGGGGACGCCTGCCTGCGGCAAGGCAGGCTTGTGCCTGTAAAAGATTAAGGAGGGTGTTTATGTTACTCCCATTTAATACTCCGAACAGGAAGCACATCAATAGGCAGATCTTCCGTAGCTTTCATGGCACTCGCCAGGGCTGGGGTCTCTTTCGTCCATTGATCGAAGAATTCCTGAACCTTCACATTATCACCATTGCCTTCTAGTATAAGCAGTTCTCCGTCCAGGTTCTTAACGCCTTCTTCAAAGTTGTCAAAATCGATGGACCATTTGTTGGTGGCTTCATCGTACAAAATGCCACCGTTGGCCAGCATATAACTTAAAGATATGGCTGCTGCTTTTCCATGCGCTTCGTCAAGCCCGAAACGAATGGAACGGAACAGGCTACCCAGGAACGAAACATAGAATTCCTCTCTTCTGCTTTTATCCACCACGCCCTCATCCATTAAATAGGCCAGTTGGTAGAGTCCGGTTACATCGGCTTTGCACTCTTCGAGTGCATTGTAATTAGGGCCAATAGATGCATTGGCAGCCATACCTTTATTAGGGCCAACCTTCACCACACGCGGGCCAATAGCGTGGCAAATCTCATGCATCAGCACAAACTGGAAAAATCCCTCATCCGAGAGGTATTTCAATTGCGATTCTTCGATCAGGCGATTGCTAACCGGAATGATAATGCCATTAAAGCGCGCCTTGAGCATATTTTTCCAGAACGTTTTTTTAGTGCCTTTGGTGGCATGTACCTCAGGATCGTTGGGCAGGTTGGTAGCCACAGCCTGGTAACCCACAGTGCCTTCTCCTTTACGAATGATGTCGTTTACTACCACAAACGTTGCAGTCAGTCCCGAAGCATCTGATTTGTACTCCTGCGGAATGGGCAAATGCTCTTCCATTTTTGAGAGATAGGAAGTGTACTTTTTCAAATCTTCAGAAGCCTTTTGATCTATAATTTCGACATAGGCTTCGTATTTGGCTTTTACGCCTTTAATGCCATCTGAGTATGTTTCAAAAGGCCCGAATACCATATCAAACTTGTTGTCTTTCATGTCGATCCAGGCTACATCGGCATCGTAATAATTGTCTGTGGTCAATGCTTCTGCTTTCAATCGCAAAAATTTAGCAAACGACTCATTGTCTGTCAAATCGGCTACTTCGTTTAGCAGCTTCACTATTGGAGTAATATACTTTTCGTATTCTACATGGTAGCGAATCGCCTCATAACCACCATTTCCATCTTCTCTAATAACGGTGTAGGGGTACATGAATTCTACCTGCTCCTCTTCGGGCAAGGTTTTCACGTAGTCATCAAATTGCTGAGCCGTCATGCCATGGGGTATAGTTCATCGCCCGGGTAATAAGTTTGGTTTCCAATAAATGTTTTGTACCCGTTGAGCAACTCAAACGGGCCACCATTTCGGTTTACCAGTGTAAGCAGGTCTTTCGTACTTTGATTTTTATCTTTTATTGCCGCCAGGCTGTCGCGCAAGTGCAGGCCATATTTTGAAGTCTGCAACCAATAAATGGTATCCAGGTATTCAGATGCTTCCACCAATTTCTTAAGTATGGTTCTATCTGTTTCATTGTAGGAAGTTGCATCAAAATCCATAGGATAAGGTTTGTACTGCGACAAATAGTCCTTGATTTCCCGGGTTGATTCTGTGTTTGCTTCATTTGCAGATTCAGTGCCCTTTTCCTGACAAGAAAATGCTGTTACTGCTAAAAGTATGATGAATAGCTTTTTCATTGGATTCAATTTATTTGAAACTACCAAGCTAGGGCATTTGAAATGGTAATAAAACTAAAAATGCCAAGTTTATTCAGACGGCCATTGGTTTTAGATGCAAAGAGGTACATTAGCTGTATGGATAAGCTTAGCTTTTTTGACATGGTGTACGAGGTGGTGCGATTAATACCCAAAGGGCGTGTTACTTCTTACGGTGCTATTGCCAATTACCTGGGCACCAAAGGCAGCGCCCGGATGGTAGGCTGGGCCATGAATGCCGCGCATTCTTTGCCAGATGTGCCGGCACATCGTGTGGTTAATCGTAACGGGCTTCTTTCTGGTAAACATCATTTCGATCCGCGTAATCCAATGCAGGAACGACTGGAGGCAGAGGGCATCAAAGTGATCGATGACCAGGTTCAGGATTATAAAGAGAAGTTTTGGGATCCGGCTATAGAGCTGGAGTTATAGTATAGCTTCTTAGGAAGTTATGTCGTAACGAAGTGAAGACATCTTTATCCAAAAGAAGGCCCCTTTGTTAATGGTAAAGATTTCTTCGGTCGCCTGCGGCTTATTACGAAATGACTTTTTATTGAGTGTTTCGATTCGAAAAAATCCATACCCCAATAAACGTCAACAGTCCATTTACGATAAGCAGCTCAAAACCGAACGTGTAACCCCACAAAAGAGTATCTGAATAGGTGCTTAAAACGTAAGATAAAATGGGGGCGAACACGGCAATAAAAGGAACCGCTTTATCATTTGTTTCTCTTTTGGAAAACAGGCCGAAAGCATACAAGCCCAGTAATGGCCCATAGGTGTAACCGGCAGCGGTAAACACTGCACTTATCACACTTTGATCGTTTATGGCTTTGAACACTACAATTACCAGGAATAGTAAAACCGAAAAACCAATGTGAATAATTGTTCTTAATTTCTTATTGTCTTTTTCCGCATCCATGCCCAGGAAGTCAACGCTAAAAGAAGTGGTAAGTGCGGTGAGGGCCGAGTCGGCACTTGAGTAGGCAGCTGCGGTTATTCCTAATAAAAAAGTGATTCCTGCCAACGTGCCCAAATGGTTCAGGGCCAGCATAGGGTAAAGATCATCCGATCTTTCGGGTAAGGCAATGCCATTGCTTTGAGCATACATAAACAATAAGGCACCAAGGCTTAGGAAAAACAGGTTAACTACGATCAGGCTTAGGCTAAACCAGAACATATTTTTTTGCGATTCACCCAGCGTTTTGCAGGTCAGGTTTTTCTGCATCATGTCTTGGTCAAGGCCGGTCATTACAATGGCGATAAACGCACCTGAGAAAAACTGCTTAAAGAAATTGGTTTTGGCATGCCAGTCCCAGTTAAATATCTTGGAATAATGACTCTCGGAAATGGCTTGTGCTAACCCACCGGCAGAAAGGTGCATGTCTTTTGAAATAATGATAATGGTGATGCCCACAGCCAATAACATAAACAGGGTCTGTAATGTATCTGTCCACACAATGGTTTTTATACCTCCGCGAAACGTGTAAATCCAGATCAGCACAATGGTGGCTAAAACGGACACCTCAAAAGGAATGTTAAAGGAATCGAAAAAAGCTATTTGCAACACGCTGGCTACCAGGAATAGACGAAAAGAAGCTCCAATTACGCGCGAGATCAAAAAGAAAAAAGCTCCTGTTTTGTAACTGTATTTGCCAAACCTTGTTTCCAGGTACTGGTAGATTGAAACCAGATTGAGCTTATAATAAAGAGGAAGCAAAACAGTACCAATAATCAAATAACCCAGCATGTAGCCAAGCACCATTTGCATGTAGGAGAAACCAGTGGATTCAACCCACCCGGGTACTGAAATAAATGTAACTCCGGATAATGAGGCACCAATCATACCAAATGCCACAAGGTACCAGGGCGACTGACGATTTCCTGTAAAAAAAGCCTTTGAGTCTCCTTTACCTGAGGTTAGATAAGAAATGAGGATCAATACAATGAAATATCCTCCGATGATGCCTGCTACTAGTCCCGGTTGCATAATTTTTTAACAAGTATATCAATCAAATCTCTATATCTTTGCTCCATTCATAGAAATGTCAAGAGATGAAGGAACTTGAATTACCGGAAATTGATATTGATGAGCTCATTGATGACCCCAACTCGTTGGTGGTTTATAATGACGAAGTGAATACATTCGATCATGTGATCAATACATTAATACGCGTGTGCAAACATTCTCCTGAACAGGCAGAACAGTGTACCTTGCTTATTCATTATAAAGGCAAGTGTGCTGTAAAGTCTGGTACGCGCGATGAACTTACCCCTATGGCAAGAGCTATCTGTGACGAGGGCATTGATGCACGAATCAGATAGTGTATGGAATACCCTTCTAAATTAATTGAGAACGCAGTAGAGGAAATAGCCAAGCTCCCCGGTATTGGCAAGAAGACTGCTTTGCGTTTAGCGCTTCATTTGCTTAAGCAAGAAAAGGTTGAGGTTCACAATTTAAGCGAGGCGCTTATCAGGCTTCGTGAGAACACCCGATATTGCGACCAATGTTTTAATATTTCTGATGCCCCAACCTGCACTATTTGTAACAGCACCAAACGCGATCGTTCGGTGATTTGTGTGGTGGAAGATACACGTGATGTAATGGCGATAGAAAATACCGGGCAGTATTTTGGCTTGTATCATGTATTAGGTGGAATTATTGCCCCCATTGAGGGTATTGGTCCTTCTGATCTTACTATTGAGCCTTTGGTTGAGCGTATTTTCGATAAGGAAGAAAAAGTGAGTGAGGTTATATTGGCTCTTCCGGCTACCATGGAAGGAGATACAACCGCCTTTTATCTTTCCAAAAAGCTAAAAGATTCAGGCGTAAAGATCACCTCTATTGCGCGAGGTGTTCCGGTTGGAGGCGAGCTGGAATATACCGATGAGATTACGCTGGGAAGAAGTATAATGAACCGCCAGCAACTGTAGGCTAATAGCACCGGGGGCCCTCATTTTCAAATAAAACAAAGTACCGATACCCATTCAGGTAGGTTTTTTTATCTACGTAGGTAAGTTCGTATTCTTTTTCTCTTCCATCATTAAAATGAAGAAGAAGCGCAGCATGCCTGCCATTGAAACCAACCTCCCAGGTACCTTGCCCGCTATCATTTGAGGCTGAAAAAGCCGAACCTGCATCAATGTTCATGCTAAAGTCTGAATTACTGCTAAAGCCAAAATTACCATTGGGGCATAGGTCTATGGTAGCCTCCGAGCTGGACCCGGTATATCCACCTGAATAATCAGAGCTTCCTGAACTTGTTAGATATTTCAACCGGCAGCCACCGGGAGTTTTAAACCATTTTTCCCATTCTTTAACTTCTTCCGGTAACTCAGGCTCAAAGAATTTGAAAGAACCCGCAATTGTTTCCAAAGTTTTTACATGCTGCTCCGAAAACAATTGTGGCGTACTTATAACAACACATGAAACGCCCTTTCCTCCTTTTGTATGGGCAAGTGCAATGGAATAGGCCTTTGCAGGCTCCCAATTCATGGTACCTTGAAAATAACCGGAAATGCCATTTGAACCAAAATTGGAGATATTCCCAGTTAATCTTAGCATGGTACCTCCTTCTTCCTGAATGCCCTCATGCGCTGCCTGCCGCATTTCGTCAAGTGTCTTGTATTGGTTCGAGCTTAAAAGTATTAAGCCGGGTATTGTGTTCGAACCCAACACATATCCATAATCAGTCTTCTGGTATTGCCATCCTTCAGGTATTTCGAAAGCAACACCGAAAGCAGCTTCCCGAATTTGCTTATTTTGACCTAAGGTTGCGCCAAAAACCAGCATAACCAGATAGATCGCAAGAAAAATTCTTTTCATTATTTACTAAATAAAGACAAGTGTGCGGGCAATAGTTTTCAGAGCATCCATGTGAGATTGGTTAAAACGATCCTGTGGGGCCACCACAATAACAACAGCTCCTTTCCCACTTTTTTTGTCCAGCTTGCTCATCATAAAACCTCGTACTTTAGTGCCATCTACGCTTCCTTCGTACATTCCGGCAAGACCATCATCGCCCATGGTTTGCAATTCATTTAATAAAGTCAACTTGCTTCCATCCTCCTGTAAAATTCCATTTTGCATGGCTTCCTTCATTTTCTTTAAGGTCTTGTAAGGCTCCACTCGTATAAGAATGAACCCTTCCATTTTTTCAGAACCTAAAAGGTAGCCTGCTTTTTGGGCCGTTGGTTTCCAATTGATTGGATAGGTAAATTCGATACCCAGGCTGTCATTGGTTTCCTTTTTTTCAAACTCCTGGGCAAATGTTGAATATGAGACGAAAAGAACTAATAGAATTGTGGTTAGAAACTTCATTGGTTTTGGTTGTATTTTAAGGTCTCAATTTACGATTAAAACCAATTCGGTGCAACTTTTTAACGGTTTGAGAATGAATGAGTTTTTAAAAAATCAGATTTTTATAACTATTCTTTTTCTGTAAAGAACATAGCCAACAACCCAAAATAAAATTCCGTGAAATAAGGCAAAAGCAAGTGAGCCATTTAAGTTGCCTGCAACCGGAACGAAGAGAACTTTATACAGCCATGTGTATCCGTTAACGCGCGATCCATCGAGGTTAAAGTGAACGAGATAGATAAGTACTTTTACCCAAACAATTGAGAGCACGAAAATGACCAACGGATTCATCCCGAATACTACCAATGGGCTGGCCCATTTTTTCATTCCTTTCAAATCTATCAGCCAGATAAAAAATGAAAGAAGCAGTATGGCCCAACCACTACTGTAAAGCACGTAAGAGCTGGTCCATAAAGGTTTATTTATCGGAAAAACCAGATCCCAAAGCAAGCCCAGTACAATTCCTGAAAGGCCAATAATACTAAGCCTGGTTAGCAACTTTTTATCATTCTTTGATATAGAAATTTGTTCTCCGACAAAATACCCAAAGAGCACATTTACGGATGCAGTTAATGTGCTTAGCAATCCCTCAGGGTCGAAAGGTATGCCAAATCCTTTATAAACATGGTTAACCCCAAATAACACCACATCTATGTTCTTGGCAAGATTATGTTCAAGACTAAAAGGATCAGTCCCATAACCTGACAGTATAAACCAATAGCCCAATAGAATTACAGATGCAACCACATACCGCCCCCATTTGGGAAGTACTAGAACCAGCAAACCCGCCAAACCATAGGAGAGAGCTATTCGCTGCAAAACGCCCATTATTCGTAGTGTATCGAAATTAAATTTTGGAAAGGCATTTAAAAAGAGGCCAATGAGAAATATTAAAAGTGTTCGTTTAACAATTTTTATTAGTGCAGAAGTGGAAAACTGATGGTTGTAATTTTTAAATGAAAACCACATTGCAGTTCCCATAATAAATAAAAAGAAGGGAAAGACTAAATCTGTTGGTGTGCAACCGTGCCATTCAGAGTGGCGAAATGGAGCATAAATATGGGCCCAACTTCCAGGGGTGTTTACAATAATCATCAGTAGGATTGTTAGTCCCCTAAATGCGTCAAGCGATACAAGTCTTTCATGCGACTTCATTCTTCAATTTTATCAGTAGTATTCAACCTTTACATCTTTGTTAACTATTTCCGACAGCTTTTTCAATCCGTTTTCACTGAAATATTGGTCGTATGTTTCAATGTTTATGCCAGGGTCTTTAGGCTCATAATTATGATAGTCCGAGATTAACCAGCCATTTACTTTACGCTGATCAAAAGCCTTCCGGAATCGTTTACCGCCTCCATTGGTAGCGTACTCATAAGCCAAATAATCAAGGGTGTATGTTTTGGAGTTGAACCAATAGACAAACTGGTCAGTGAAATCTTCACCGCCACCATTTTTTGCAAAAGATACCTTTAGCTTATAAAATGTGTCACCCTCTATTTCTCCCTTGCCCAGATAAGTAAGATGAACAGCTGGGTCTTTTAAGTTAAAGGGAAGCCTAAAGAAATAAATAACCGAATTGACCGAATTGGAATATTTGACTTTCCATTCATCTGTCAGTTCAACGATCGTATCATTCACATAACGCTCAAAACCCTGGTTGGTCAATACATCTTTGATGTTGTTGTTGAGCGAATCGGAGAACTCACGGGTAAGCTCATAGTCACCATTTTGGTAGGTAGCCTCGTAGTGTTTATCACGGAAATCAAACGCTACTTTTGAATTATATATTTTATCACCTCCATGCGCTATTATCGCCTCCGAGAGAATTTCCTCAGCTGAAGGCTCTCTTTGACAAGCAATAAAAGCTACTAAAATGAACCCCAGGTACAAAACATGTTTCATAGTTATTCCTTTAGAAAAAACTAAACACAAGTGTACACAAAATGGTTCTCAATTAACCAACCAATTTACCAGGTGGTGCTTTTCAGGTTTCTAACGGCCCGCATCACATCCTTTTGGCTAATCTGACCTATGAGCTTCCCATTTCTTACTACCGGGAACCGTCTCAACTTCATACTAAGGAACATATTGGCAGCCTCAAAAATGTTGGTTTCGGGCGCAATGGTTTTTACATCCTTGGCCATATGTTCTTCCACCCTGCCATTTAGGTTGGGCATATTGGTATACTTACCTTTAACAATTTCCTTCAGACAATCTCCTTCGGAGATAACACCTATCAGGTGGTTTTTGTCATCTACTACCGGGCCTCCTGAGATCTTCTTGTTCAACAGTACATCAATAACATCGTGGATAGTATCTTCTGGCTTAAATGTGATAAGCCTGCGCGTCATGTAATCTTCAACACTTACAGGTTGAGCGATTGTTTTTACCTGCTCTATACGAGCACCTTGATAGTTCTTCACCATACGGGTTTGGGGTTTTGTGGCTTATTAAGTTACTGATATTTAGGAAGAAGTGCAAATAATTTTTACTAGAGATAAAAATTAAAGAGCTTATTATAAGCTTAAAAACAAGAATAAAAACCTTATATTTTGGCATCAAATAGCTTCATGAATTGATTCATTAAATTTATAATATGAAACGAGAGAAAGTTATCGAAACTTTGGATAAGCTTCCTGAAGAATTCTCGACAGAGGAATTGATGGATAAATTATTGTTTATTGAAAAAGTTGAACAGGGGATTAATGATGTCGAAAATGGGAAAACAATTTCTTTAGAAGAGGCAAAGAATAAAATAGCTAAAAAATGGGCCAAATAGTTTTGGCTGAGTCAGCATGGAACGACTTAGATCATATTACAGACTACATTGCAATTGACTCTGACTCTCCCAGATATGCCCGAGAATTTTCTGACAGAATATTTCAACGAATTGAACAACTAAAAAATTTTCCAAAATCAGGCAGGGAAGTACCTGAGTTTGAAAATGAACTGATTAGAGAACTCATTTTGGGGAAATACAGGATTGTTAATCGTATTTAAAGTGAGGATAAGATAGTTGTTCTACGTATTGTTCATGGGTCAAAGCTGGTAAATTAAACCTCAATTCAACCTTGCCAGCACATTTACATACCGGTTAGGTACTTCACCCTTTATGGCGGTTTCGTAGTCCGAGTAGCTACAGGGAACCAGGCTATTACGTCCAAATGTGGTTTTAGCTTTATCGACCAAAGGTATTTCCATCCACCATTTTTCGCTAATTCTGCTTTTATAGAAAATAATTGAGGCGGGTTGACCATGCATTTCAACCACGTATTTGGTGTAGTTTTCAGTTTGCCTTGGAGTTTCTCCTTTGCGGTTGTTTACTCCTTCCATAAAATACCAGATCATGGTGGCAATTACCGATGCCGTTTTTTGCCTACTGTCGTCCAGTTCAGGATTGTACTCATAAAAACCGGCA
Organism: Cyclobacteriaceae bacterium; assembly: GCA_020436165.1. GTDB lineage: Bacteria > Bacteroidota > Bacteroidia > Cytophagales > Cyclobacteriaceae > JAKISE01. The sequence goes on along the minus strand of JAGQYI010000057.1, from coordinate 8,250 downwards.
GATGTTAGTTTTTCATTGAGCCCTGCGTACCAGCATATCTGGCAGGCTTCTTCACCCGTAAGCCCGAAGGGCTGGGCATTTTTACTTCCTGGTGCATCAGAAGAGCGAATGGCGCTGATATCAAAGGTCATCATATCCGCTTCGCGGATAACCGGTTCAATATCTTTTTGTATCTCCCTTAAGTGGCCAATCCTATACGTTTCAAAATAAAGACGTTCAAGCACATCAATAGAGCTTTTTTCGATCAGGTAGGTTTGGTAGGCCAGGTGGCTGTAGTGAAATAAATAGTTTGGTTCATGCACCAGCATTTCGTGTATATGACTGGAAGTTGGATCATCGGATTCTTCCATATCCAGAAAAGCATCTACATTTAAAACTGTGATCAGTTTTTCAAGTCCCTCATAGGCTTTAAACTGCCCGTAATCCATGTTATGAGCGCCACCAATAATTACAGGTATGATGCCCTCTTGTATCAGATGCTCGCAAACTTCCTGCAATCGGCCAATAGTTTCCTTTTCATCCACCCCCGGATTAAGATTGCCCAGATCAATAACTGTGTGACTTCCCTTGCCTCTTTTAAGGTTGTATAATTTTTCGCGGATTGCATCTGCACCCTGGGCAATACCTGCATTATCGTCATTATTCTGGTGCGAATTAATACCCAACAGCGCAAGAGTATGCCCGGCCAGTTTTGGTATTTTGCCTTTGTTAATATTAATACCCTTAAAAAATGAGCTAACGGAGGTGATCTTATCAGTTAGTGTTTCATCAACCGGAGTAAAAAAAAGGTCAAGATCCATTGGTTATAAGTCTAAAATCAAATCAAAAAGTTCGGCAACAGCTCGCTCGGCCGACTCAATTCCTCCTTGAACAGTTCCTTCATTTCCATTTAGCGCAGTAGCTTCACCGGCCCAAAATATTTTGTCGTCAACCGGAATGGCCATTGCTTGTGCAGCACCGGTACCACTTACCAATGGGTATGACATTACTCCTTTTGCATAAGGTTGTTTGCTCCAGTCAAACACGTAACTTTCTTCCATATTAAACTGGTGGCTTGCTTGTCCATCGTAAACAGTATCGAGATCAGCGAGTAATAGATTGATGATTTCCTCATCTGTTTTACCTGCAAGAGCATCGGCCTGAGAGCCCATAATGGTTGCAGTTAACACTTTATTGCTATTGCTCCTGCCCAAACCTGCGGCATAGTATTCACGGGCATATCCATCTGTGTAAATCGAACTTGCCTGCTTATTCCAGAAATTAACAAAGAAACTTAGCGTTACCTTCATGCCGGCTGCCATTCCAATTCGATTCCATGCAGCAGTTGTGCCCACCGGTAAGCTTGGACTAAAATTGATATCTCCTGCTTTTAAAACTGCTAATGGTACTGTAATTATGAGTTTTGTACACTCATGAGTACCCCCATTTGCATCTGTAAGTACAATTTTTGTGGGGTCATTGTAGTCAATATTGGTTACAGGAGTATCGAACTTAATCAGGGGTAATATTGTGTTATAAATATTGCCAAGTACCTGAACCAGCGTTTGGTTTTGACTAAAGAATCGTCCATCACCATCGTTCCAAAGGCTCAAATTCTCAGAGATGCCTTTGATACTTATGCTGTTATAGGTAGCTCCTCTGGGCGTGGCTACTTCTCCTTCAACTATAAAACGCAAGTTTTGTGGTATCTGAGCGCTTACAACTGCGTTTTCTAACGTGAGATCCGGACCGCTCCAGTTTACAATATTATTTATAAAACTTTGGGCATTTTGGAAATCAACATTAGAGCTGAGCTCACTTTCCGTTTTTGCCTGACCATCAACAAAATAGATAGGGTTTTTGGGAATTTCAACTAACGATATACCGGTACCCTCTACTGTGCTGTACCACGGGTTGTTATTGCCATATATAAAGTCGGCCCCTTGTTCCAACGGAAAATCACCAAAATCTGGATTTACCTTAATTCTTCCACCAAAAAGACTGGTTGCTTCCAGTATCTCCACATCAATGTTTTGGTCCTTTATTAGTTTAGCGGCATGCAAACCTGAAATGCCGGCACCAATGATAATCACCTTTCCATCGTATACAGATTTGAGAGGGGGATCTTTTGGTGCACAAGATTGCAGCAAGGAAGGGAACATCATACCTGCCGGAACCACATAAGCCAACCTTTGTAGTAATTCTCTTCTATTCAATGGTTAGGGATTATACTTTTACCAAAGTAACATATTTTTTGTCTTAATTGTATCATATATTGGCCTCTGACTTGATTAAGAATAATTTACTTGTTTCAACGAAAACGACATGCTGGGTTTATTTTTTCTGTTTATAGTAGCTATAGCTTTCTATTTTTTTTATTCCAATCGTAGGCATAAAGTAACTTCTACTGCTTTTCAGGACGAATGGCGAAAAGTGCTTTTAGAACGGGTTCTCTTTTACAAAAATCTGGACCCCGTAGGCCGAACAATGTTTGAAATAAGGGTGCAGCGGTTTCTGGATGCAAAAAGGATTACAGGAGTAGATACGGAAGTGGATGATACCATTAAGCTGCTGATTGCCTCAAGCGCCATAATACCCACTTTTTCATTCCCACAATTTAATTATCCTAATGTTAACGAAGTGCTGGTGTACCCCAATGCATTTAATAAAAAGTTTGAAACGGCAAACCCGGAAGGAGGCAATATTTTAGGAATGGTCGGGAATCGTTTTATGAACGGCATTGTTATCCTTTCCAAGCCTAATTTACTTAAGGCTTTTGATGGAAAGGAGCACGAATTTAATGTTGGAGTACATGAGTTTGTGCATTTGATAGACGGACTGGACGGGGCAACCGATGGGGTGCCAGAAATGTTGATTAAGAACAGTTTTGTTTTGCCCTGGCTCACAGAGGTGCACAAAGAAATGAACCGTATTAAACATAATCATTCGGATATAAATCCTTACGCATTAACTAATGAAGCCGAGTTTTTGGCGGTGGCCAGCGAGTATTTTTTTGATGCGCCTGAAAAATTCGAGCGCAGACATCCGGAGTTATATGAATACATGACCAAAATATTTCATACGGGTTCAGCGAAGGATGGCTGATACAAACCTGGGTTTTCCGTTTAGGTCCTTGTGGAGTGTTACGTTTTGAAATACATTTTTGGTAAGCAACTCCACTACTTCATCTCCAAACTGTTCGTTTATTTCAAAATAGATATGCCCATTTGGATTTAGATGTTTTAAGGCCAGCTCGGTGATTCGCTCATAAAAAAGAAGAGGTAGTTCATCAGGTACAAAGAGCGCTGAGGCCGGCTCATGCTCCAACACATTGGGTTGCATTAGCTGTTTTTCACTTTCCAGCACATAGGGCGGATTGCTAACTATCGCATCATAGATTTTGGTGAGATCATCGTGTAATATATTATGTTCAAAAAATTGAACATCAGCACCTAAAGTGTCCGCATTTCTTCTGGCTATTTCCAGCGCCTCTTTGCTTACGTCAAGCCCTTCGGCCATCAGATCGAATTTTTCCAGCGCCAGTGTAATAGGTATGCAGCCGGTTCCGGTTCCAATGTCGAGTAGGAGTAGTCCCTTTTTGTTTTTTATATCTTGCAAAATAAGTTGCACCAGTTCTTCCGTTTCCTGCCTGGGAATAAGGGTAGAAGGGTTCACCTCAAAATATCTTCCATAAAAAGGTGCCTTGCCCAATACATATTGTATAGGTTCATTGCTAAGTATTCTTTCTGCAATTTCTCTCATGTGGTTGTCAAATTGCGGCCCTGTAAGAAAAGGTTTATCAATTAAAATATCGGTTCTGCTAAGCCCTGAAAAATGTTCCACAATCTGAAAAGCCATTGATTCAGCTTCTTCAGGGAACTTTTCAAGGAATTTCTCCCTGAGTTTTTTTAAAAGCTGGTGCGGACTGGTTTGTACCATCGAATAAAATTTTACACTAAGTAAAACTTTTTTAACACATTGTTCGTTAGTAAGGGTGTACGAATAGTACTTTCATAAATTAGGTTAAGGTTAGGTTAAATCAGGGGCTTCCGCCAGGAAGCCCTGATTTTTTTGTACCAACCGGAGTTGGTGTCTTTTAAGGTTTTAATCATTTTCTTTTTTGGAAGGCAAGCCAAGCAGTTTTCCAATAATTAAAATAGCATACAAATTGCCCCAAACGGCTTCAATAACGCCAATATTTCGAAGAACTGGCTCGGGGTTTTGGTATGCGTTGTCCAACCCGCCCAAAATGGCAAAGCTGTAGTAAATAAACTCGGAGTAGCTTTCTATACCCAACGTAAGATGCACACCCAGGGAACCCGGAATAACAAAATTGATAAGATCGTACAGGCTGGCAAAGCTTATGCCTATCATTAAATAAACTGCTGCAGCGCCCCAAAGCTTACTGGATGTAAACACGTTGCCTGAGAACAAATCGCGAATAGCAAACCCAATTACCAAAACTTCTATTGGGAAAAGCGAGGCATGAAGTGCAAAAAGGTATTCTCTTCGGTTTTCAATCTCAAGTACTTTGTAAAAGGGAAACTCACCGAGCAAACCCACAATGGTTATTACACTAAGTACTACCAGTACTACACCAATTAGCTTACGATTCGTAGTAAAGTCCTTAAGCAGGTCCCAAAGCAAAAACGCATAGAATGCAGCAAAACCGGAGAAAAGTGTAATGATGAGCTTATCCTTAAAAGCAGGCTCTTCGTAATTGGTGAAAGAAGTGAGTACCAGGCCCGACACCACAATAATAATCTGAGCAATTACTACATTTCGGTAGTCTTTGTTCTTCTCCTTTTCCTGGTCAGTGGCATTATTGGAAAGTATTCGGGTTAATGTCATACAATCGGTGCCTGAGTTAAAAAGCTTTCAAAAACCTCTAATCTAACAGGATTTTATAATCTTTGTGCGTGCAGGGCCAGATACATTTTTTATGGAAGCATTTGATATTATAATAGTTGGAGCCGGCCCCATTGGCATGGCATGCGGTATTGAAGCAAAAAAAGCAGGACTTTCGTACGCCATTTTTGACAAGGGCTGCCTGGTAAATTCCATTTACAATTATCCCAAGGGCATGACCTTTTTTTCTACTTCTGACCGGCTGGAAATAGGTGGAGTTCCTTTTATATCGCACCAAAGCAAGCCCAATCGGTTTGAGGCCCTGGAGTACTACAGGCGGGTGGCCGGTTCGTGGGAATTGAATCTGAAGCTCTACGAGAAAATTGATAAGATAATAAAAGAAGGGAAAGTTTTTAAAGCAGAAACAGCAAAAGGCACGTATAGGGCCAAAGCCATAATTGTGGCTACCGGCTTTTACGATTACCCCTATTTGATTGGTGTGGAAGGCGAGAACCTGCCCAAGGTAAAACACTATTACGATGAACCGCACCCCTATTTTGGGCAGAAAATAGTGGTGGTAGGCGCTGCCAATTCAGCGGTGGATGTGGCCCTGGAAACATTCAGAAAGGGAGCCGAAGTAACCATGATAGTACGCGAAACAGGCATTCGTGAAAGCGTGAAATACTGGGTAAAGCCCGATATTGAAAACCGCATTGCCTCCGGAGAAATAAAAGCCTACTTTAAATCGAACATTACCAAAATAACAGAGCACACCGTTGAAGTAAATACGCCTGATGGCGATGTAGTGTTAGAAAACGATTTTGTGCTGGCCATGACGGGCTACAAGCCCGATTTTTCTTTTCTGAAATCAATGGGAGTTCAGTTCAATGACGATGAATACCACACGCCTAAATACAATCCTGAGACCAACGAAACCAGTGCTTCCAATGTGTACATTGCAGGAGTGGTATGCGGGGGCCTTAAAACCAACAAGTGGTTTATCGAGAACTCAAGGGAGCATGCTTTCCTTATCATGAAGGACCTGGTTTCAAAGCTTTCAAGCTAAAAGAAAATAAAAATCAAGTTTTTCTTAATCGAGCCTTTTTTTGAGGCTCTAGTTTCTATTTTTATAATTGGTTAGTAGGAAACCCATTATTTTATGACCCAGTTAAAGAAAATTAACAAGCTACTTGTTGCCAACAGAGGTGAAATTGCTATCCGTGTATTGCGGGCTGCTTCAGAAATGCGCATTCGCACAGTAGCCATTTTTACATACGAAGATCGTTTTTCGCTGCACCGCTATAAGGCCGATGAGGCCTATCAAATTGGTGCCGATGAGGAGCCATTGAAACCTTACCTGGACATTGAAGCCATTATTGCCCTGGCTAAATTAAACGATGTAAATGCGATACATCCCGGCTATGGCTTTCTATCAGAGAACGTAACGTTTGCGCGAAGGTGTAAGGAAGAAGGGATCATATTTGTGGGGCCGGAGCCCGAGGTAATGGAGCAGTTGGGAGACAAAGTAGCGGCCAAGGAAATTGCCATCAAAGCCAAGGTGCCTATTATCGAAGACAGCCAGGAAAAGCTGACTTCGGCTGAAATAGCTCTGAAAGAAGCAGAACGCATTGGATATCCTGTTATGCTAAAGGCAGCTGCCGGAGGCGGGGGTCGTGGTATGCGCGTGGTTCGTGATTCCAAAAGCCTGGCAACTTTGTTTGAAGAGGCGCGTAACGAAGCCCAAAATGCCTTTGGGGATGATACGGTCTTTATAGAAAAGTTCATAGATAACCCCAAGCATATTGAGGTGCAACTCATGGGCGATAACCACGGCAACATTGTGCATCTCTTTGAACGCGATTGCTCGGTGCAAAGGCGTTTTCAAAAAGTGGTGGAGGTAGCGCCAAGTACTACCTTGCCCCAGGAAATAAAAGACAAATTATACGATTATGCTCTTCGTCTTGCCCGCGAAGTAAATTACAACAATGTGGGTACGGCCGAATTCCTGGTGGATAAAGACCACAATATTTACTTTATTGAGGTCAATCCGCGTATCCAGGTGGAGCATACCATAACGGAAGAAATCACGGGTATTGACATTGTTCGCTCGCAAATAGAGATTGCCAAAGGGCATAAGCTGGACGACCCGCAGATCTTTATTTGCTGCCAGGAAGACGTAAAATGCAATGGCTACGCCATTCAGTGCCGAATTACAACGGAAGATCCTGCCAATAACTTCAAACCCGACTACGGAACTGTAATTGCCTATCGAAGCGCTGCCGGTTTTGGTATTCGATTGGATGCGGGCAATTGCTATTCAGGCGTTCGTATTTCCCCGTTCTTCGATTCGCTGCTGGTTAAAATATCTGCCTCGGGCAGAACACTCAAAGGTGCTGCCTTTCGTTTGAACCGTGCATTAAGAGAGTTCAGAATAAGAGGGGTGAAAACCAATATTGGTTTCCTCGAAAATGTGATTACGCACCCTGAATTTTACAAAGGAGAGGCCACCGTTAACTTTATTGGGGACCATCCTGAACTATTCAATATTACCGGCTGGCAGGATTCGGGCACAAAGATTTTGAAGTACCTGGCCGATGTAATTGTGAATGGCAACCCCGATGTGAAGAAGGTGGATCCATCTAAAAAGTTTCGTATTCCTAAAGTGCCTCTTGTGGACCCGAAAATGCCGTATCCAAAAGGCACCAAAGATTTGCTCACAGAATTGGGGCCGGAAGGATTTGCCAAATGGCTGAAGGAAAATCCGGTGGTTCAATTCACTGATACTACATTCCGTGATGCGCATCAGTCGCTGCTGGCTACACGCATGCGTACATACGACATGCTTCGCGTAGCTGAGGGCTTTGCCAAAGACCATCCGCAGGTGTTTTCGATGGAAGTTTGGGGTGGCGCTACGTTTGATGTGTCCATGCGTTTCTTACACGAGAGTCCCTGGAAACGCTTACAGCTATTAAGAGAGGCTATTCCTAATATCCTTTTACAAATGCTTATTCGTGGTTCCAATGCAGTGGGCTACAAAGCGTATGCCGATAACCTTATCGAGCGGTTCATTGAGAAAGCATGGGAAAGTGGCAACGATATTTTTCGAATCTTCGATTCGCTCAATTGGGTAGAGGCCATGTTGCCAAGCATTAAGGCCGTGCGGGAGCGCACAGGTGGTATTGCCGAGGTAGCTATTGACTACACGGGCGATATTCTGAATCCTGAAAACAAGAAGTACGATCTTCAGTACTACCTCGATTTGGCAAGAAGACTGGAAGACGAAGGAGCGCATATTCTGGCCATAAAAGATATGGCCGGGTTGCTAAAGCCGTATGCGGCTACCAAGCTCATCACCGAACTGAAAAAAGTGGTCGATCTGCCCATTCACCTGCATACACATGATACTTCTTCTATTCAGTCAAC
>JAGQYI010000056.1 GCA_020436165.1 Cyclobacteriaceae bacterium | reverse complement strand
TTTGCTCTATTCGTTCTCCCTCATACACATCAAACACATCTACCGATTTTATCAGGTTTCTTTCTGTTTTTTGTGTAAGCTCCAAAATATCCTTGTACGAAACTGACTTGTTGATGACCAACGAAAGGTCTCTGCGTACCTCAGGATACTTTGCCACCGGCTTCACCATAATATTATCATTTGTCTTGCGCAAAAGCAAGTCCCAATCGAAACTTGCGTAAAGAACTTCCTGTTTAATTCCCAACGCCTTTAGAATTTTTGGACTCACACTTCCCAACTCAACGGCTACTTTTTGGCCAAGGGTTAGAGAAAGGCCATAGTGCAAGATATCAGTTACCGAATCTGTACTACCCGAGGTCTGAAGATTAAGCTTAGCCAATACTCCCTCTGCCAAACCTTTCAGGTGATGAAACTCAACTGATTTTTCGGGTGAGTCCCAGTGTTCTTCCTGAGTGGCACCTGTTAAGAAGAGTGCCAAACGCCTTTCTTCCTTGTAGCCTTCTTCTTTTTTGAAGTACTGCTTACCGAATTCAAAGAGCTTAAGATTTTTTTGCTTATGGTTGATGTTGCGTGCAACTACTTCTAATCCGGTAAACAAAAGACTTTGACGCATTACCCCAAGGTCCTCGCTCAACTTGTTTAGAATTTCCACATGCTCATCATCTTTCAAAGATTTGGTCAATGAAGCATATTCCGGCTTGGTAAGCGAGTTGGTCATTATTTCGTACAGACCATTGCTTACAAGATAGGACGAAACCTTTTGTTGAATCTTATCCGGATCCTTTGCCGGTGAGTTAGCAAGGAATGATGAACCTACGTGCTCAGGTAAATCAATGTTGTTGAACCCGTAAATTCGGAGGATTTCTTCAATTACATCGGCTTCGCGCTGAACATCTACCCGATAGGGAGGAACCACCGCAGTGAATCCGGCATCCGTTACATTTTCCAGTTTGATGTCCAGTGAAGTAAGAATTCCATTGATTTTATCCTTTGGCAATTCCTGGCCGATCAATCGGTTGATATGATGATACGTAACAGGCACCTCAAAATCCTTAACAGGGGTTGGGTAAACATCTATAATTTCTGACGAGATGGTGGCTCCTGCCACTTCTTTCAAAAGAAGTGCTGCGCGCTTGAGAGCATATACCGTAATGTTTGGGTCAGTTCCTCTTTCAAAGCGGAACGAAGCATCCGTCTTCAGTTGATGCACGGTGGCTGTTTTACGAATGTAAGCGGCATCGAAATAAGCAGATTCCAGGAACATGGTTGTGGTCGTGTCTGAAATACCTGACTCAATTCCACCAAACACCCCGGCAATACACATAGGCGATTCGCTGTCGCAAATCATTAAGTCATGGTCCCTTAGCTTGCGTTCTTTCTCATCCAGGGTTTTGAAAGGCGTGTTATTAGGCAGTGTTTTAACCACCACTTTTTGTTCTTTGATTTTTGCGTAGTCAAACGCGTGAAGGGGTTGGCCTACTTCGTGTAAAACAAAGTTGGTAACATCCACTACGTTGTTAATGGGAGCCATTCCCAGCGCTAACAGCCTCTGCTTTAACCAATCAGGTGATTCTTTTATCTGAATATTATTCAAGGTAATGCCTGAATATCTTGGGCAGGCTTCTGGGTTCTCTACAATGACTTCAATGGGCAACGAATGATCATCCACTTTGAAAGCCTCAACGGAAGGCCATTTTACTTCGTTACCTGTTACTGCTCTAATATCACGAGCCACACCAATATGCGAAGTGGCATCGGCACGGTTAGGTGTAAGCCCAATTTCTAATACATAATCGTTTTCAATCTCAAAGTATTGGCTGGCAGGTGTGCCGGGTTTAAGTTCCGTATCCAATACCATGATACCCTCATGGCTGGTGCCTAATCCAATTTCGTCTTCGGCACAGATCATCCCTTCTGAAATCTCACCACGAATCTTAGCTTTTTTAATTTGAAACTCGTCACCTCCAGTTGGGTAAAGCATTGTGCCTACAGTAGCAACTACCACCATTTGGCCTTCGGCCACATTGGGAGCTCCGCACACAATGGGAGATACCGTTCCGTTGCCAATATCAACAGTGGTTACACTCAACTTGTCAGCATTGGGGTGCTTAGCACAGGTTAGCACCTTGCCAATCACCAGCCCTTCCAATCCACCTTTGATGGTTTCGTGTTTTTCCAACCCTTCCACTTCCAGTCCTGTATCTGTCAAAATTTTCGACAACTCTTCCGGGATTTGGTTTATGTTAATATACTGGCGCAGCCAGTTATACGATACTTTCATTAAAAATTTGTTTAAGGCTGCAAAGCTACTAATTTCCGTGGTCTGTGTTTGTACAGACCATGGAAAAAGCTAATGCCCCGGATACGTTTTCTCTCCTGCTTCAATGGCAATGTTCAACCGGTTTTCTTTAGGTGGAAAAGGGCACGTGTACCTTTCGGTATAGGCACAGTATGGGTTGTAACATTTATTGAAGTCGAGCATAATGTATTTGCTATCCGGCCGGGAGACTTCCAGGTAGCGGCCGGCCCCGTAGGTGGATTTGCCGGTAGTTGCATCCTGAAAGGGGATGAATAAATTGTCATCGGAACTGCTTGTGCCTAGAACCAGCAAGGTTTGTTTTTGATTGTTCCATGTAAACGAGGCGGTTCCTGCAACCAGCAGTGTATCGTAGGTTCCGGTGCTGGTTGCCAAAGCAAGCTCTTGCAATGATTGCGATGGGGTGAATTCCGCTTTTATTTTGTAGGAAGCATTAACAGGAAAGTAATCGAGATAGCTAAAATTTACTTTTTGCACGACAAATGGCGATTCAGGTGAGTTTCTGTAAAACTCAGCTCGTTGATGCCTGTATAAAGTTATTTCGTCTTCGTAGCCGGTCAAATTATCAGGTTTTAGAAAAAACCAGTAAATGCAGAATAGGACTGCGATAGCAGCTATGGCAAGTAAAATATTTTTCATGAATTAAATAATTCCGTCATCGGCCATGCTAAAGTAGCCTGAATCGCTGTAGATCAAGTGATCCAACACTGGAATTTCCAACAACTTTCCGGCATCTTTTAACTGATGTGTTAGCTTAATGTCTGCCTGGCTGGGTTGCAGGTTTCCGGAAGGATGGTTGTGTACCAATATGACTCCGCTAGCTAACGCTTCCAATGCATGCTTAAAAATAATTTTTGGATCGGATACTGTACCTGCAACACCACCCTGACTAATAGATACAGGTTTGATCAATTGGTTGGCCCTGTCGAGCAATAGAATCCAGAACTCTTCGTGACTCAGATCTTGCAAAAGAGGGCGTACGATTTCATAGGCATCTTTAGAGCACGAGATTTTCTGCACTTTAAGTGGCTCTGCCTCCTTTCTTCTTCGCCCAAGCTCCAATGCACTTACGATGTTTATAGCTTTGGCTTCGCCAATTCCCTTAAATTTCATAAGATCAATTACCGAGAGTTTGGCAAGTCGATTCAAATTATTGTCAACCGAATGTAAAATTTGTTTGGCTAGGTCAACAGCGGAAATGGTTGGGGTACCGGAACCAATAATGATGGCGATCAATTCGGCATCAGATAGAACGGATTTTCCTTTTAAGAGCAGCTTTTCTCTTGGACGGTCTTCTTCAGCCCATTGTTTAATAGATGCTTTGTATGGTTTTGGTTCCACGGTTTAGAATTAAGCGAATTCTAATATAGGATTTAAATAGGATAAAAAGTAATTATTTATAAAGGCTTTGAGATCATAGGCAATAAAAAAAGCCTGTCCAAGTTATGAACAGGCCTCTTATTTCTTTTACGAACAGCCTATAAACTATTAACGTATTTAGTCAATTTAGACTTGTTGTTAGCTGCTTTGTTTTTGTGGATAATGCTCTTTTTAGCTAGTTTATCCAACATTGAACTTACTTTAGTAAGCAATTCCTGAGCTTCTTTCTTATCGTGCGTTTTTCTCAATTGCTTGATAAACGTACGTGTAGATTTTGCCTGATATCGGTTTCTAAGCCTTTTGGCGTTGTTCGACCTGATTCTCTTTAAAGCTGACTTGTGATTTGCCATTTGTATATATAATTCTT
>JAGQYI010000055.1 GCA_020436165.1 Cyclobacteriaceae bacterium | reverse complement strand
CGTGCCTGAAAATCCTTCCAGGTGAAGTCATTGTCCTTGGTTTCAGGGGCATTGGCTGTAAGCACATAACGAAGTACATCCTGCTTACCCTGAAAATCTTCCAGGTACTCGTGCAGCCATACCGCCCAATTCTTGGAGGTAGATATTTTATTCCCTTCCAGGTTCAAAAACTCATTGGCAGGCACATTATCAGGTAAAATATAGTCGCCATGCTGTTTTAACATGGATGGAAAGATTATGCAGTGGAAAACAATGTTATCCTTACCAATAAAGTGGAGCAGTTTGGTGTCATCCGACTTCCAGTAAGGCTCCCAATCCTTGCCCGATTCTTTTGCCCAGTCTTTGGTGGCCGATATGTAGCCAATGGGAGCATCAAACCAAACATAGAGCACTTTACCTTCCGCATTGTTCAAAGGTACCGGTACACCCCACTCAAGGTCGCGTGTAACCGCGCGCGGTTGCAACCCCTGGTCCAGCCAGGACTTACATTGTCCGTACACGTTGGTTTTCCAGTCGTTCTTATGTCCTTCAACGATCCATTCTTTGAGCCAGGGTTCATATTTATCAAGGGGCAGATACCAGTGCTTGGTTTCCTTTAAAACGGGAGTTTCACCACTGAGTGCCGATTTAGGGTCCTTCAATTCAGTGGGGCTAAGCGATGACCCACACGATTCACATTGGTCTCCATAAGCACCTTCCTTACCACATACAGGACATGTGCCTACAATGTACCGGTCTGCCAAAAACTGTTCCGCCTTGGGGTCGTAATATTGTTCGCTTACCTGCTCAATAAACTCTTCTTTTTCGTACAGGTCCTTAAAAAACGCTGATGCCGTCTCTGCATGGGTTTTAGAGGAAGTTCTTGAATAAATATCGAAGCTAATACCAAAATCTTCAAACGATTTTTTGATAATGGAATGATACTTATCTACAATTTGCTGTGGAGTTACCCCTTCTTTCTTCGCCCGTATCGTTATTGGAACTCCGTGTTCGTCAGACCCACATACAAACAGCACCTCCTCTCCCTTGCTCCTCAAATAGCGAGCGAAAATATCCGCAGGAACATATACCCCTGCCAGATGGCCAATGTGAACAGGTCCATTTGCGTAGGGTAAAGCAGCTGTTAATGTATATCGTTTTGTGGTTTTTGTCATTGCTCAAAAAATTTTGCCAAAGATAATCAGATTATAGCGCCCTTCGATTTTAACCCATCTAATTCATTAAAAAAAATGAATTATGGCAAAAGTGGTAATATTAAATACCATACAAAGATTAACAGTGGCATTGAAAATCATCTTATGTAATGGTGAATCTACTGCATGATTCCGGTTTAATATCAGTAAAATAATACGCCTTATGATTGTTTGACGAACAAGCTTCGTATCTTTGCGCGCTTAAAATCAGGAAACTATGCAATCTATTAGGAATGTCGCAATTATTGCCCACGTTGACCATGGGAAAACTACGCTTGTGGATAAAATCATCCACGCCTGCGAAGTGATCAGGGATAAAAATGAACAGGGCGAGTTGATATTGGACAACAATGATCTCGAGAGAGAGCGTGGCATTACCATTTTGTCGAAGAACGTATCTGTTACGTACAAAGACACCAAAATAAACATTATTGATACACCTGGTCACGCTGACTTTGGTGGAGAAGTGGAACGCGTACTTAAAATGGCAGATGGAGTCCTTCTCCTGGTAGATGCGTTTGAAGGAGTTATGCCTCAAACCCGCTTTGTTTTGGGTAAAGCGCTTGGGCTGGGTCTCAAACCTATCGTGGTTGTTAATAAAGTAGATAAAGAAAACTGCCGTCCGGATGAAGTTCACGAGCAGGTTTTTGATCTAATGTTCAACCTGGATGCTACCGAAGAACAACTTGATTTCCCAACCATATATGGTTCTTCAAAACAAGGCTGGATGAGTACCGACTGGCAACAGCCAACTGACAATATTTTACCGCTTCTTGACACAATCATCAAAGAAATACCAGCAGCTCCTTATCATGAAGGTTCGCTTCAAATGCAGGTAACTTCACTGGATTTTTCTTCATTCGTAGGAAGAATTGCCATTGGAAGGGTGTTTAGAGGAACAATTAAAGAGGGGGAAAACCTGGGGCTAAGTAAGAAAAATGGTTCTATTCAGAAAGTAAAAGTTAAGGAATTACAGGTATTTGAGGGGTTAGGCAAGAAAAAAGTAAGCCAGGTGCAAGCAGGCGATATTTGTGCTGTAGTAGGTATTGAAGGATTCGATATCGGGGATACGTTGGTAAGCCTGGAAAATCCTGAACCATTGCCACGTATTGCGATCGATGAACCTACGATGAGTATGTTGTTTACTATCAACAACTCACCATTCTTTGGCAAAGAGGGTAAATTCGTTACCTCACGACACCTAAGAGACAGATTATTCAAAGAGACAGAGAAGAACCTTGCACTTCGTATCCAGGAAACAAGTTCCGAGGATAAATTCCTTGTATATGGTCGTGGTATCCTGCACTTGTCGGTTCTTATTGAAACCATGAGACGCGAAGGATATGAATTACAGGTTGGACAGCCTCAAGTAATTCTTAAAGAAATTGATGGGGTTAAGTGTGAACCTGTTGAGCACCTAGTTGTTGACGTTCCGGAAGAGTCTGCCGGTAAAGTAATAGAACTTGCTACTCAGCGTAAAGCAGACCTTACCATCATGGAGCCTAAAGGCAATTTGCAGCACCTTGAGTTTGACATTCCTGCCCGTGGCCTGATCGGATTACGAAACAGTGTACTTACAGCAACGGCCGGTGAAGCGGTAATGACACACCGTTTTAAATCGTATGAACCTATGAAAGGAGAGATTCCAGGTCGAGTTAACGGTTCTCTGATCTCGATGGAAAATGGCCCATCCACTGCATATTCAATTGATAAGCTACAGGATCGTGGTGTATTCTTCGTTGATCCAGGTGAAGACCTTTATACAGGACAGGTAATCGGAGAGCATTCCAGAGGAAATGATATTGTAGTAAACGTACAGAAAGGTAAAAAGCTGACCAACATGCGTGCAGCAGGCTCTGACCAAAACACCAAAATTGCACCTAAGAAGGTGTTTTCGTTAGAAGAATCGCTGGAGTACATTCAGAAGGATGAATACCTGGAAGTAACGCCTAAGTCATTAAGGATGCGCAAGATCTACCTGGACGAGAATGAGCGCAAACGTATGTCTGCCAAGGAAGCCTAAACTATTTCAGGAAAGAAAACCCTGCCAGATTCAGGGTTTTTTCAACCAAAGGGGCGGCAATGGAGTCATTTGTTTTGGATGTGGCTCCTGCTGAAGTTGCATTATTATAGTTTGTAGAGGCTTCGTACGAAATAGCTACAATAGATAGGATTGCCAGGATTATCCCTAATATAAGTATGGTTTTGGATTGTTTCATGATTCATAGCATCACTTTCAAGGATCATGCCAACAGCTTATTTGCATTTTTAACGCATTTAAGTCTCTTCGATAGTCCGAAACTGTACACCCCTCCTTCACATTTGGTACACTTGATGCCAATAGCAGTATATTTGTATTTATGAAAAGACTTTATATTTTTTTAGTTGTTCTTCTGGGTTATAGCACCTCTGTACTTGCTCAGGTACAGTGGTTGACCTTTGAAGATGCAGTAGCGAAGTCCAAAACCACACCTAAACCTATTTTTATCGATGTTTATACTGATTGGTGTGGGTGGTGTAAAAAAATGGATGCAGCAACTTTTAATGATCCTAAAGTGGCTGAAGTGCTCCAAAATGAATTTTATCCAGTTAAATTCAATGCCGAACAGCAGGAATCCGTTCTTTTTAATAACTACACATTCAAGTTTATTGAGAACGGAAGACGAGGTTACAATGAACTGGCCGTTGCACTTCTGGATGGAAAGTTAAGCTACCCATCTGTTGTTTTTTTGAATGAAAAAATGGAACGTATCACCATATTGGCCGGTTACAGGGGCCCCAGCGACTTCTACCCTATTGTAAAATTCATAGGGAGCGGTACGTACAAGACTCAAACTTTTGAAGAGTTCATCAGTAGTTTGTAGACCTCATAAGCAAAGTAATAACTACAATTGCAGTAATTATAAATCTTAAGATTGACTATAAAAGGTTTATTCGGAAAACTTACTACTTTTTTAAAGTCTGAAAGTACTTTCTTTAAGGATGTTTCTTTCGTATTTGGGGGTAAAGTAATTGTGGCTATTCTGGCTCTTATACTTACGCCAATTATCGCCAGGTTATATCTACCAGAAAGCTATGGCGAGTTCGCAATATATAATACCATTGTTCAAAACCTGGTTGTCTTAGGAACGCTATCTCTTCCACTGGCCATTAGTACAGTAAAAAAAGATGAGATACCAAAAGTATTTACCCTTGCTTTAGCTGTAATTTTATCCTTCACCCTTATTTTCACCCCACTTATTTATGTGTTCAGGCATTTATTAGATTATTCCCTTTCTACTTCTATTTTTTCTAAATACTGGTATTTAATTATTGCTGGCTTCATTATTTCATCAGGGATAGCCGCTCTAGCTGCTCTAAATATCAGACTAAAGAGATTCAAACTTAACACGAGCGTCAGTGTTTCCGAAGCTTTTTCAGCCAAGTTGCTAAATGTAGGAGCTGGTATATTAAATTTTGGTACGATCGGACTTTTAATTAGTGATGTAGCAAGTAAGCTTATAAACATACTTATTCTCATTCTTAAATTTCCTGACAGGAGCGTATTTAGCTTTACCAATAAGACTCATTTAAAGGAGACACTAATAACACAAAAAGAGTTTCCTTTATATTCAATGCCTTCAACATGGCTTGCAACACTCAGTAATCAAATAATTATTCTTATTGTCGCGTTCTTGTACGATAAAAATGTTTTGGGTCAGCTTTCAATGGCAATTTCTCTATTAAATATCCCATTAAACATGCTATCCAATTCCTTCCAACCTGTTATAACAGAAAGGCTTGTCAATTTGAGAGATGGAGAAAAGAGCCACCGTTTTTATGATAAAATGCTCTTGATCATAAGCCTCATTTCCATTCTTGGTTTCACAACAATATATTTGTTACCAGCATCATTTTTTACTTCATTTCTAGGAGCAAAGTGGAGTAAGATAGAAACAATTGTAAATCTTTTCTGTTGGTATTATATTATCCTTTTTATTGATCAAACTTTCCAAAGTGGATTTGTTGTTTTTTCCAGGCAAAAGAGTAAGCTTTTTTTTAACATTTTTGATGTTGTATTGCTTGGAATAATGAGTGGCTTTTCGATACTATATAAGGTGTCTTTTGAAACTTTACTGATTTTTTTTATTGTCATAAAAAGTATCGTTTCAGGAAGTCGAGTCATATATCTATGGAAAATAAGTAATTATGAGCAAGGAAGTAAAAGAATTTTACGATAGCTATTCTGAAAGGCAGTTAAATGCTGGCATTCATCATCGCCATTTATCGATTCAACGATGGTTGGAGGTTTTTGGAATGCCCAAGAAGGGCCGTTTTTTAGAAATAGGATGTGGCATTGGAACACAGACCAAGCTCATGCTCCAATACTTAAGTTTGGATGCAAATGTTACTGCCATAGACATCTCCGAGAAGAGTATTGAGATAGCAAAAAAAAGACTTAAAAAGTATGAAAACCTTGAGTTAATTAGTGGAGATATTATTGAGATCGATATTGGTGGTATCTATGATGTAATTGTTCTCCCAGACGTTATTGAACATATACCCCTGGCTCAGCACAGAACTTTATTTGACAAGCTAAGTAAGCTTTTGAAAAAAGAAGGTTTCATTCTAATCCACATTCCATCGCCATACTATCTTGAATGGGCTACTCAATACAAGAAAGAAGATTTACAAGTAATAGACCAGCCTGTTCACACTCTGGAGTTACTTAAAAACCTCGATAACACCAATCTATATGTTCATTATTTGAACACATACTCTATTTTTAATAATCCGGAGGACTACCAAATAATTGTGTTAAAACAAAAACAAAACTCCACATACCAACCAGTGAACATCCCAATTAATGACTCTTTAATTAGACGCATTAACAGAAAGTTAAAGTATTATATTAGAGGAGCAAAATAATATGTGTGGTATAGTTGGTAGTATTTCTTTTGGTGGAGGTTTCATTCTTAATCATGAGAATATTGTTAGAGCAGCTAGCTTCCTTGCATTCAGAGGGCCCGATGATTCTGATGAAATATTTATTGAATCAAAGAACGCTAACGTGTCACTTGCGCATAAGCGCCTCAGCATTATTGATCTTTCCCAGGGAGGGCATCAGCCTATGGAAAGCCCTTCAAAAAACTCCATGATTGTATTCAATGGGGAAATCTACAATTATAAATCAATAAAAGAAGAGCTAGAAAAAGAGTCCTTTCAATTTCGCTCTAATTCAGACACTGAAGTCATTTTGAATGCATTTGAATGCTGGGGCCTCCCCCAAACACTTAAAAAGCTAGATGGTATGTTTGCATTTGCACTTTTTGACAAAACATCAAACTCACTTTTTCTCGCAAGAGACAGGTTTGGCAAAAAGCCTCTATATTATTGGTTAGGGGGCCAAAGTCTTGTTTTTAGTTCAGACATACGCAGTTTTGAAAATATAAAGGGGATAGACTTAAGCCTTGATCTTCATTCGCTCGGATACTACTTTGCTGAATTAGCTACACCAGAATCTCACACCATATGGAAAGAGGTAAAAAAGGTAAAACCGGGGCACTATTTAGAATTTTCAAATAACGGAGTAAAGAATTATGACTCGTACTGGAGCTTAGATTATTCTTACAACTGTAAGTTAAACGCATCAGAGATTGTTGAACACGTTGAGGAACTTCTCGCACTATCTGTAAGAAAGCGCTTAGTTGCAGATGTGAATGTTGCAGCTTTGCTCAGTGGAGGCATTGATTCTTCATTGGTAGTTGCCAAAATGGCTCAACAGTCTTCATCAAGGATCAAAACCTATTCCGTAGGTTTTGAAGAAGATAAATTCAACGAACTCCCCTATGCCAAAACAGTCAGTCAGAAATTTAACACTGATCATACAGAGATCATTCTGACTCCTTTTGACTTGCCTCAGATCAACTCTATTGTTTCTGAATTTGGCGAGCCTTTTGCAGACAGCTCAATGCTCCCGACTTATTTGATCTCTAAGGAAGTCTCTAAGTTGGAAAAAGTTGTTTTGGGTGGTGATGGAGGTGATGAACTCTTTGGAGGATATGATTCCTATTATTTTGCCTACTATTATGATAAATTTCAAAGATTAAAGTCTTTCAACTGGCTTTTCAAATTTCTAAAGAGTATCTATCCAAGTTATAGAACTGACCTTCTTTACAGGTTAGCGCTTCAAACTGAAAAAAAAGACTCTACCCTTCTTGATAGAGAATTGAGTTTTAAAGAAGACGAACTTCGATCACTTTATGATGAAAAAACCTTTTGGCTATCACTTGCACGCGAACATGAATTAATTTGGAATGAATTTGCGCAATACAGTCGAAATAATCTAATCAATACTTTAGCCGCTTCTTTGCATACAAGGCTAGTAAATGATTATCTTGTAAAGGTTGATAGAGCCTCAATGTATGCTTCTTTAGAAATGAGAACCCCATTTCTGGACAAAGATCTGGCAATGTTTGCTTCCACCCTAAAACCAAATCAATTAATGAGACCAATGGGTCCTAAAACTATCCTAAAGGAAATTGCTAAAAAATACTTCCCAGAAGATTTTATTAATAGAAATAAAATGGGTTTTCGTGCTCCAATTGGTGAATGGTTTAAGAATGAACTCCAAGGCACACTAAAAGATGTTATTATAGGTGGCAAACAAGATCTTATCCCTCTTAACTATAATTTCATTGAAAATTTAATTCAGGAACATAAGATGGGAAAGGTCAATCATGAGCACAAAATCTGGTCACTTTATGTATTCCATTTATGGGCACAAGCAAGATAAATATTCTTTTTTTAGCAGACCCAAACTCCATTCATGACATCAAATGGATAAGTTATTTTGAAGAAAATACCGATTTCGGCACATTCATTTTGTCTCGAAAGGTACATTATAACAATGAGGTACTGAAAAACGATGATTTCAAGTTACAAAAAACCATTCCGGTAGGCTCCATAGAGGATTTTTCAGTAGTACGATTTTATCGAACAATTTTTAGCGCCATAAAACTCAAGAGATTAATAAGAAAGTATAAAATAAACCTAGTTCATATTCTTTATGCTGAACCAAACGCGCTGTGGTGTAATTTCAGGGATTATTTAGGGGTTCCTATGATTATAACATGTAGAGGAACGGATGTACTTATTACTATTCCGGAAGCATTCAAAAAAAAATCATTGGTCAACTATTTAGTAGCACCTGCATATCGAATGGCTTTTAAAAAGGCAGACTGGGTATCAGGCACCTCTTTAAGCCAGTTAAAGTCAATTGAGAACTTCTCTCATAGATCAAACAATCTTTCGGTTATAAGGACCGGAGTAGATATTGAGCTTATACAAAGAAATACAGATACATATTTCCCGCTCAATGACAGTCAGCCATTTATACTATTTCCCAGATATATAAAGCCTGTTTATAATCACGAATTGGCGCTTCGAGCCATATCTTTGTTGCCATTGCCACTAAAAAATAATTACAAATTTGTTTTTGTAGGTAAAGACTCGGGTGACAATGACTACCAAAGAAAATTAGAAGACATTATTAAGAACCTTGGAGAGGTTAAAATAGAGTTTATAAGAAAACAAACACAAAAGGCTTTGTTCGAACTTTATAAAAAAGCAAGCCTCGTAATAATGGTCCCCAAGTCTGATGGAAGCCCAGTTTCAGCCATGGAGGCACTAATATGTGAATCGAAACTTATACTAGGGCCACTTGAATACGATGCTGACATCTTTTCAGATAATGTAATAAAAATGGAAACATGGGAACCACAGGAGCTAATGGAAAAGATTACCAACATGTTACAGACAAGCTTTAAGCCTCTGCCGGAAAGAGTAAAGTTACTCATCGACAGAAAAACTAACATGGACAATGTAACCACGATTTATAACTCTTTTGCAGAAAAAAGGAGTTAAAGGCTACCTTCTCATAATAAAAAAAATACTATGAACGAACCGGAATACTCCAACTACCTTTTTTTCAAAATTACCGACTGTAATATGTGTGGTAATGATTCATATAGAGTCCTGGGAAGGAGATTGAATAAGTCTCAAGGGTTTAATCCCTCAGGAAAGGTAGGCTTAACAACAACTATTGTTCAATGTACAAGCTGTGAATTAATATACTCTAACCCAATGCCAATACCTTCTTCATTGGAAGATCATTATAACATAGACCCAGCTGAATACTGGAGAGAAGATTATTTTAAAGTAGATGAAAACTACTTTTCAACTGAGATTGAATGGTTAAAAAAACTAACTGATGGTAAGCCACACTTAAAAACATTAGACATTGGAGCTGGTCTGGGCAAACAAATGGTTGCTCTTAAGAGGGCAGGTTACGAAGCATATGGTTTTGAGCCTTCACCCGCATTTTATTCCATGGCGAAAGAGAAGTTCAACTTCGGGGACGAATTCCTTAAACTAAGCTCTATAGAAGATGCAGATTACTCCGAAGAATTCTTTGATTTTATAAGCTTTGGTGCCGTACTAGAACATCTAAAAAATCCTTCCCATTCAATATCAAAGGCTATAAAATGGCTTAAACGTGGAGGTATAATCCATATTGAGGTACCTAATTCTGAATGGTTAATAAGTAGATTGATCAACAAAATGTATAAATTAAGAGGTAAAGACTACGTTAGTAACCTCAGTCCAATGCATCCACCTTACCATCTTTACGAATTTAATTTAAAATCATTTGTGAAAAACGGCCAAATCAATAATTACACAGTTATAGACCATACATATTATGTCGGAGATACTTTCCTTCCTAAGGCAATATCACCTTTGGCTAGAAAACTCATGAAAAACACCAAAACAGGCATGCAGCTTTGTGTCTGGTTACAAAAAAAGAATTAGAATGCTATCACATTAATTCCATGATCAAGGTTACATATATTCTCTCTCTTATTTTTAAATCTCTTGAATATGAATGGATTGTAAGGTATCTGGATAAATCCAAAATTGAACTAAGTTTTGTCCTTTTGAACCCGGTAAAAAGCGAGCTGGAAGAATTCCTTATTGACAATGATATAGAAGTTACAAGAATAACATTTAAGGGAAAAATATCATATCCTAAAGCCTTATTTCAAACATATAGAATTCTAAGAAGGATAAACCCGGACTACATTAACTGTAACCTGCTAGACGCCAATTTAATTGGTTTAACCGCTGGTTATTTTGCAGGTGTAAAAAATAGGATACACACTCGACACCACAGTACTTTCCATCATGTGTACTTCCCAAAAGGAAAAATTTATGATTACTATTCTAGTTTCCTTTCAACTGAAATAGTTGCTGTTAGTTCATTAGTAAAAAAAGTCCTGGTTGAAAAAGAAGGAGTATTACCCGTAAAGGTCAGAGTTATACCACATGGATTTGGACTTGAAGACTTCAATTCTGTATCAAAGGACAGAGTAAAACATCTTAAGGAAAAATACAACATTGGAGAACGAAGCCCAATAATAGGAGTGATCTCAAGATATATTGAATGGAAAGGGGTTCAATATATAGTACCTGCTTTTAAAGAGGTTTTGATAAATTATCCAAACGCCATTTTACTAATTGCAAATGCGCGCCAAGGTAAAAACACGGCAAACGTTATCAAACTCCTGAAGGAAATACCTGCAGAAACATACAGAGAAATAGAATTTGAAAGTGACATAATAGCATATTATAAGCTATTAGATGTGTTTATTCATACCCCAATTGATGATCATTCCGAAGCTTTTGGAAGAATATACCCTGAAAGCCTGGCATCCGGAGTTCCGTTAGTATGTACAATATCAGGTATAGCTCACGATATTATTAAGCACGATTATAATGCACTTGTAGTTCCTCATCAAAATAGCCATGAAATAGCAAACGCTGTAAACAGAATTTTGTCTTCTGAGAGCCTAAGACAAAACATATCAAATAACGCCCGTGAAACGGCAAAAGAGTATTCTGATATGAAAATTCAAAAACGATTACTTGAAGATTTATATCTGGGAAAATGAACCTCTTAAAAGAAAAAAGAACATTTCTACTAATTTCTCCGGAGGGTTGGGGGGATAATATGCTTTCAAAGCACCATTATGCAACCGAGCTGGCGAATTTAGGGCATAACGTATACTTTCTTAACCCTCCCGGATGCCAATCTAAAGATGAGACATCCCCAAATTCAAGTAATTTAAAAGTGATTACTCATTGGGCGATAAAAGGAACTAGCAGACTACCTGGGAATTTGTCACGTCTTGTTCAATCATTTGAGATTAAAATGATTTTAAAAAAAATGAAGACAAAGCCTGATATAGTATGGAGTTTTGATCCCTACAGACTTCAATGGTTGAGAGATTTTGGTGCCAAGATAACAATCTATCATGCAGTTGACAATCATTTCACGCCAAGAGAGAAAATTATAGAACATGAGGCTGATCTTGTTTTTTCCAACGCAGAATCCATTTTAAAGAAGCTTACTAGCAAAAAAAAATATTTGATAAAGCACGGTCTCGCTTTACATTTTATAAACCCTGACCTGGTTGAGGTACAGCTTCCCGGAACCAATAAAATTAAAGCTGGCTATATTGGAAACCTAGCTAATACACTTATCGATTTCAAACAGTTGGAGCAAGCTATAGTCAACAACCCAATGGTTGATTTTTACTTTATTGGCCCTAAGGGTAAAAGTAATCTTTCGAACAGTCACCAATCTGAGAATTTTGAAAGAGTAATAGAGTCGAAAAAAAATGCTTACTATCTTGGCCCTAAAAGCACATTTCTTCTTCCAAGTTATTTAAATCTTTTAGACATTTTAATCCTCGCCTATAAACAGGACAGATCAGGATTCACGGTCAATCCGCATAAACTGTTGGAATATTTGAGCTCTGGTAAGATAATAATAGCAACATTAATGGGTGAATTTTTTCAAGGTTTGGATGAACTGATTGAAAGGGTACCTGAAAGTGGTTTGTTCAGCCAACATTTTGAAAAGGTTTTAAGAGACCTTCAGCCATTTTTAAATGATGATAAAATAAAGAGGAGAAAAGAAATTGCGTTCAATAATTCCTATTCAGTAAGGCTTCATGAGATATTTGATATTATTGAAAGATCATTATGAAAAATAAGGTGCTTTTTGTTTCTATTGCTTTTCCACCTAAAAATGACCCGGAGTGCATTCAAGCTGGCAGGTATTTATACTATTTGCAAAAAAAAGATGCGTGGGAAATTATTAGTGTTACCTCGGCAATCCCTACTCTCTTTATGCCTTATGATAAAAGTCTCGAACCGTATTTAGGACAGGTAAAGAGGAAAGTGGAAATCAAAGTTCCTGAAAACAAATACACAAATTTTTTAATCAGGAAGATAAACCCTCACATTCTGGAAAGACCGGATAGCAAGTTTCTTTTTCATTTACAATGGAAGAAAGTTACCAAATCAATAAAAAATATCGACATCATTTATTCCCGTTCATTTCCACTCAGTTCTACCATTATGGCTTATAAGTTAAAAAAACGCTATAATGTACCCTGGGTAATGCATCTAAGCGATCCATGGTGTGAGTCACCATTGTCGCATTACTCTAACAAATCGCTGGCATATCATGAGAAATGGGAAAAATTATGTTTCAACGAAGCGGATATAATTTCCTTTACAACTAAAAGAGCTTTGGAATTATATGCATTTAAATTTCCTGATTTGAAACATAAATTCAAAGTCTTCCCTAATGTCTACGACCCTAATGAGATCATCATTCGAAATAGCTTGTCTGAAAGTCACACAAAAGCTAATACTCTAAAAATCGTATATACCGGAGGGCTAGCCAATACAAGGACAGCTGAAGTATTCATAAACGCCCTGAATCTTTTAAGTATACAAGAACAGGAACTTCTTAGTAAACTTGAAATAATCTTTGCTGGGGACATGGATGCATACAATAGAGGTTTATTTGAGCATAATAAGTTGAATTTTCTAAACCATGTGGGTGTTTTAACAAGTAAAGAGGCCAATAAATTACAAATGGAAGCTGACATTCTTCTTGTAATCGATAGTAAAATAAAAGATGCTCGAAAAAATGTTTTCTTTCCCTCAAAACTTCTGGATTATGCTATTAAGGGAAAGTTTATTTTGGGAATAACAGAAGCTAACAGCCCGACAGAAGAATTTATTGTAAAAAATAATGGCATTGCTTTTTCATTTAAGGATGAAAGGGCAATAGCTGATTGGATCAAAAAAGTTTTATCCGACAACTCTCTTATAAAAGGACAAAAAAAAATAGATAGATACTTTTCTGCAGAGGAGCAATCAAACGAGCTATCACAGTTATTTAAGCAGTTGTTAGATGGCAAGTAAACTAAAAATTCTTTACCTAAGTTACTGGAACAGTTCAGATGTTCTTACAAAAGCTACCGTTTTGCCCAATTTGAGCATTTTAGAAACCCTTGAAGAAATAGAGCATCTAATATGGTGCAATGTAGAACGGTTAAAGGATTGCGGAAAAGAAAGGTTGGGTTCAAAAATAACTCATATCCCTCTTAAATCTTACACAAAAAAGTTGAGTTCATTAGGCCAAATACTTGATTTTATAATACTACCTAAATTGCTTAAACAAATAGTTTCAGAAAATGAAATAGATTTAATAATAGCAAGAAGTAGCCCTGCTGGTGCACTTGCCTATTTGGTGCACAAAAGATGTAATATACCGTATGTTGTAGAATCTTTTGAACCTCATTCAGAGTACATGAGATATTCTGGGGTATGGAATAAACTCGGTTTAAAATACACGTTCCAAAAACATTGGGAAAAGAAGCAAATTGAAACTGCTTTGCAGTTAATCACTGTATCTAAGAATTACAAAGAGTTTTTAGCTAAATCAGGGTCTAGTAACATTGACATAAAGGTTGTACGGTGCGTGGTTGACCTCGATAAAATGTCATTTAGCGAGAAAGCCAGAACAAACATTCGTGAAGAGCTAGGGTGGAATGATTCGATCATAGGTATTTATACAGGAAAATTGGGTGGACTTTATTTCGAGAAAGAAAGTTTACTTCTCTTTAGATATGCTTTTGATGAGTTCGGTGATAAGTTCCGACTAATAATCCTTTCTAACCAACCCAAAAGTTGGATTTTAGAAAAGCTTGACGAACACAAAATCCCACTCGATAAAACGCTGGTTACATATGTTGAACATGAATTAATAAGCAATTTTCTTAGTGCTGCTGATTTTACTTTTGCTCCGATAAAAAAATCACCTGTATCAAAATTTTGCTCACCAATAAAAGTTGGGGAAAGTTGGGCCATTGGCTTACCTGTTTTGCTTACAGAAGAAATAGGAGATGATAGTGCAATTATCTTGGAAGAAGGCGGGGGGATAGTTTTTACCCCATCTGTTCAAGGATTAAGAAACGGAATAGTAAAAATGAAAGGGCTAATTGAATCTGGAATAAATAAAAAGGAGACGCATTATTTAGCTGAGAAATACAGATCCCTTTCCTTCACTAGGAATACTTACATTGCTCTGATCAACAAAATGAATGAAGCAAAAAAACATGTAGTAATTTAGTTATATAAAATAACCAAGGCTCTAGGCTTTATTTTAATTGAAATGACTTTAAAAGGAAGAATTGTTAATAAGTTTTGGAAAAGTTTTTTTACTCCTAAATCAGTTGTAAAACTAAAAAATTCAAAGTTTTATATTCCAAGGCTAATGGCGAATAGTTTCTATCCTGCAACATACAAAGATGAACCATGGTTATTGGAAACCCTTCATAAAATAAACAAGATAAGATATATCGAAAGCTTTATTGACATTGGTGTAAATATTGGCCAGACCCTATTAAAGATAAAATCTATTAATTCTGACTCTAAATACCTGGGGTTTGAGCCCAATCCATATTGTTGCTATGTAGTAGAGCAAATTATTTCAATAAATAAAATCCCTTATTGTAATATTATTCCTGTTGGTTTGGGAGATACTAATAGCCTGGTTAAGTTAACATTTTCCGAAAAAAACAATTTGGCTGATAGCTCTGCTACAATTGTAGAAGGCTTTAGAGACAATGAATATGAGCACTTCCAATATGTTTCTGTAGTTAGGCTCGATGATTTTTCTAAAAATCTGCCAATTACTAAGATTGATGTAATTAAAATTGATATTGAAGGGGCTGAGCTTGAAGCAATTAAAGGCATGACAATGCTGATCTCGAGGTTCAACCCAATAATTATCATTGAAGTTCTACCATCGTACTCTGAATCAAACAGCTTTAGAATAAATAGGCAGAATGAACTGTTTACAATAGTCAAAGATTTGGGATATAAGGTATATCATATTAAAAATAAGATAGGTGAATTAAGTTTTGTAGAACTGGACAGGTTTCCGATCCATTCAAATGTTGAAGAAGCCGACTACCTCATGCTTCCGTCAATATTAGACATTACGGATTTAAATTGATCAAATGAAAATTGTTTACCTTTTTTTATTAATTATTTTAATAGACCTCAATGCCTTTGGTCAACCACCGGTTGCGGATTTCTCTATTGTGTCGCCTTCTTGTCAGAACTCAAAGTTTATCCCCTCTAATAATTCAAGCAATGCTAATACTTATGAATGGGACTTCTGTATTGGAGATTTCTATTATGATCCAGTTATAAATTCAACAACTCAACCCGAGATAACATCCGGTTATGGATACGAATTGTTGGAAGATAATGGTTTATGGTATGGTTTTGTAGTTGACAGGACCGCAAGAAGAGTTTATAGATATGATTATGGAGAATCTCCACTCAATTCCCCTACTATTACCACGCTTAGCTTGCCAGATGGCTGGTTCACTTTTGCTCCAGAAGATATTTCACTTATCAAGTTCAACAATCTTTGGTATGCTGTTATTGGATTTGGTGATAATGGTGGAAGTATTACCCGCTTGGACTTTGGCTCATCATTGAATAACGATTCACCCAGCACCACAACGTTAGGGAATTTTGGTTATGTTGGTAGCGTTAGAAAATTAAAACTGATAAATGAATCTGGTAATTTACGATTGGTATTACCTCGTTACGCTTTAAATAGCATTTGGGTTGTTAACTATGGAAATTCATTCGACAATATCATTGACAATGGTACGGACATTTATAAAACTGCTTCTTTTTCTGATCTTAGTTTGGCAACTGGCATAGATATTAAATTAATAAATGGAGAATATATTGTCCACATCGTATCCTTGCTCAAGAATAATATTTTAAGATTAAATTTTGGAAACAGTCTATTAAATACTCCAGTGCTAGAGGGTACATATCTCATTGCCAGTTTAGGTTATTCTATTGAGATAAAATTGTTTAGAGAAGGGGCAAATTATTTCGGCTATGTGACCAGCGATCGTAACCCAATCAAAATTTTTAACTTTGGGGATTTGACTTCAGCCCAGGCTCCCACTGAAATTACTTATAGCTTAGCGCTTCCCAATCTGATCGCACTGGATGTTCTGAAATATGAAGGGAAGAATTACACTTTTGGAGTAAACCTAACAAAATATGTTGAGCTATTTCACTACTATGATTGCTCTGCATCAATACAATATTCAACTGAAGAGCAACCAATAATAGCTTATGAACAATCCGGGACATATGAAATTGACTTGCTTTCATGTAATAACTCAGGGGAATGTGATTTTATCACTCATACAATGACGGTATCTGCCTCCGAAGCTCCCCAAATAACCTCCCAAATAACAGGCAACTGCCTCTCCAGCCCAATTAGTTTTGATGGACAACAGGTTTCCGGTAACATTACTGGCTGGAGTTGGGATTTTGGAGATGGTGCAGGTACATCAGCTTTGCAAAATGATACCTATACCTATGCATCTGCAGGAACTTACCAGGTTAGGCTAAATGTTACAGATGCCAATGGCTGCAACAATTTACTGGTTGATACCGTGCAGGTATACGAAGAACCTATTCCTGATTTCACATATCCGGCAGGGAGTTTTTGTATGAATAATTCCATTCCTTTTACCAACACAAGTACCGGAGAAACAGGGCCAGCTGTAAACTGGACCTGGGATTTTAACGGAGAAGGAATTTCAACAGACAAAGACGCTGCCTTTATTTTCACCACATCGGGCTCCAAAACCATTGAGCTAAAATCATCCATACCTGGTTGCGCCAACGTGATCCAAAAGGTGATTTTTATTGAGGAAGCTCCAACTGTTGACTTCAGCTTCGACAATGTTTGCAACACACAAACCACTACTTTTAGTGACCTTTCAACAGGTAACAACTTTGTTTCATGGGATTGGGACTTTGGAGATGGAGAAAATTCAACGGATCAAAATCCTACACATACCTACGCAGACCCTGGCCAGTATGATGTTACCTTGATCGTAACCAACACTATTGGTTGTTCAACAGAACTAACGCAAACGGTGTACAACCACAACATTCCTACCGTTAGCTTTACCAACGATCTTGCATGTTCTACAAGCCCTATCAAGTTTACGGACCAGTCATCGGTGCAAAATGCAAACCTTGTTGCCTGGGAATGGAACTTTGGAGATGGCAATACTTCATCTGATGAAAACCCTCAATATGTATACAATCAAACAGGAGATTTTACGGTACAGCTAAAGGCTTACTCCGAATTTGGTTGCGTAGATTCCGCTAAAACTACTCTTTCTGTTATCCAGGGCCCTGAAGTAGATTTTTCCTGGGATAAATCCTGCGAAGGAGAGACCACTTCCTTTGCGGATAATACAAATACGTTTGGCAATACGGTTGATAGCTGGGCGTGGATAATGGATGGTCAACTTAAAACAGACGAAAACCCAACGCATTCATTTACTGCTTCGGGAACCTACCCTATTCAATTAAGCGTTACGCTTGCCAACAACTGCTCACAAACTTTATCCAAAGAAATCATAGTAAAACAATCCCCTACTCTTCAGTTTAGTTACAAAGAAGGGTGTGGAAGCAGTAGTGCAACTTTTTATGATCTCACGGATCAAACCGATGATGGGATTGTATCAAGGGAATGGCGTGTAGACGGTCAGCTAATTGGAGTCGATTCCATTTCAGAAACACAATTGTCCATTGGGTCTTACCCTGTTACTTTATCCGTTGTTACAAACTCCGGCTGCGAAAAGTCACTTACTAAGGATATTACTATTTTAGGATCACCTAAAGCCGATTTTTCTACGAATACAAGTTATGGAGCAGCGCCTTTAACCATTCAGTTCACAAATAATTCAACCGGAGGTAATCTTTTTGAATGGTCTTTTGGAGATGCGGATGATTCAAAAAGTAGCGTAATTGAACCGGAGTTTACCTATACTCAAACTGGCACTTATACCGTTACCTTAAAAACACTATCAGAACCAAATTGTTTTGATGAAATTTCTAAAACTATAGAAGTTGTAGCTCCTGAAACCAGCGCTTCCATTATGGCCATTACTCCAATGAAAGATGTTAGCAAAACAAACTTTATAGTTACAATTGAAAACACAGGAACTACTCTCTTAGATGATGAAATAAGCCTTGTTTTTAGAACCGATTATGGTGCTGAAGTAGTTGAAGCCCTAACCCAAACAATATACGCAGGCAAAACAAACAACTATCTGGCATCTTATGCGCTTTCGTCTTCTACAATGGTTAAGAATATTTGTGTTGAACTGGTAGACACTAAGAGCCAAAATACACTATTGGATAAAAACTGCGTAGTATTAAACAGCGAAGCTACGGTTTCCGATCCTTATCCAAACCCAAGCAATGGAAGAGTTTCAATAGATGTTATACTGGAAACAGATGGCCCAATTGACATTAGAGTTCTGAACAGAGCAGGGCAGGAAATGATAGTTAAATCATACCAGGGAGTAAAGGGACTAAATCAGTTGATTCTGGAAGATGCGTTACTAACACAAGGTATTTACATTGTGGAAGTTTCGAGCAATGGTATAGCCCAAAAAAATAAAATCACAATTGTAAGATAGTGCCTCTTATACAAATGGTGTAGGGCATTTAAGCAGTATTACGTAATATTGTTTAAACCCTAACGAACACACCATGAAGAGAGTTTTTATAACCCAGCTATTTTTTTTATTTCTTGTTTCATCGATTGCTTACGCTCAGAAACCCACCTCTGCTCAGCAAAGAACTAATGCAGTAGGGCAACGAGAAAAGCTTACTTCTGATTCCTATGCCGGTGGACTACACTTCACCAATATTGGTCCCACTGTAATGAGCGGTCGAGTGGTTGATCTTGATGTTAACCCGGACAACCCACAGGAATTTTACGTTGCTTATGCATCAGGTGGACTGTGGCATACCAATAATTTTGGTAATTCATACGAGCCCATTTTCGACCAAGAATCTGTAATGACTATTGGAGACATAGCCGTAGATTGGAAATCCAAAACGATTTGGGTTGGAAGTGGAGAAAGTAACTCGAGCCGTTCATCATATGCGGGCGATGGAATGTACAAAAGTGAAGATGGGGGAAATACATGGCAACATGTCGGCCTCAACGAAACACAACATATTGGCAGAGTTGTGCTTCACCCAACTGATAAGAATGTTGCATGGGTAGCGGCTGTTGGGCATTTGTATTCAAATAATAGTGAACGGGGTATTTTTAAAACGAAAGATGGTGGAAAAACCTGGGCAAAAACACTTTATCTCAACGACAGTACGGGTGCAATTGATTTAATAATCGATCCTTCCAACCCAAATATACTTTACGCAGCTATGTGGGAACGTAGTCGTAAGGCATGGGATTTCAAAGGAAACGGCCCTTCTTCGGGAATCTATAAATCTACAGACGGTGGTGAAAACTGGGCACTGGTTACCACAGGCGCAATTGGATTCCCTCATGATGAAGGAGTTGGACGAATAGGCTTGGCTGTCTCGTATCAGCATCCTAACAAAATTTTTGCTTTACTGGATAATCAAAACAGAAGAAAAGCTGAAGAAACAAATTATACTGTGACAAAAGATAAACTTCGAACCATAACAATAGACGAGTTTCTAAATCTTGACAATAAGGAAATAAACAATTTTTTAGACAGGCATAACTTCCCTAAAGAATACAATGCAATTGATATAAAAACCAGTGTAAAATCCGGTAAAGTCAAACCTAAAGACCTGGTAGATTACTTGGAAGATGCTAACAGCATGTTATTCGATACTCC
The DNA here is from genome assembly GCA_020436165.1 of Cyclobacteriaceae bacterium. GTDB lineage: Bacteria > Bacteroidota > Bacteroidia > Cytophagales > Cyclobacteriaceae > JAKISE01. The sequence goes on along the minus strand of JAGQYI010000055.1, from coordinate 38,440 downwards.
CGTAAAAGGAGCTGAAGTTTATGTTTCAGAAGATGGAGGTAAATCATGGAGTAAGACTCATCCCGGGTATGTTGAAGATACCTACTATTCCTATGGGTATTATTTTGGGAATATACGGGTTTCTCCAATTGACGATAGCAAATTATATATAATGGGAGTTCCCATTCTGCGTTCGGATGATGGTGGTGAGACCTGGGAAAATATAAATGGCCGAAATGTGCATGTTGATCATCACGCGCTTTGGGTAAGCGATAAACAACCTGGCCTTCTTATCAACGGCAGCGATGGTGGCATACACTACTCTTTTGATGATGGAGAAAACTGGGTATTCGCTAATAACAATGCGGTGGGACAGTTTTACTCTGTTAATGTAGACAATGCAAAAACATATAATGTTTACGGAGGATTACAAGATAATGGAGTTTGGTCCGGGCCAAATTCCTATACCTATAGCGATGCATGGAAACAGTATGGAAAATATGATTATCAATCTCTTATGGGAGGTGATGGCATGCAGGTAGAAATAGATACTCGGGATAACAACACTGTAATAACCGGTTATCAATTCGGAAACTACTACAGAGTAAATAAAGCCACCGGGGAGAGTAAGTATATACAACCTGTTCATTCGTTAGGTGAGCACCCACTGCGTTTTAATTGGCAAACACCTGTTAAATTATCAACACATAATCAGGATATCCTTTACATGGGATCGAACAAGTTTCATCGGTCAATGAAGCAGGGAGACGACTGGGAAACCTTGTCTGGTGATTTAACACAAGGCGGTAAAAAGGGCAATGTCCCCTATGGTACCATAACCACGATCAGCGAAAGCCCTCTTCGATTTGGTCTTATTTATATTGGAACAGACGATGGATTAATACAAATTAGCAAAGACGGAGGGTATTCCTGGGAAGTAATTTCTGATGATTTACCGCAAAATCAGTGGATAAGCAGAGTGGAGGCTTCAAATTATAAGGAGGGAAGAATTTATGCAACTTTGAACGGATACCGATGGGACAACTTTGAATCGATGGTTTATGTTTCTGAAGATTTCGGGAAAAACTGGACGCGAATTGGCAAAGACCTACCTTTTGAGCCGGTTAATGTAATCAAAGAAGATCCCTCTAATGCAAATCTTCTATTTGTAGGAACTGATCATGCTGTCTATGCTTCATTAGATAGAGGAGAACACTTTATGCTGATGGATTCGAAGCTTCCTAAAGTAGCAGTACACGACCTGGTTGTTAAAAAGGATGCGCACGACCTTATAATTGGTACGCATGGAAGATCATTGTTCAAGGTAAACATCGAGCACCTTCAAGAACTTGATGAAGCACTTTTATCAAAACCTGTTTTTGTGTTTAGTCTCAAAAACGAGAGATACTCTGACCGATGGGGCCAAACCAGCAGTTGGAATAAGTGGTATGGATATAATGAGCCCACACTGTCGGTTCCTTTATTTGTTAAGGAAGCAGGAAAAGCAACCATTCAACTAAAAACAGAGAAAGGCACTTTAGTTGGAGAAGAAACTATAGAGACCGTTAAGGGATTGAACTATGTTGACCTAAGTCTTGAACTAAAAGAGAAGTTCCTTCAAGCTTACACCAAAGAACTAAAAAAAGGGAAAGTTGATATTGGAAAAAAACTGGAAGAAAAGGATAATGGAAAACACTATTTAATTCAGGGAGATTACGTGCTTACTGTCACTCAAAATGGGAGTTCCGCATCTACAAGTTTTAAAATAGATCCTCCAAGAGAACGTCCTGAAAGAAAACCTCAGAAAAAAATACCTTAGAAATGAAGTATGCGGTTAGCATTTTTATTCTGTTCTTCCTTCAAGGTTGTGTTGAGGTGGGATTTAAAAATCCCCAACCGGAAAAAGGAAAAACCCTTGAAAAAATACCCCAAGAAATGATAGCATTTTACACTCAGCAAGGTAAAGATTCTACAAAGCAAAAGGGAGAGCTGCAAATTTCGGACTGGGGCGAAGATCTGGATGAAAGCGGGGCGATTCCGGAAAATTCTATTCTAAAATATTGGAAAGGAAATTATTTTTTCAACCAAAAGAAGGATAGTTTGTGGTACATTATCATGATCGTTCCTGGTTCCGTTAAAAACACTTTTGATACCTATAAAATGGATGGAGGCAATGAAAAGACCGTAAGCATTCTTAAACAAATCACCAGAGTAAATGAAGTTTACTCCGAATCAGGCGATTTAAAGCTTATAATAATTGATCCCAGCACATCAGAGTTTAAGAAAATAATTAAGTCCGGAGCATTCGAAAAATTAGATATTTTTTAAACAAACTCACTAAATGTCGAAATTTCTCTATTACGGAATTTTAAAACCCTTGTCATACATGCCATTGTGGGTGCTACATAGCTTTTCCAATGTGCTGTATTTCCTATTTTTTTATATTACACATTACAGGCAAAAGGTTGTTTTTCAAAATTTGCAAAACTCCTTCCCACACAAATCAGAAAAAGAAATAAGAGAAATAGCAAAAGGCTTTTACAGGTTTTTGGCCGATTTAACTATTGAGACCATTTGGAACATGAGCCTTTCAGAAAAAGAAGCCAGAGCACATTTAGTGGTTGAAAACCCTGAAGTACTCGACTCCTATTATGAATCAAATAAGGATGTGATAATTGTTGTTGCTCACTACAACAGCTGGGAGTTCTTGCTTTCTGCGGTAAACCTTCGGTTAAAACATAGAGCTGCGGTAATTTATACACCGTTAACTGATAAGTTTTTGGACAAGGTATTTAAGGAGTTTCGGGAAAAATTTGGAACTCTGTGCCTGAACAAAGGAGAAGCCAAACATGCGTTTAAAAATAGCAATGGACCTGTTGCCATGCTTTTTGGGTCTGATCAGGCACCTTCTTCAAGCCGTAAAGCTTATTGGACAACTTTTCTAAACCAGGAAACTGCCGTAGCAATTGGGGTAGAAAAATATGCCATAATGCACGATCTGCCGGTTTTTTTTGGCTCGCTGCATTGTCTAAAAAGAGGATACTATTCTCTTAGACTTGAGTTGTTAACAGATAACCCTGTCGATACAGAACCTGGTGAAATATCTGAAATGCATGTAAAGGCACTGGAAAAACTAATAATAGAAGAACCAAAGTACTGGCTTTGGTCTCATAAGCGTTGGAAAAGGGTAAAAGGCGCCTGGTAATCCTTTGCCAGAAATCTTAAAAAGCAATCAGGTTTTTTGCTTTTTCTTTTTTGCTGCAGGAAACAAGATGTTGTTCAAAATAAGCCTATACCCGGGTGAATTTGGGTGCAGATTCAAATCGGTGGGCTCCTCACCTACAAAATGCTGGTAATCTTCCGGGTCGTGGCCACTGTAAAAAGTCCAGAAACCCTTACCATAGACCCCATGGATATACCTTGCCTCGTTAGTTGATTTTGTTTCTCCCATTATTACCACGTCCGACTTGATCAGAGATTTTCGGTAGGCTGTGGTCTGACCCATAAAACCTTTGATAACATGCACATGATTTTGAGTAAGCATGGTTGGGATAGGATCCCATTTAGCAGAAAACTCGAATAATGTAAAATAGTCATTTTGTTGGGTAAGTCCCCGTTCTCCAGCTTGCATATCAATATTTGAAAATTCTACTTCCCGGGGGTTTCTGGAGATAATAAAATTCTTGAATGCAAACGTATTATCGAAATTGAGTTTGCTTTGTGCATTTGGATCAGCGGGGTCACCGTCATACATTCTATCAACAATATCCACTCCATCTGCCGAAAGCGCTATATCATATGTATCAGTGGCCGAACACATCGCAAAAAGAAAACCACCACCTGCCACAAAATCTTTTATTTTCTTTACTACGGCAAGCTTAAGTTGTGAAACCTTTTTAAAACCAAACTTGCGGGCATTTTCTTCAAACTCCTGTTGCTGCTGCAAATACCAGGGCTGGTTGCCATAATTGCTCCAGAATTTACCATACTCACCCGTAAAGTCCTCATGATGTAAATGCAGCCAGTCATACTTAGATAATTCATCCGTCATTATTTCATCGTCAAAAATTACGTCATAAGGTATTTCAGCGTAGGTCAAAACAAGTGTTACTGCATCATCCCATGGCTGTTTACTTTTAGGCGAATAAACCGCAATCTTAGGATATTTGTTAAGCTTCATTACATCCATATTCGAAGATGGACTCGCAATCTCCTTTAGAATAGCGTTGGCATCTGCATCACTAATAACTTCATACGACACTCCTCTAACAATAAGCTCATTTTCAATCTGGGTGAAATATTTCATCATAAAACAACCACCCCTGTAATTAAGCAACCAATCCACTTCAACTTCGCGCTCCAAAGTCCAATAGGTTATACCATACGCCTTTAAATGATTGGTTTGCGTATCATCCATTGGAATCAACAAATAGTTGGCATAAGTGGAAACAGATACCAACAGAAAGAAAATAATTCTGAATAATTTTATCAAAGGATTAAAATTACTTTAGTGGTAAATCAAAAATAACCGGAATTGGCTATTTTGCATCTATAATTGTTAAATGTCTGGCAATTATTTAAAAGAATACAACCAAAGTTGTAAACGATAAGCACTTAAAAATCGTATTGATTGCATATGAAAATGAACCTAATTGAGAATATTAAAGAAGGTATTCGATCAATAAATGCCAACATGCTGAGGAGCATACTTACTGCGCTTATCGTTGCTATAGGAATTGCCTCATTGGTTGGAATACTAACAGCAATTGATGGAATTGAAGCTTCTATAACCGACAGCTTTTCAAGCCTGGGTGCTAATTCGTTTAATATTTCTGTTCGAAGACCACAGGGGAGTTTTGGTGGCCGAAGAGGTAAAGTGTACCCTCCTATTACCTACAAGCAGGCAACACTTTTTGAGCAAAAGTACGGAGATAAAGGGCAGGTAAGTTTATCTACTTTCGTTACTCAAATTGCCGAGGTAAAAAGACTTTCGGAAAAGACAAATCCAAACGTAAGTGTAGTAGGAGGAAACGAGAATTACATTTATCAGGAAGGATTGGATATTGAAAAAGGAAGAAATTTTTCAGCTATAGAAGTGGAACATGGAACTAATGTTGCCGTTGTGGGGCCTGAAATTACTAATACGCTTTTTAAAGATGACGAAGACCCCTTGAACCAGGAGATCTCCGTTTGGGGTACCCGTTTCAGAATTGTGGGGGTATTAAGTAAACAGGGTGCCATGGACGGAGGAAGTTCTGATAAAAGAGTAATTATACCTTTGAATAGTGCGAGAGCACTTGCCGCTGGCCAAAATTTAACTATTGATATTGATGTGCTCATTAATAACTCTTTTTCCATGGATCAGGCTATGGGAGAAGCAAAGGGTATAATGCGTATTATCAGGCACGACAGAATTGGAGATGAAGAATCATTTCTTGTAGAGCGAAGTGAATCGCTAGCTGAAACCCTCGGACAAATTTCGGGTTATTTGAAAATTGGAGGCTTTGGAATTGGTATTATAACATTGCTTGGAGCTTCTATAGGGTTGATGAATATTATGATGGTTTCCGTTACTGAACGAACTCGTGAGATAGGGGTTCGTAAAGCACTTGGTGCTACACCCGCTCGCATAAGGCAACAGTTCTTGATTGAAGCTGTCGTAATTTGCCAAATGGGAGGAATAGCAGGCATTATTCTTGGAATGGCCCTGGGCAACCTGGTAACGACCCTGATCGGAGACGATATTTCTTTTGTTGTACCTTGGCTTTGGATACTCATTTCATTTGTTATTGGTGTAATTGTTGGAGTTGGTTCCGGTTATTATCCCGCCAATAAAGCCTCAAAACTAGACCCTATTGAATCACTGCGATTTGAATAAAAGGATAATAAACTCAGTCTTAGTTTTTTTATTCGTTTTTACTGCTTCACTGGTAAATGCTCAGGAAGCCATTGTGCAAATAGGAGTTTACAGAGGTAAAAACCTGTTTATTCAAAATCCATATGATAGTAAAACAAAAAGCTATTGTGTGCAGTCTGTTGAAGTGAACGGGAATACTATTTTGTCTTCACCAAATTCATCGGCTCTTACTGTAGACTTATCAGGATTTGAAATTAATCAAAATGTTCAAATTACAATCTTTCATAAATCTGGCTGTGTACCCAAAGTACTGAATCCGAGAGTACTACAACAAGGCACAGGTTTCCAATTTGTTCAAACATTAGTAGATGACTCTTCCATTTCATGGATAACCACCGGAGAACAAGATAAGTCCGCCTATTATGAAGTTGAAAAGCTAAAATTAGATGATTGGAGAACCATCCAAAAAGTTAAGGCTAAAGGAGACATTGATAATAATCAGTACAGTGTAGGGGTTGTACATTATTCCGGAGATAATGAATTTCGAATTCATTATCTTGCTAAAGATGCTGATGCCTACTCAGAAACTTTTAATTTCTATTCCGCTAAAGACCCAATATCGTTCTACCCTATTGACAAAGTTGATGACCTGATTTCTTTAACCGAGCCAACAGATTACATTATTAAAACCAAAGAAGGTGTAATTCTTAAAAAGGGAGTTGGTCAGGACATATTTGTAGATGATCTTAAACCGGGCGAGTATATTATAGTTATTGAAAACAGAGAAGAGGAATTTTATAAACCCGAACCTGTAAGAGAAACCCCTTTGCCCAAAAAGAAAAAGCGTGTAAAAAATGATGGCTCAACCTGAGAAGCCGAGCCATCTAACCAAAACCTGTATGAAAAACTTACAGACTCAAAACTAGTCTGTCTTGTTATTTACAATTTTCAATACCATAGAAAAAAACAAGAAAATAGGTAATTTACCTATGCATTTTATTTGCTTGGGTGCGGCAAAGCAAGCACTAAAGAATGAAGCTCATCGTAAGAGATGTGCAGGTCGTCCTTTATTTCTGCAATAAGTTCATCTACAGCAAGCTTGGGAAAGCCCAGGTGAATACCCATTTCCTGACAAAACAAAATCTCACTTGGTAGCACTTTACCATCTACCAACATTAGAAGAATACTATCAGTAAGGTAATCCACTGCTGCTGCGTGAGAAAGTGCACCTAAAGAACCAATGGGATCCGGGTTGGCAATTAATTCACCAATGGTCTCTAAATCAACCCCATGACGAAGACAAATGTTGTAAATAAATGCACGTTCACTGTCGTCAAAATGCCCATCGGCACCAGCCAGGTGAATAAGGATATTGATTTTTTTACGGAGTACAGCATCCATTCAAGTAAAGGTAATTCAACATTTGAATATGTCAAAATATTTGAAAAGTCGCGTTGTTATTTTGCGTTGGTTGTTAGTACATTTGCACTCCCATTTGCAGAGGCACGTGGGTTTTATTAATGAATGGCGAGGTAGCTCAGTTGGTTAGAGCGCAGGATTCATAACCCTGAGGTCACGGGTTCAACTCCCGTCCTCGCTACTTGGAAAGCCGCTTTCAGCGGCTTTTTTGCTTTCAAAGAATTACAGTTGGCTAAAAAAGTGCTACTACTTATACCGTATATGTGTACATTTTATAAGCAGCTTTAGTACATTATGCTCATACTTAAGTATTTTAGGGTTAATGCAGAGCTTTATATACTTTTGACTATACAGAGTTAGCCATCTTTGAAAAAATACTTAACCATACTCCTTATTTATTTTATTGTTTGTGCAATTGATTTAAATGCACAAACATTACCGCCTATTCAGATTTATAACCCTGAAAATTACAATGGAGATAACCAGAACTGGCAAATATCACAATCAGATGATAACTTCATTTATGTAGCCAATAACAAGGGCCTCTTAGAGTTTGATGGAGCTGAATGGCAATTGTATCCAACACCCAACAACACTATATTAAGATCTGTAAAAGCAATTGGTGAGAAGATATACACCGGCTGTTATATGGAATTTGGCTATTGGGTCAAAGATTCGTTTGGGAAACTGCAATATGTCTCCCTGGTACCACATCTCGAACAAAAAATGAGGGATGACGAACAGATTTGGCATATTATTAAATTGAATGAGTGGGTAATTTTCCAGTCTTCCAATAGTATATATTTCTATAATACCCTACAGGACAATTTTAAGATCATATCAGCAACAAATACTATCTATAACATTTTTAAGATTAAGGATGGTATTTATTTTAATGTGCGCAACGAAGGCATCTATAAAATTGTTAACGGTGAGGCAGAGCTTATTATAGATGACCCTCAAATTAAAAACGAAAGGGTTATAAGCGCATTTGAGGTTGATGATCAATTGTTACTACTTACCCAGCTTTCCGGTTTTTATAAATTAGTTGGAAATGAAGTCTTTAAATGGAATATTCCTGCCAATAAGCTTTTATCTAAAACAACTGTTTATTCAGCTTTGCAACTTCAGAACGGTGACTTTATAATCGGAACTATCTCAAACGGAATAATCAATTTGCACTCAGATGGTTCCGTCAATTATCAGATTAACCAGAGAAATGGCCTAAGCAATAATACTGCCCTTACACTTTTTGAAGATAGCAATAGCGATTTATGGGTTGGCTTGGATAATGGGATTAACTGCATTAACGTAACTTCTCCAATTAAGGTTTTCAATGATTTCAATGGTGTTTTAGGAACAGTATATACCTCAGAGGTTTATAAGGGATATCTATATATTGGCACGAATCAGGGCTTATTTTATAAAAAATTAGACAGCAAGGATCAATTCCAGTTTATCCAGGGAACTGAAGGGCAAGTGTGGAGTCTTTTTAACTATAATAATGAAGATTTATTGTGTGGACACCACCTTGGAACTTTTGTAATTAGTAATAAAAAAGCGACACTAATTGATGATAATCTTGGCGCCTGGACATTCAAAAAAATACCCAGCCATGATAATTGGCTGCTTAAGGGTAATTACAATGGCCTTTCCATTTTAGAAAAAACAGGCGACAAATGGAGTGTCAAAAACAAAATTGAAGGATTTAACAGCTCATCAAGATTTTTTGAGTTGGATAATGAAAACCATGTTTGGGTAAGCCATGAATATAAAGGAGTATACAGAATACAGCTTAATGACAACTTTACACGGGCAACAGAAATTACGCTTGAACCTTCCTTAAAAGTAGGAAAAAACTCTAGCCTGGTTAAATACAGAGGGCACATTTTATATGCGTATGAAAACGGAATATTTGAATATAATACTAAAGAAAACACATTCGAATATGATAGTCTTTTGAGTCCAATGATCACAAATGAAGATTATGTTTCGGGAAAGCTTGTAGTTGATGATAAAGATAGATTGTGGGTTTTTTCAAAAGAGAATGTGTATTTCGTAACCACCAATCATCTTACCAATAAGCCCAAACTAAATTCTATCTCTATTCCTTTAAGTCTTAGAAAAGTTACCCAAAGCTTTGAAAATATTTCAAGAATAAAAGACGATACCTATCTACTTGGTAAGGCTAATGGGTTCCTGACAATTGACCTTTCAAAGATTAATAATGATACAGAGTATACAATACACTTAAATTCTATTAGTCTTCGCGATCTGGATAACAAAAATACTAGCTATGATAAGTATGAGGTAGGTGACTTTAAATATAAAAAGGGCATTCTTACGTTCAATTATTCGGTACCAAGTTTTAATAAATACATGCAAGTTAAGTACCAGTATAAACTTGAAGGACAGAACAATAATTGGAGCGAGTGGAAAAGTACCGCAAGTTCCAGATTTGAAAACCTGGGTTTTGGCAGCTATACATTTCTTGCAAGGGCTAAAATAGGTAATAAACTTTCTATAAATACGGCACAATATAGCTTTAGAGTGGAAAGACCCTGGTATTTAAACAACATTGCATTAGTTATCTATTTTGTGCTGGTACTGGTGATCGCTTTTATAATTAATAAAGCCTATAAACGGCACTACAGTAAAAAACTTCAGAACGAACAACTGGAAACTGAAAAGCTAATAAGTGATATAAAAAACGACCAACTTAATAAAGATATTGAAAGCAAAAACCGGGAGCTTACACTATCTAAAATGAGCATTATAAAAAAGAATGAATTATTGAACAGCATCAAAAGGGAATTGAAAGAGGGAGATGGTAACAAGCATATCAATTCCGTAATTAAACTCATTGATAAAAGCCTTGGTGACACAAAAGATTGGGGAGTTTTCGTCAAGGCATTTAACAATACAGATAAGGGCTTCCTGGATAAAATTCAAAACCTGCACCCTGACCTTACTCCTAATGACTTACGCTTTTGTGTCTACCTTCGCATGAACCTTACATCAAAAGAGATTGCTCCCCTACTTAACATTTCAGTAAAAAGCGTTGAAACCAAAAGATACCGCCTCAGAAAGCGTATGAAGTTGCATCATGAAGAGAGTTTAACCAACTACATCATGCGATTATAGCCCCTACACCCTAAAAAACAACCACAACATTGCCACAACACATTAGGTTTAGACAAAATTCTATTCGCAATGCAAACGTTTGCATAATCTTTGCTCAAGGGCTGTTTTTAATGATTTATGCAATCGATTGAATCTCGCAGTATACCGTATTCTACACTGTACGTTTTTTGTGGTGGTCGTAAAATATGATTTACGGAGTTTTGTTACTTTATTTATAATCAGTTGAAAAACTAATTATTCAATCAAGTTTCACTTAACTTAAGTATTTATGGATTTAAAATTACTTTCCAGAAGGGTGAAAATACTTTTATCAGTGTTTTTATTCTTTGGTGCCTTAACTGTAGAGGCACAGACGTTTGTGATTAAGGGAACCGTTTCTGATGAATTCGGTGAGCCCTTACCGGGAGTTTCCATTAGTGTAAAAAACACAACTAGGGGAACAACTACTGATGCTGACGGTATGTTTGCATTGCCTGATGTTAAAATGGGAGATAAACTTGTCTTCTCCTTCATTGGGTATGAAACCATGGAAGTTACTGTTAATAGTCAGGAGAATTTAACCATTAACCTTTCCGAAGAGACCCAACAACTTAGCGAAATTGTTGTCACAGCCCTTGGAATCAAAAAAGAACAAAGGTCAGTTGGCTATGCCACTCAGAATGTGAAGGGAGAACAACTTCAAAAAGTTCCGGTAGTAGATGTAGGAACATCCCTTACTGGTAAAGTGGCTGGTGTTTTGGTCCAAAACTCACCCAACTTTAACAACGAACCACGAATTTTTATACGAGGTGAAGAAAATCCTCTACTAGTTGTAGATGGGATTGCCTATGCTAATAAAAGATTGAGTGATATTGCAGCCCAGGATATTGAGTCAATGTCTGTATTGAAAGGTGCAACTGCAACCGCACTATATGGATACCGTGGAGAGCATGGTGCCATATTAATTACCACAAAAAATGGCAGCACCGGTAATCTGGGTATAACCGTTGACTTTTCAACAAATACTATGTTCAATGCAGGCTTCCTAGCCATTCCTGAAAAACAAAGTGTGTATGGCCGAGGTGATTATGGCAGCTACAGCGCAGGTCAAACCAAATCATGGGGTCCTGTAATGGATGGTTCTATCCAAAATCAATGGGATCCCTATTTAAAGGAGATGAGAGATTATGAATACCTACCTATAGGAAAAGACAACTTTAAAAACTTTTTAGAACAAGGTTACATTACTAATAATAATGTAAACGTAACATTTAAAGAGAATACCGTTTCAATGAGAAATTCTGTAAATTGGACAGAAAATAAGGCTCGCTATCCAAATGCCAAAGTTGATAAATTCTCTTATTTATTGGGTGGAGATATCTTTTTGGATAAATTTCAATTAACATCCAATTTATCCTACACCAGAAGGCATACACCTAATATGGGTTCAAATGGTTACACTTCATATGACCCCATGTACACATTATTGCTTAGAAGTTCTGCAGACTTTGATATCCGCGATTATAAGGATAATTATTGGTTGATTCCTGGTGAGCTTCAAAATAATATGTATGGTTTTGATTTAGTGAATGGCTATACGGGGCAAGATGGAAACAACCCATATTATGACAGATATGAAAGGATAAATGAAGTTACCCGTGACATTTTTAACGCAGATATAACTGCAAGTTATGCAATAACTGACTGGCTAAAAGCTACAGTACGATCAGGATTGGATTATTTTGGAGATAGAGGAGAATTAAGACTTAATAAAGGTTCATATACCTCGTTAGGAGATACTGGTATTCCTTATTACAGTTGGAGGTCTGGCCTAACTTTTAATGGTAAATTAACTGGGGCTTATCTGGTAGGTAAAACAACTGGATTAAGTACTAACAGTGATTTATTGCTTTCCGGAAGTACCAAATTTCTAGATGACAGATTAGGTTTAGAATATCTTGCCGGTGGTTCTATTTTCTATCAAGAGAACGGTAATATTAATGCGTTAACGGTGGGTGGAATAACTGTACCAGGGTATTACTCTTTAGCAGCATCGGTCAGCCCTGCAACTGTTGCAGAAGAAAGACGTGCAGAACAAACTAATTCATTGTATGGACGCTTGGCATTATCCTGGAATAATTTCTTATACATAGAAGCAACCGGCCGTAACGACTGGACTTCTAGACTTGCTGGGCCTACAGTTCAAAAATCAGACAGGTCTTATTTTTACCCCTCCGTTGCCGGTAGCTTAATCGTCTCAGAATTTTTAGAAGGTTTAACTTCTAGTTGGTTAGATCTTTTAAAAGTTAGAGCATCCTGGACTCAATCAAAAACCCCTCCTGGTGTTTATGCTATTAATAGTGTTTATACTTCCGCTCCAAGCATTTGGAATGACCTGAGTGGTGCTTATTCACCTGACGTACTATGGGACCTTAATACTCTTCGTCCAGAATCAAGAAATACTACTGAAATAGGCTTGCAGGGTATGTTTTTGAGAAATCGCATAACAGCTGATATTTCTTATTACAGTATAAGAAAATATGATACTCCCAAACCAGGACCATTAACTTCGGCTTCGGGTTACAACTATAAGTATATAAATATTGATGAGGAAACAACAAAAAAGGGTTGGGAAATTGCTTTAACCGGAACGCCTGTTAAAACCGCAGATCTGCAATGGGATGTAGCTATTAATTGGTCAACTTTTAAAGAGGTCTATTCAAAAATAGATACTGTATTTTCTACTAATAGACCTTGGATCAAAGAAGGAGAAAGAGTTGACGCTTATACAATGAGAAGATTCCAGACAGTTCCTTCAGGAGAATTTGCCGGTCAACGTATTTACCAAAATGGAAAATTGGTAAGAGAAAACTACTCTTCAGTTATTGGGTATAAAACTCCTGACTGGATTTGGGGTATTAACACTACATTACGTTACAAAAACTGGAGTTTATTTGCATCATTTGATGGAGTTGTTGGAGGAATGTTCTCTTCTACTACCGAAGCTTATATGTGGATATATGGAGTTCACCCTGGCACGTTAACTTCTGCAAGAGCAGAAGACGTGGCTGATCCAGCAGTTGGACATTATGTAGGTGAAGGTGCAATGGTAGTTTCCGGTAATTATACAACTGATAATATAACCGGAGAAGTCTTGGAAGATACCCGTGTTTTTGCGGCCAATGATGTAAATGTTACCTATAAAACTTATATTCAATCGTTACATGGAGGAACCGCATGGGGTGGCACAGGATACGAAGATGATATTTTGGACAGGACGTTCTTCAAACTACGAGAGATTTCTGTAACCTATAACTTTCCAAAAAGACTTTTACAAAGTTGGGGACCTATCCAAACTGCGTCTGTAAGTTTTATAGGCCAAAACGTATTTCTATGGGCCAAGGAATTCAAATATTCCGATCCGGATGGTGGTAGTGAAAATTTAGCCGACCCATCATCAAGATATATTGGAGCTAATATTAAACTTTCATTTTAATACGATGCCATTATGAAAAAGATAAAAATTATTTTAATAGTTATTCTTTCTTTCACGGTTTTATACTCGTGTAACGATTTAGAAGAAGTAAATACCAATCCGGATAAATCAACTTCAACTACTCCGGATAGGCTCGCAACAAACGCTTTGGTAAAAACATTTAAACTATCGAACAACAGTAATGATGTTTTTACTCAAATCACATTGTTTAGTCATCATGTAACTAAGTTGCAGTCTACTGCAGATCCTAACCAATACTATTGGTCGTATTGGCCTTATGGAAGCTTTGGGAATTATAAATATTTAACGGACCTCAACGATATGGTAAATCTCTCTGAAGGAAGTTTGCAAGAATATTCCTATAGGGGTTTAGCACTGTTTCTAAAAGCATGGTATGGCTTTTCAGCCACTTTAGCTATGGGAGATATTCCTTATTCCCAAGCCGGTATGGCAGCAGATGGAATTACACAACCCGTTTATGATAAACAGGCCGATGTTTTTCAATACATATTAGACGACCTTCAGGAAGCTGAATCTTATTTTGCAAATGGTTTTGATCTAAACGGTGATATGATGTATAACGGTGATGCTACCAAATGGCAAAAATTGTGTAATGCTTTGCAGTTGAAAGTTATACAGACCATGAGCAAACAAGCTACTTCCGCTCAAATAGCACGTTTTGCTGCAATAGTAAGTACAGGAGATTTAATGACCAGTTATGATGATGATTTTAAACTGGAATATACTGAAAACTCTAATGCAACTTATCCGTTTTTTGGAGGAACCAATCAGAGAACATATATGGCTCCTTCAACCCTTGCTGTAAATTTTTTGAAAGCTAATAACGATTATAGATTATTCTATTTCGCTGACCCGGCTCAGGAACAGATTACCAATGGTTTTACCGAATCTGATTTTGATGCCTATGTGGGTGCTCCTTATGAGTTGGATGCAAATACATTGTCTTTGAACAATGATGCCGGCATGTATTCTCTATTAAATCTGCGTTATACTCAATTTAGAGATAACGACCCATTATTATATTTTACCTATTCAGAACAGTGTTTCATTATTGCTGAGGCCATAGAAGAAGGTTGGGTTACAGGGAGTGCACAACAGTATTATGAAAATGGTGTAAAAGCGCAATTAGAATATTATATGAACATGCCTAATACAGTGGGTTATGAGCATGGAATGGCTATTGACCAATCCTATATTGATAACTATTTTACAGGTGAAGCTGCCTATAAGACAGGAGGTACTAAACAAGATAGATTGGAGCAAATCTTAACACAACGTTGGATGATCGATTTCTTCCAACCTAACAGCGGTTCTTACTATCAGTTTTCACGTACTGGTTATCCGGCATTTGTTCTAAATCCTGCGACCAGTATGAATGAAGATAACATAAATGTATTTCCTAAACGTTGGAAATACCCAACTAGTGAGGTAACAACTAACCCTTCAAATTATGAAAGTTCCATTAATAGTCAGTATGGGGGAGCTGATATAACAAACCAAACCCCTTGGTACTTGAAATAATTATTGATAGAATTTAAACTACTGACTCCGTATTTCACATTTAATGTGGAATATGGAGATCGGTAAGTTTAGAAAGAAACCAAAATCTTCAAGCATTTAGAGTAACATCGATAATAAATTGCCACAAGATTTTTGATTATTGAACATTCCGTTAATTCATATATACTTGGTTTAATCTGTTTGTTACAATGATTAATTGGTTGATTAAAATGGCTCTCTTTTAGAGAGTCATTTTAAATCCTTGACCATACATAAACGGAATATTTGAACCAAATTTCATAACATGCAAAGAAAATTAATACTATATTTTTTATTCCTATTCCCTTTCTTAGCCCATTCACAAGGCCTCATAACCAACACCTTTAACAGAAATACAACCACATTAGACGGAACCTGGAACTACATTGTGGATCCTTATGAAACCGGATATTACAACTACAGGTACGAGCCCTACGACCAATTAAAAGAAAAAAACAATTCCGCTTTCTACAATAATTACCATACAGACAACAAACTGGAATTGGTTGAATATGATTTTGACAAATCCCCTACCCTTCTTGTTCCTCGCGACTGGAATTCACAAGACGAAAAGCTCTTTTACTACGAAGGAACCATCTGGTACAGGAAGTCCTTTGATTATGAGCTATCTAATAGTACCAACAGGTTATTCCTGTATTTTGGAGCAGCCAATTATAAAGCAGAAGTTTATTTGAACGGAACCAAACTTGGAGTTCATGAAGGTGGCTTTACCCCTTTTAATTTCGAAATAACTTCCATAATTCAACCTAAAGACAATTACCTGGTTGTTAAGGTTGATGACAAACGCATTAAAGAAGGTATTCCCACTATAAACACCGATTGGTGGAACTATGGAGGAATCACACGAGATGTCAAGCTGATTGAAGAACCTTCAACGTTCATACAGGATTATGAAGTGCAGCTTAGCAAAGGTTCAACGAATACCCTTAGTGGTTTTGTTAAACTGAACAATGTAACAAAAGAAGAAAAGGTAACTATTAGTATCCCGGAGTTAAAGATTAGCAAAATACTAGCGGTAACTGCTGATGAAAAAGTAAGCTTTGAGATTAGCTCAAAAAAAATTCAGCTGTGGTCACCAGAGTCACCCAAACTCTATGCTGTTTACATTAAAACAACACAGGAAACCCTGGAGGATCAAATTGGTTTTAGAACTATTCAAACCGAGGGGCCTCAAATAATGCTGAATAATAAACCTATCTTCTTAAGAGGTATTTCTATTCACGAAGAAAACCCTATGAGAGGAGGCAGAGCCTATAATGAAGCCGATGCGCTGGTGCTTTTGAATTGGGCCAAGGAATTGGGTTGCAATTATGTGCGATTAGCGCACTACCCTCATAATGAATACATGGTGCGCATGGCAGACAAAATGGGGCTTATGGTTTGGGAAGAAATACCGGTTTACTGGACGGTTGATTTCAGCAACCAAAACACCCTAAAGAACGCTGAAAATCAGCTGACTGAAGCAATCACCAGAGATATTAACAGGGCTTCCATCATTATTTGGTCCATGGCCAATGAAACCCCTCCTTCTGAAACCAGGAATAACTTTTTGATTGAACTGGTTAAAAAAACCAAAAGCTTAGACGATACACGCCTGGTAAGCGCTGCTCTTGAAAAACATAGCAAGGATGGTGTAAATATTGTGGATGATGCCATTGGCAAATACATGGACATTGTAGCTTTTAACCAATATACAGGTTGGTATGGTGGTTCATTGGAAAAGGCCCCTGATGCAAAATGGGATATTAAATACAACAAGCCCGTTGTTATCTCCGAATTTGGAGGTGGGGCATTGCAAGGGCTTCACGGTACCATTAATGAGCGCTGGACAGAAGAATACCAGGAATACTTGTATCAACAGAACCTGAAAATGATCGAAAAAATTCCCAACATCAGCGGGATGAGCCCGTGGATACTGGCTGACTTTCGATCACCCAAAAGGGTGCTTCCAAATATTCAGGATGGATGGAACCGAAAAGGTCTGATATCTAACAATGGAGTAAAGAAAAAAGCCTTTTATACGTTACAGAATTTTTACAAAAAAATAAAAAAAGAATATGAATAAGTTAATTCGCTTAGATAGATTATCTCTTTGTTTAATTGGTTTAGGTCTGCTGTTTTCTTGTAATGAGAAAGCAGCAGATTCTTCTGATGGATACGAATTGGTTTGGTCCGATGAGTTTGATGAAGACTCGGTTAACCTTGATAACTGGAGCTTTGTGCTTTGGGATGCCGGCCGTGTAAATAATGAATGGCAGAAGTACGTAGAAGACACTGCCTACTATAAACTTGAAGATGGAAAACTTCAAATTAAAGCAGTAAAAACCGGGGAAAATGAGAAAGGTGGCTATACATCCACCCGATTGAACAGCGCTGGCAAAAAAGAGTTTAAATATGGCCGTATAGAGTTTAGGGCAAAAATGCCCCAAGGACGAGGAACCTGGCCTGCCTTATGGATGCTGGGCTCTAATCACGATTCGATCCGCTGGCCAAAGTGTGGCGAAATAGACATTATGGAATATGTGGGATATGCCCCAGATACAACCCATAACAATGTCCATACAAAATATCAGTATGGTGTTACCGACTTCCATGGCACCATTCCTACTCCTACAGCCGAAGAAGAATTTCATAATTATGGTATGACATGGACCTCAGACTCTATCAAGTTTTATTTGGATACACCAGACAACGTCACAAATGTGTATGCTCCTGAAGTTAAGACGGAAGATAACTGGCCCTTTGATCAACCTTTTTATTTGATTATGAATTTTGCAGTTGGAGGCGCCTGGGGGGGCAAACACGGGGTTGATGATTCTGTATTTCCACAAGAAATGGTGGTGGACTATGTGAGAGTATATCAACTAAAATAATAGACTTGTGAAGCATTTTTTTGCTCTTCTGCTCTTCTTTTTTTCATTAGTTGCTTTTGGGCAGGAACTACCCGTTATGACCTATAATCTCCGACTGGATCTGGCATCTGATGGTGAGAACGCATGGCCAAAACGGAAGGAGTTCCTAGTTTCTCAAATACAGTTTTACGAGCCGGGCATCTTCGGAACACAGGAAGGACTACCCCATCAGTTAAGCTATATAAATAATGAGCTCAAGGATTATAAAATGCTGGGAGTTGGAAGAGAAGGAGGTAATAAAGGGGAGTATTCGGCTATTTTTTACAATGCGTTAAAGTACGACACATTAGAGACAAGTACTTTTTGGCTTTCAGAAACACCTGAAAAGGTTTCCAAAGGTTGGGATGCCGCATATCTCAGGGTGTGCACCTATGGACTTTTTAAGGACAAAAAAACGAAAAAGAAATTCTGGGTATTCAACACCCACCTTGATAACGAAGGCGAGGAGGCCAGGTATAAAGGAATGGAGCTTATCTTAAATACGATCAGTTTTCTAAACACAAAGAACTATCCGGTGATACTCATGGGTGATTTCAACAGTATTCCGGATAGCCGGGTAATCACTAATTTAAAAACCAAAATGACTGATGCCAGGGAGGTTTCCAGCGAAACCCCTTTTGGTTCCTTTGGAACATTTAACGGGTTTAAGTTTTGTGAGCCCGTTCAAAACAGGATTGACTATATTTTTATCTCAAACGGAGGTAAAATTAAGGTGAATAAATATGCCGTTTTAACCGACTCTAAAGACATGAAATATCCTTCGGATCACTTTCCTGTATTTGCCGAATTACTATTCAAATAATCAACCCGCACCATGAAGAGAAGTTTATTTTTTTTAGCTGTTTTTGCTATCAGTATGGCAATTATCAGCTCTTGTTCGAATACTAGGAACAATCCGGACGTATCTGATGAAAACTCGTTAATCGACCATAAGGTAGATTCATTACTTGCTCTAATGACCCTTGAGGAAAAGATTGGACAAATGGTTCAATACAATGGAAGTTGGGATTTAACAGGCCCACCCTCCAATATGGGCGATAAAGAAAAAGCCGAACGTGTAAAGAAGGGTTTGGTAGGTTCCATGCTTAATGTAACTTCTGTGAAAGCTACCCGTGAAGCCCAAAAGATGGCAATCGATAGCTCCCGGCTAAAAATCCCACTCATATTCGGCTATGATGTGATTCATGGTTACAAAACCATTTTCCCCATCCCACTGGGCGAAACAGCCAGTTGGGATCTGGAATTGATGCAAAAATCAGCGCAAATAGCAGCTGCAGAAGCTTCTGCGTCAGGAATTCAATGGACCTTTGCTCCAATGATGGACATTTCCAGAGATGCACGCTGGGGCAGAATAATGGAAGGTGCAGGTGAAGACCCTTATTTGAATGCCAAAGTAGCAGTTGCCAGGATCAAGGGTTTTCAAGGTGATGATCTGACTGCAAAGAATACGATTGCTGCCTGTGCAAAACACTTTGCAGGCTATGGCATGGCAGAAGCCGGCAGGGATTACAATACCGCTAATTTAGGTGTGCACGAACTGCACAATACGGTGCTTTATCCTTTTAAAGCAGCTGCGGATGCTGGAGTGGCCACATTTATGAATTCATTTAACGAAATAGATGGTATTCCGGCCACAGCCGATGAGGATATCCAAAGAAATATTTTGAAAGACGAATGGGGCTGGAAAGGCTTTATCGTTTCTGACTGGGGCTCCATTGCCGAATTGGTAGCACACGGGGTGGCCAAAGATAAGTACGAAGCCTCCAACTTAGCCATCCATGCAGGAAGCGATATGGATATGGAAGGCAACGCTTATGAAGCCAACCTGGAAAAACTGGTGAACGATGGTAAAGTTGATGTTTCGCTTATTGATAATGCGGTACGCAGAATTTTAAAAGTAAAATTTGAACTGGGCCTCTTCGATGATCCTTTCAAATATTGTGATGAAGAGAGGGAAAAAGAAGTAGTTTACTCCACCCCAAACCAGGAATTTTCAAGGGAGGTGGCTAAAAGATCGATTGTGCTACTTAAAAATGAAGGTCAGCTTCTTCCGCTTAAAAAAGATATTAAAACATTGGCGGTTATTGGCCCACTGGCCGATGATAAAGACACGCCAATAGGAAACTGGAGAGCAAAAGGACAAAAGAATTCTGCCGTTTCGTTGCTCGAAGGCGTTAAGGCAATGGTTAGCCCGGGAACAAACGTTATTTATGAAAAAGGGTGCGACCTGACCATTGATTACCTAAAAAAGGGACAGAATTCTTTCTTATTGCCGCTTAAAATCAATGAAGAAGATGTTTCAAAAATACCGGCCGCAGTTGCAGCCGCAAGAAAGGCGGATGCTGTTCTTCTGGCCATTGGCGAAAATGCCTACCAAACAGGTGAAGGAAGAAGCCAGACCCATATTGGTTTTGCAGGTGTTCAGCTTCAATTATTGAATGAGATTTTAAAGGTGAACAAAAATATAGTTATCGTGCTTATGAATGGCCGCCCTATGGATATAACATGGGCAGCAGAGCACACACCTACTATTTTGGAATGCTGGCACTTAGGCTCACAGGCAGGGAATGCCATTGCCGATGTGGTTTTTGGCGATTATAACCCTTCAGGAAAGTTGCCCGTTACATTCCCATATAGTGTGGGCCAGGAGCCTTTGTATTACAATCAAAAAAATACCGGAAGGCCCTTTAATGTGCAGCATGTGACCTATTCAGGCTATACCGATTCGCCTAAAACCGGCCTTTACCCGTTTGGCTATGGTTTAAGTTATACAACCTTTGCATACCAAAACCTTACACTTGACAAAACTGAAATTGGGAAAGAGGGGTCTGTTCAGGTTTCTGTTGATGTAACCAATACAGGCAATTTAGAAGGCGAAGAAGTAGTCCAGCTTTATATCAGAGACCTGGTTGGAAGTATTACAAGGCCGGTTCGTGAACTCAAAGCATTTGAGAAAGTTGCACTAAAGGCTGGTGAGACAAAAACTGTTAATTTTACACTTGGCAAAGAACAACTTCAATTTTACACCCTTAATGGAAAATGGGAAGTTGAACCGGGTGATTTTGATGTATTTGTTGGAGGTGATTCCGGGGCCAGTTTAAAAGCAACTTTCACCGTGGTTGACTAATGATTGAACACAATTACAAAAACAAAGTAGCCGTAATAACAGGAGGCTCAGGAGCCCTGGGAGGGGCTATGGCCAAAGGTTTGGCACAAGAAGGAGTTAAAGTGGCTATTTTGGGTAGAACCGAAAAAACCATTCAATCAAAGATTGAAGAGATTGGGGATGGCCTTGACATTATGGGAATTACTGCCGATGTGCTTGATAAATCCTCTTTGGAGAAGGCCCGGCAAGAAGTTATCAACAAGTGGGGCAGCATAGATATTTTGGTGAATGCTGCCGGTGGAAATGTAAAAGGTGCGGTTATTATGCCCGATCAGAACTTCTTTGATATGAACATGGAAGATTTTGATTCGGTGACAGCCCTAAATATTAAAGGAACCGTTCTTCCTACGTTGGTTTTCGGTAAGCAAATGGCAGTGCAAAAAAAGGGTTGCATCGTTAACATATCCTCAATGGCAGCTCAAAAACCATTGACGAGGGTGGTTGGCTACGCTGCTTCCAAAGCAGCTATTGATAATTTTACCCAATGGCTGGCGGTTGAAATGGCTACCAAACACTCAGAAAATATACGGGTTAACGCCATTGCTCCCGGGTTCTTTATTGGTGAGCAAAACAGGGATTTGCTATTAAATAAAGATGGTTCCCTTACCCAAAGAGGAGAAACCATTATTAGCCAAACTCCCATGAGGCGCTTTGGGAAGGCCGAAGAACTAATCAGCACGTTACTATGGCTTTGCAGCGATGCATCCGGTTTTATTACAGGAACTGTAATTCCTGTGGATGGTGGCTTTAATGCCTTTTCAGGAGTATAGGATGAAACGACTGGAACAAACATTCAGATGGTATGGGCCGGATGACCCGGTAAGTCTGGCGGACATTCGTATGTCAGGAGCCACAGGCGTAGTTACTGCCTTACACCATGTTCCAATGGGCGAGGTTTGGGAAGTAGATGAAATCCTCAAAAGGAAAGAGCTTATTGAAAAAGCCGGATTAAAGTGGTCCGTAGTAGAAAGCATACCTGTGCATGAAGACATTAAAAGAAGAACAGGCGACTTTGATAAGTACATTCAGAATTATAAAAAAAGTATTGAGAACCTTGCTAAATGCGATATTAAAATCGTTACCTATAACTTCATGCCTGTGGTTGACTGGATGCGTACCGATCTCGAATATAAAATGGAAGATGGTTCTACCGGGCTGCGTTTCGATACAACTGCCTTTGCAGCGTTTGAGCTTTTTATTTTAAAAAGAAAGGGAGCTGAAGAGGAATACTCGGCCAGCGAAAAGGAAGAAGCAAACGCCTACTTTCAAACTCTTTCCGAAACCGATAAACAACAGCTAATTCAAAATATTATTGCCGGGCTTCCAGGGGGAATGACGGAAAGCTCATCTTCTGTTGAAAAATTCAACACAATACTGGAGACCTACAAAGGAATAAATGCTGCCCAACTGCAAAACAATCTAATTGCTTTTTTAAAAGAAATAGTACCGGTTGCGGAATCTAATGAAGTATTGCTAGCCATCCATCCGGACGACCCGCCCTACCCAATTTTAGGCCTTCCCAGAGTGGTTAGCACAGAAAAGGACGCCACTACAATTGTAAATGCTGTGAAGAGCCCAAGCAATGGTCTTTGCTTCTGTACGGGCTCCTACGGGGTGCGGCCCGATAATGACCTTGTTGGTATGGTGAAAAGATTAGGACAACATTTCAACTTCATCCATTTGCGAAGTACCCAAAGAGATGCCCGGGGCAACTTCTACGAAGCTAATCATTTAGAGGGTGATGTGGATATGTTGAATGTAATGAAGGAGCTGGTTAAAGAGCAGCAAAAGAGGGGAACATCTATCCCTATGCGACCAGATCATGGCCATAAAATGCTGGACGATCTGAACAAAAAGAGCAATCCTGGATACTCGGGTATTGGCAGGTTGCGCGGCTTAGCAGAATTACGTGGCCTTGAATTGGGAATTTTGGGTTCCATTAAAGACTAAACAATGAGAAATATTCTAATTCTACTTATTGCAATGTCTACGCTTGGTTGTAGCACTAAAACCGAAAAGTGGGTTTTTGTATTGGCAGGCCAATCCAATATGGCTGGCAGAGGGGTTGTGGAGCCTCAGGATACGATAACAACTGAAGGAATATATACCCTTAACGAGGATATGCAATTGGAACTGGCGAAAGATCCTTTGCATTTCTATGAACCAAAATTGAAAGGTATTGGGCCAGGTTATCCTTTTGCAAAAGAGCTAAAGAAAAATATCCCTAATTCTGTAGAGATCGTGTTGGTGCCAACTGCTCTTGGGGCAAGCTCGATCAGCCAATGGCTGGGCGATTCCTTGCACAGAGGCGTCCACCTTTACAGCAACTTTAAAACCAGGCTTGACAGCACCAAAAAGTTAGGCGACCTAAAAGCCATATTGTGGCTTCAGGGAGAAAGTGATGCGAACCCACGCGATTTGCCTAATTATAAAATGAGATTGGAAGAGTTGTTCCAGAGATTCAGAAAAGATGCTGGAAATGATCAATTACCCATTTTGGTGGGTGAGGTTGGCACATACTCAGAACCAGAATCCAGGAACCAGGACTGGAAGACTTTAAACGGAATCATCAACGAAGTGGCTAATGCTGACAGCAATACTTATGTGATTTCTTCTAAAGGTCTTGCCAGTAATTCGGACCATATTCATTATAACGCGGCATCACAGAGAACACTGGGCAAAAGATTTGCCTCAAAATACTTGAATGAAGTTTACCAAAAACAATAACAAACTTCAAATGACTTCAAGAGCTGCCCATTCTATTTTAGTACTTTTTGTTATCTCATTAGGTCTGCATAGTTGCACCAAAGACGAAGGAGAAGAGAAACCACCCAATATAGTTTTCATCTTTGCTGATGACCTGGGTTATGGAGATATAGGGAGCTTTGGAGCCACCGACATTAAAACACCCAACATTGACAAAATAGCTAATGAAGGGATTAAGTTCACATCGTTCTATTCTGCATCTCCCATTTGTTCCCCTTCAAGAGCAGGACTGCTTACAGGAAGGTTGCCTATTCGTATGGGTATACACGATGTATTCTTCCCCGAAAGTTTTACAGGTATGCCTACTGAGGAAGTGACGATTGCCGAGATACTTAAGTCTAAAAATTACAAAACAGGCATAGTTGGAAAATGGCATTTAGGACATCAATATGAATTCTTACCATTACAGCAGGGATTTGACAGCTATTTTGGAATCCCGTATAGCAACGATATGGCAAGCGTTGTGTACATGAGGGATAATGATGTAGAAGAGTTCAAAGTAGACCAGCATTTCATTACAAAAAGATATACAGAAGAAGCACTTAAGTTTATTGATAAAAATAAAGACAAGCCCTTCTTTTTATATCTGGCGCACAACATGCCACATGTGCCCATTTATGCATCTGAAAGCTTTGTAGGAACTTCTGAAAGAGGATTGTACGGTGATGTGGTTCAGGAGCTCGACTGGAGCGTTGGCAAGGTGCTTACAAAATTGAACGAACTTGATTTGTTGGAAAACACATTGGTGATTTTTTCCAGTGATAACGGTCCCTGGTTAGCCATGAAAGAACTTGGAGGATCGGCTGGCATTCTTAGAGAAGGGAAACAATTCACTTTTGAAGGAGGCATGCGTGTGCCTACCGTTGCTATGTGGAAAGGCAAAATACCCAAAGGTATTGTTGATAACGATATGGCCAGCCAAATGGACTGGTTCCCAACATTTGCCAACCTTGTTGGCTATGAAATACCTGACAGTATTGTATTAGATGGTAGAAACATATCACAGGTTCTTTTAAATACAGGTAAAAGGGAAAACAGTACCTATTTGTTTTTTGATGGGGAAAACAATTTACAGGCTTTTAGAAGTGGTGAATGGAAAGTTAAGAAGCCTTATAAAGGCAATTCTGAAACCCCCTGGAAGAAAGGTGTTGCCCCTCATGATACACTTCTGATTGATTTGAGTACTGATCCTGGTGAGGAGAATAATCTTTATTTAGATGATGCCCAAACAACCAAAGAATTGTTTCACCAGATGGAAGATCAGTATAAGAAATTAGGAAACCTACCTCCTCCACTGGTTATCAAAACCCCGGCCGACAACAGCCATATTGACTACTTGAGAAAAAAAGAAAAAGAGGATAAGTAGATTACTTGATTTTTTTGAAAATGTTCTGGGCGATTATCCTTTGCCCCTCTTCATTTAAATGAACCCCATCTTTGGAGTAGTTCATAAATGTATTCTCAAAAACGTGATACACGTCAACAAACTCACAGTGGTTTTGCTTTGCCAGCTTAGCATATTCACCGGCCAATAACTTCACCCTTCCATTTCCCCCGTTGTATTTCTCTGCGAGAATGGAATCATCTCCATACGGTGGTGGAGCAACAAGTAGTATTTGGGGCACTTTACTATCTTTAAAAAAGTATCGAATACTGGAAATCAATGTGTCCATGTTGGCTAGCACCTCCTCCTTCTGGTCTCTGAAAACATATTTCGAATCGTTTGTACCCAACATAATCACTACATAATCCACCGTTTTAAGGCTATCCTGAGCTTCTTTAAGATAGGTTTCCAAATTCGTCAAGGTATTAAGTCGCGTTTGGCCAAGGTTATCAAAGCCAATAGTGTTGCCGGGAACCGAAGTATTATAAATCACATCATTGGGCAACAGCTTCTGAAGCTGGGCCACCCAACCATAATCGAATGCTCCGTTAGAGTCGCCTATTGCTATTATTTTTTTTGACTCTTGAACTCTACCGGAACAAGAGACCATTAATAGAGCCAGAACTACTTTTAAAAGATATCTCAATTTCATTGATAAATTATTTAACCATCCAACCATTTGCCAGTAACCAGGCCTCCATTAGCTCGGGCCACTCAGAAACGGGCTCCTTTCTTCCTTTGGCCATCCAAAACCCGTGACCTCCTTTGGGGAAAATATGCATCTCACATTGTTTAACTCCTTTCTCAATGAGCTGTTCATAGTAAACTATGCTGTTTCGATAAGGAACCGCTCCATCATCTGAAGCATGTACCAAAAACGCTGGAGGCGTAGTGGAAGAAATGTGCTTTTCATTAGAATACTCTTCAACAAGGGCTTCATCCGGTTTTTTGCCCAAAAGGGCATTTCGGGAGCCCATGTGAGTCAGCCCCTTCTCCATTGAAATAACCGGGTAAATCAAAATGCTAAAATTGGGCCGCTGCCCCTCTCCAAAATGCGTAGAAAGAGAAGCTGCCAGATGACCTCCTGCCGAAAATCCCATTACTCCAATTTTTTCAGGGTCAATATTCCATTCATTAGCCTCTGTACGTAAAATCCGCATCGCCTGTTTGGCATCCATCAAAGGCACATTTTCTTTATGAGTCATCAAACGGTCATCTGGCAAGCGACTTTTAAGAATTGCTGCCAGCACGCCCCTTTCTGCAAACCATTCGGCCACTTCTACCCCTTCGTGATAAAACGATAAATATTTGTAACCGCCACCAGGGCATATTAAAACTGCAGCCGTTTTATCTCCTAATTGTTTAGTGGGTTTGTAAATGTACATTTCAGGTGTATCCACAAGGCTGATGTGAAAATTATCGCCACCTAAAGGCTCATAAAACTCTGCAATATCATTTTTAAGATAATTTGGAATTGCGGAATTGTAAAGTGGAATCGTATCTTGTCCGTATCCCAATGTGCTTACTACTACCATAACGGCCAATATATAAATCTTACTACTCATGTGAATTTTATTTTACGATCTCTTCCAAATTTTGCATGATAAAATCAGCTTGCTTTTTGCGAACATCTTCTTTGTAATGCACATGATCCATGTACCCTTCAGGAATATATTTTTGGGTAAAGGTGTTAAGATCAATAATCGGAACATGGGCATGGTTCATAATACTGTCAGCTGCGCTATTGTATGCAACCACATCCTTGTTAAACCTAAAAAACGGAACCCTGGAATTGTGAATGGAATCCACCACGGGTGTACTGTTCAACCATATCATTTTGGCTTTCATTTGCCTGGTTAAGCTTATTATTTCCTCGAGGGTCTTCTTATAATCGCCCAAACTAATTTGGGCGGGGCCATCCATGCTTTTATGCTTGATATCGTGTAACCCGCAATTGATGAGAAAATAATCGGTTTTAAAATCCTTTTTAGCATGTAACTCCTTCAGGTAATCCAACACCATTTGAGAGTCTCCTCCATTAGCTCCCGTAGGATTATCCAAATCTTTAAAAGCATCTCCCGTTCCTCCCTTCCGGTCGTAGATAAATTTCCCTGAAAAGTCTTGCTGTAAGTAAGGGCCGTAAAACAATGAAATACTGTCCCCTATCACAAATATTTTTGGTTCCCTGTGCGTACAGCTCACCAAAAAGGCAATTGATATAAATGCGAAAAGGAGCGTTTTGAGAATAGGATTCTTTTTTAAGAACATCATAGAAATTATTTAACCATTATTTCAAGTTTCTGATCTGCTTCAGAATTAAACAGGCCTGTTTTCCAAGCATTTTTCTCCTTTGTCAATTCTGATTCATGGCCGTCACCGGCTTTGGCTTCAGAATAGTTGTTTTCAGAATGAACAACCAATTGCCAACTACGCTTTGAAGGCATGTTTTCAAAACTGCCTTTTCTCGGGCCAACCACTACTTTAAAACTCCCATCTTCCTCGTTAATCAATTCAATATCCGTTGCCGTAAGAATGTTCTTTAAATAATCGTTGGATATTCCATCATCCTCATACAGCGTAAACTCACCATCTTCTTCCGGATAAATGTGTAATGAAAGTGTATCGTTAGAGCCTGTTTCAACATTTTTTGAATAGGCTCGCATTGGAATAATAGCGCCCTCTTTTACAAAAACAGGAATTTGATCAATAGGCGCATCTGCAACTATTTCCTGTCCTCCAGTGACCTTTTCATTTGTCCAATAATTAACCCAATTCCCTTCTGGCAAGTATAACTTTCGCTGGGTGGCGCCTTGCTCATACACCGGTGCTACTAAAAGCTCTTTTCCAAAGTTGTATTCGTAAAGCACACCACTCACAGGACGAACAAGGTTTACACCCTTTACTCGAGTTGCAATAGCATAGGAATAGATATAAGGGAAAAGCTCCATCCTTAAATGGGTGTATTTTCTGAAAATGCTATCTGCTCTATCAGAATAGTTGAAGGCTAAATTTTTAGTAGTGTTTTCCGGCTGTGAAAAGACCTCCATAATAGGATTGAACCCAGAAAATTCTAACCATCGAATGTAAAGCTCCTCGTCTACCTTATCCGTAATGCCCATATCAAACCCACCGGTATCGTTGGTTAGGAAAGGAATCTTACTGCTTTCATTTTCAGGATCTGTAAACATGGTAATATTTTCCTTCAGGGCAACTTTGGGCACCCAGGTATTAAATTCCTTGGTTGGCGATTCAATGGTCCAGTCAGAACGGGTATCGTCCGTCCATTTGGTTGGGTAGCGTTTGAACTCCTCTGAGTCGGTTCCTCCGGTATGCGAGAACATAAACCCACGCCCTTTGGTCTCCAAACCATATTCCTGACTTATTTCAAACATGGTTTTTACAACTGGCACACTGGAGGTTCTGTCGAGCTTTAGAAAATCTGCCCCTTCATCAAAAAAGTGCTTCATCTTGCTTTTAAAAAGAGCCACTGCATCCGGATTTGTAAAGTCAATATTTCCACACATGGTACCCGGATGCTTACCACCATTTTCAAACATGGCGGTAGTGGTGCTGTTGTTATGCCATGGATTTGTATTCAAATACTTGGAAGAAAAATAGCCTAAGCTGTCAAATTCGTTATACGCTGCTTCATTTCCGGTTTCCAAAATGCAGTCCCATACCCAAAAACCTCCTTTTATATGATTTTGCTGTAAGAAGTCCCACATTGCCTTGCGGTTGGGATAGGCAACTGTATCTGCTACAAAATCAATATATTTTTTAGGCCCTCTTCCATGGTCGTCAAAGCTCCAGAACCATGAATCGATCCAATACGCATCGATGGGATAATCATGTTGCTGAATCTCCTTAACAGTTGCAATGGTTTGTTCCTGGTTGGTGTAGCCTCCATACAATACACCAAATGCCCAGGCAGGAGGCAGTACCACATTGGAGTCGGCAACATTAAGCTCAAGTTTTGCTTTTTCAAGTTCAACAACTTCATTTTTACTATGTGTGCAGGAGAAAATAAAAAGAGCTGCAGCAGCAAAAAGAGTATAGGGTAAAAATATTCTTTTCATGTTTAATTAGAGAGGGTAATCGATTACTAAAAGATATATCAAAAAAAGGATAAATAGTGTATTTATTATCTCTTTTTACCATTTTTTACAAATGCTAATCGATGGTATCGATTAGTTAACAAGAACTATCTTTGAAGAGACATTTTTTAGAATACAATGTATAAAAAGATATCGGTGGGTGTTATCATGTGGATATCCCATCTTGTTGTATGGGCTCAAACCGACCATTGGGAATCTGTTATACTTGAAGGTGATGAATGGTCTTATTTGGTACCCGCTAGCCAACCCAATGAGAGTTGGATAAATACTGAATTTGATGATAGTGGATGGTCAGTAGGGAATTCAGGATTTGGTTATGGCGATAACGATGATAACACCGTGCTAAATAGTGGTATCGCGTCTGTTTACATCAGAAAGATTTTTAATGTAACAGACCTTACTGCCATAGATCAGGTGCTTTTGCACATGGATTACGATGATGGATTTGTTGCTTACCTCAACGGCTCTGAAATAACGAGAAGTCTTGTATCGGGTAATACGCCCACCTACGATCAATTTGCTGATGGGTTACATGAGGCAAGTCTTTACCAGGGCCAACTGCCAGCGAGTTTTTCAATAGACCCTGCTTTATTGGTTGAGGGTAACAATATCCTTGCTGTAGAAGTACATAATGAAAGTTCAACTTCTTCAGATCTATCAGCAATACCAATACTTTCTTTTGGAATTAGTAATAGCTCTCAAGACTACAGGCCGGTACCTTCATGGTTCCAGGCTCCATTAAATTTCGAAGAATCTAATTTGCCGTTAGTTATAATTAATACAAATAATCAGGAAATAGTAGATGAACCCAAAATACCTGCCACTATCGGCATAATAAACAATGGTATCGGGGAAATAAACCACCTTTTCGATGAGTTTGAATATTTTGGGTATTGCGGGATTGAACTGCGTGGAAATTCATCTCTCTACTTTGATAAAAAATCATATGGTTTTGAAATGAGAGACGAGTTTGATAACGACATGGATACTACTCTTCTGGGTTTCCCAAGTGAAGAAGACTTTATTCTATATGGCCCATATCCTGACAAATCATTAATCAATAACAGATTAGCCATGAAGCTGGCCAATGAAATGGGGCATTATGCTAGTAGAACAAAATTCGTTGAACTACTTATCAACGATGAATACCTAGGAGTTTACGTATTGATGGAAAAAATAAAAAGAGATAAAGGCAGGGTTGATATCTCAAAATTGGATTCCGATGAAGTGAGCGGAGACGACCTAACCGGAGGTTATATTTTTCAGATTGATTGGGTGGAAGATGATGGATGGTCCTCAAATTATAATGTTTATAATGGTAATTACAGGCTATTCTTTCAATATTATTACCCCAAACCTAAAGATATTGTTCCTGAACAAAAAGCATATATAAAGCAATACGTTGATGATTTTGAAAAAGCCATTGCCTCTACTACCTACTTTAATTCTAAGGACAAGCATTATACCGAATATATTGATCTAAGATCTTTTGTTGATAATTTTATTATAAATGAGTTTAGTAAAAATGTGGATGCGTACCGCCTCAGCTCCTACTTTTATAAAGACAAGGACAGCAAAGACAGAAAAATAAAGTGTGGCTACTGGGACTTTAATTTCTCTTTTGGCAATGCAGATTATTGTGGTGGAGATGACCCAACCGGTTGGGTCTATTATCAATGCTCGGGCAGTAGTCCGTTTTGGTGGAATAATATGCTAAAGGACACTGTGTTTACAAACGCATTGCAATGCAGATGGAATGAATTAAGACAAAGTGTTTTGAGTAATGAATCCCTAAATGATTATATCGATTCATTTACCAATGAAGTTGCAGAAGCTCAGGTAAGAAATTTCGAACGCTGGCCGGTTCTTGGCACCTATTTATGGCCCAACCCTTCATACTTTGCTCAGGCATCGACTTATGATGAAGTTATTATCGCAATGAAAAACTGGATTAGCAATAGGTTAATATGGATGGATGCCAATATGCCAGGTACTGCCCAGCATTGTGATGTATATGAAAACTTCGATACCATTACAAAGGAAGATAATGTTTTAGGTACCCATGAAGAGAAACCATCTATAAAAATTTATCCAAATCCAGCACATGCATTCCTAACTATCGAATCAAAAGAAGTTATAGAAGATATTATGATTTTGAATTTATCAGGTAAATTAATATTTAGGGCACAACCAAAAGAAAAAACCTATAAAATAGACCTGAATGTAATAGAAAATGGACTACTGCTAATTAATGTTAGAACAACCAATCAACAATTTGTTAGTAAGATCAGTATTTCGAAGTAAGCTCACCATTAAACATTATCCACATACCAAGCGCAATCTGAATATCGAGTTAGATTATTTTTTTAAATTTCTGCTAACTATTCCCGAACTTCGCACGAATAAATTGTTTTAGCTATGGCAAGAGACCGAATTGTTAACGTAGGTATTGTACAAACCACTTGCAGCAAAGATTTGGAAGATAACATGCGAAAAGCCGTAAAAGGCATTGAAGAAGCTGCCGCAAAGGGTGCTCAGATTGTTTGCCTGCAAGAGCTTTTTCGATCCACCTATTTCTGCGATGTAGAGGACTACGATAATTTTAATCTGGCAGAAGAAATCCCCGGCCCTACAACCGAGTTCTTTTCTAAGCTTGCTAAAAAACACAATATAGTTATCGTAGCTTCTCTTTTTGAAAAAAGGGCCCAAGGACTATATCATAATACCGCTGCGGTTATAGATGCAGACGGAAGCTATTTAGGCAAATACCGAAAAATGCATATTCCGGATGATCCGGGTTATTATGAGAAATTCTACTTTACTCCTGGTGATCTTGGCTTCAAAGTTTTTGAGACCAGGTACGCTAAAGTTGGCGTATTGGTGTGCTGGGATCAATGGTACCCGGAAGCCGCGCGAATTACTTCGCTGATGGGGGCTGAAATGCTATTTTATCCAACCGCTATTGGTTGGCACAAAGATCAGGATGAGCAAACCAACCAGGAACAGCACAACGCCTGGCAAACTATTCAGCAATCACATGCCGTTGCCAATGGAGTACCCGTAATTGGTGTAAACCGAACAGGCGTGGAGGGCGACATGCAGTTTTGGGGTGGTTCTTTTGTTACCAATGCCTTTGGCTGGCTGGAATACAAGGCACCACATTTGGAAGAAACGGTTCAGGTTGTTCCTGTCGATATGAACAAATCAGACAGCTACCGGGTACACTGGCCGTTCCTGCGCGATCGTAGAATAGATGCCTACTCTCCAATTGAAAAGCGTTTTATTGACGAATAGAATGCCTCAAGACACCCCCAAATCTCTAGGATTCCGGTTCCCTGCTGAATGGCACCCTCACAGAGCTACCTGGTTAAGCTGGCCTCATAATAAAGATTCCTGGCCTGGCAAAATTGAATCCATTTACAAGCCTTATTGTGAGTTTGTAAAAGCGGTGGCCGAAGGCGAAGAAGTGTGCATTAATGTTGCAGATGCCAAAATGGAAACCGAAGCCAGAAAATACCTGAAAGCTGCAGATGCGGATCTGTCAAAAATAAAATTCTACCACCACCCTACCAACGATGCCTGGTGCCGAGATCATGGCCCTGCGTTTGTTACCAATGGAAGCGAAAAAGCTGTGATAAACTGGGGCTATAACGCATGGGGAGAAAAATATCCTCCCTTTGATCTGGACAACCAAATACCCGGAAAAGTAGCCGATAAGCTAGCCTTGCAAACATTTAACCCGGGCATAATAATGGAAGGAGGTTCCGTTGATTTTAATGAAGAAGGAATTATTCTTACCACCACCTCTTGCCTGCTCAATAAAAACAGAAATCCGCACTTAAGTCAGGCCGAGATTGAAAACTACCTAAAAGAATACTACGGAGCCACTGAGGTGTGGTGGTTGGGTGACGGCATTGTTGGTGACGATACAGATGGGCATATTGACGACATAACCCGCTTCGTAAATAATAATACGGTGGTAACCGTAGTTGAACCGGATGCTTCTGATGAAAACCATAAACCATTACAGGAAAACCTCGAAAAGTTGAAGACTTTCAGGTTTTCGGATGGTTCCCCATTGAACATTATTGAGCTTCTTATGCCCAATCCGGTTTATTATGAGGGGCAACGACTTCCTGCGTCTTATGCCAACTTTTATATTGCTAATGCCTGCGTTGTAGTGCCTACTTACCGAGATCCCAAAAACGATCCTCTTGCCCTTGAAATTCTAACTAATCTTTTCAAAGACCGAAAGGTTATCGGCATCGATTCAACGGACATTGTATGGGGGCTTGGAAGTTTTCACTGCCTGAGTCAGCAAGAGCCTCAGATTTAGCTCTCAGTCATTTATATTCCAAACCTTCCATTTAGCTTTTCATCAAATTCTACGTATTTTTCTAAACGAAAAATTTAATCGATGAAAACAACCCATCTTATCAATCGTCTTGAACAAGTTTACAGCGGAGACCCATGGTACGGCTCATGTATTGCAGATATTTTAAATCAGCAATTTGTTGACCCCAATTTTTCTATCGGAAATGGCAATTCGATTGGCCAGATCGTTGAGCACATGATTGCCTGGAGAAACTTTACCATGGAGAAACTAAAAGGTAATGGAGAATACGACATTACATCTACTACGGACTGGCAAAAGGGAAAAACCTATTCTACATCAGATTTTTCAAGATTAGCCGAAGATTTCAAAACATCCCATAAAGAACTAATCACACTTCTTTCCAGGCAATCCAGCGATGAATGGCTTGCGAATGAAGTGCCGGGTAGAAAATATAACTTCGAGTATTTAATGGAAGGAATACTAGAGCACGATATTTATCATTTGGGACAAATATCTCTGCTCAAAAGTGGCTCAGAGAAGTAATGATAGAGATTATACGCACCAATTCTGAAAACCCTGATTTTATAGAGCTTGTGCGTCAACTGGATAAAAGTCTGGCAATTCTGGACGGAGATGAGCATGCGTTTTATGCTCAGTTCAATACACTTGAAAAAATTAAATATGCTTTAGTGGCCTATACTAATGAAATGCCGGTTGGTTGTGGCGCCATCCGTGAAAAGCACAAAGGAGCAGTAGAAATAAAAAGAATGTATGTGGTGCCGGAGAAAAGAGGTTTGGGAATTGCAACAACCATAGTAAAGGCTCTTGAAATATGGGCTAACGAGCTATCTTTTGATACATGTGTTTTGGAAACCGGCAAGAGGCAAATCGAAGCTGTAAATCTTTACAAAAAGCTCGGTTATTCCATCATTCCAAACTTTCATCCATATGAAAATATGGACAATAGCATTTGTTTTGAAAAGAAAATAAAGGAAAAGAAATGAAGCTTTATCTTACTTTGATAGCCCTACTCTTGCTTGGCTATTCCTGTCAAAAAAATGAGAGTAGTAATGAAAAAACTCCCAGCAGCTCCCCTAAGCTTATACAATATGTAAATCCATTTATTGGCACAAAACGTATGGGGCACACGTTCCCGGGTGCTACTGCTCCTTTTGGAATGGTTCAGCTAAGCCCGGAAACCAATCAGCAACCTATGTTCAAAGATGGAAAGTACAACCCTTTGGTGTACAGTTATTGTGCTGGCTACCAATACGAAGACAGTACCATTTTTGGCTTTAGCCATACGCACTTTAGTGGAACAGGTCACTCCGATTTAGGCGATTTTCTGATTATGCCTACCGTAGGCAAACTTCAACTGGAACCAGGAGATCCTGCCATACCTCATAGCGGTTATCATTCTCAATTCTCACATTCAACCGAACATGCAGAACCAGGTTACTACGAAGTAGAGCTGGATGACTACGGAATTAAAGCCGAAATGACCTCCACAGAAAGAGTTGGCTTTCACCAATATACCATGCCGCAATCGGATAGTGCGCATATTATCCTTGATTTGCGAAGCAATATTTACGATTATGAAGACAAAAATGTGTGGACGTTCGTACGCGTAGAAAACGACTCTACCGTAACCGGATATCGCCAAACCAATGGCTGGGCGCGCACGCGGATAGAGTTTTTTGCCATGCAGTTCTCAAAACCCTTTACCAGTTATGGGCACAAAAAGTATGACAGAGTAATGTATAATGGCTTTTACCGTAAGTTCAACGAAACGGAGAATTTTCCTGAAATGGCAGGTAAAAACATTTGTGCCTATTTCAACTTTTCAACCACAGACAGAGAAAAGCTGAAGATCAAGTTTGCACTATCGCCTGTAAGTACGAACGGAGCACTTAATAATTTGCAAACCGAAATACCTGAATGGGATTTTGATAACGTGAAAGAAAAAACCCAGGAAAAGTGGAACAATGAATTATCAAAAATTATTGTTGAAACAGAGACTGAAGCTCAAAAGACAACCTTTTATACTGCCCTTTATCATACTATGCTCAGCCCTATTCTTTATGAAGATGCAGATGGGCGTTATCGTGGACTTGATCACAACATATATACATCTACAGGATTCACTAACTATACTATCTTTTCGCTCTGGGACACCTACCGGGCACTGCACCCATTGTTTAACTTAATTGAGCCTCAGCGTAATAACAGCATGGTAAAATCCATGCTGGCGCATTACAAACAAAGTGTACACCACATGCTGCCTGTTTGGAGCCATTATGCAAATGAAAACTGGTGTATGGTAGGTTATCACTCCGTTTCGGTAATTGCCGATGCTGTTGCCAAAGGCACCACCGATGTAGACTTAAACAGGGCGCTAAAAGCATGTGTGAGTACAGCTAATGTTGATTATTACGATGGTATTACAAGCTACAAAGAGCTGGGATTTGTAGCCGAAGATCAAAGCTCGAATTCAGTCTCAAAAACACTGGAATATGCTTATGATGACTGGTGCATAGCCCAGATTGCTAAAAAAGCAGGCAATTTAGAGGTTTATAATGAATTTATGAAACGTTCTGAAAGCTACAAGAATGTCTATGACCCTGACATTGGTTACATGCGACCCAAACTTTCAAATGGCCAATGGCGGGCAACCTATGACCCTATGGATACTGAAGGTCAGGGATTTATTGAAGGCAATGCCCTGAATTATGGTTTGTATGTGCCACAAGATATTGAACAAATGGTTGAGATGATGGGTGGTAAGGATGCCTTCTCGGCACACCTGGATAAAATATTTACTACAGAAATTGAAGATAAATACATTGAAAAGAACGAAGACATTACCCGTGATGGCATTATAGGCAACTACGTGCATGGCAACGAACCAGGGCATCATATCCCCTACCTCTACAACTGGACCAACGACCCCTGGAAAACCCAAGAACGTGTACGCATGATTGTAAAAACGATGTACAGCGATACCGAAGATGGTCTCTGCGGTAATGACGATGCCGGACAAATGAGTGCCTGGTATATTTTTAGTGCGCTTGGTTTTTACCCGGTAACGCCAGGTTCAAACGAATATGCCATTGGCAGCCCGTCTGTGGTAAAGGCTGTTCTGCAACTAGGAGATGGTAAAACTTTAACCATTAACACCGTAAATCAAGGAGGAGAAAATGTGTATGTTGACAAAGTGGAAGTGAATGGGAAACCTTTGGAGGGATATGCGCTTATGTATTATGAAATTAAGAATGGTGGAAGTATTACATATCATATGAGCAGCAATGCTAAAAAGTAGAATTCTACCGAATTCAAAAATTATGAAATACGGGATAATAATTTTCCTATTAATTGGATGCTCTACAAATAAAGTAGCAGATCAAAAAAATGAAGATAATAGGGATGAAATGATTATCGATTTAATTGAAAATTGGTTTGTTCAAAACAAATATAAAGTTGATACCTCAAGATTTAATAAAGAAATATTTTTTTCAAATGGTCTCGGCCCAAGTGGTTTTATTGATGTTTCCTTTTTTCCTCCAAAAGTTCTACGTGATTCCGTCAGAATCAAATTCGATTCAGCTAAAATAAATCAAGTATTAAATTCAAAGTTTGATTTTGATAAAGGCAAACATAAAGTTCAATTT
This sequence comes from Cyclobacteriaceae bacterium, assembly GCA_020436165.1. GTDB lineage: Bacteria > Bacteroidota > Bacteroidia > Cytophagales > Cyclobacteriaceae > JAKISE01. The sequence goes on along the minus strand of JAGQYI010000055.1, from coordinate 638 downwards.
TTTTTCTCCAATTTTATTTTTGATTCTACTAGGTCCAATGCTATCTCAAATCTTTCAATTTTCTATCTAAACGAATCAGAGGATAGAATTATAGGTGGCAATGAAAGAATTGTTATCTATAAGAAAGAAAAAGATAGCTGGGAGGTAAAAGATGAAAGGGTCTATTTAGATTACTAAAAATGACCGGCTCCAACTGTCATGACAAGTTGAAGATAATATTAGCTTTAGGTTTAAAAAATTAATAAACATGGATTAAAGGCATTTAGTCTAAGTTTCAAATAACCTAATGATTACTTGTTAGAATGGACTAGAAAAGTCCTGAAAATCGAAAAATTACTCTTTACCAGTATTAGGCAATATATTCCTTCATGAATGTCTCCGGGTAATTCGATTTCCTGTAGAGTTGGTTCCGGAACACTTATCTTAATAGATTTTGATAAAACTATTTTGCCCCCTATTGAACTTACCATAATTGTATTTACATCCATGAAGTCTGCTAATACAAAGATGACTCCATTATTTACCGGGTTGGGATAGATAGATAACTCTGAGTTGTCACCTACCCTGTCAATACCACTTACCAGATAACTCACGTCATTCGAGTACTTCACACATTGTCCCTCACTCGCTGAAACCAT
>JAGQYI010000054.1 GCA_020436165.1 Cyclobacteriaceae bacterium | reverse complement strand
CACGACCAGGAAATCAATTGCTGTTTGGTTTTGGAAAGCCAGCTATGCAAAGCTGCGTTTTCTGTTCTGAGTAGCAAATTGGAAGCAAGAGCATTCAAGGTCTCGATCGGAACCATCACTTGCTTTTCGCTGCGAATAAGGCTTGCCTGGTAATCGAAATAAAGCCGTGTAAATTCGCCAAATGTAGTAGAGAGCACGGGATACCCCATCGTGATGTTGAGGGGAACCTGCTGCTCAGGCAATGCATACAACACGGGATAGAGTAGCGCTTCATCGGCCAAAACAACGGCCGTTGTGCCTGCCTGGTAGGCAGGATTGCTGCCAACGATAGTGGCAGCAATTTTGGCCTGAGTGACACTTTGTGGCACTCCAATAACCTCAATATGTTTTGCACTGGCAAAACCATTGGCATCTACCCAATGTACCTGGTCGCTCTTCCACAAATGCTGGTAGCGTTTCAGGAAATGAGCTGCTTCGTGCTTGCTCTTGTTCAGGTAAAAGGAATCCGTGTCGAAATAAATCTCTGCCCTGGCCGAATCAAGTAAGGTGGTGAAGATAGTTTCCTCAGCTAATGAAAGCGCATTGAACCCAGCAAATACCACCTTATTGAATGGCAATGATTTGCCTTTGCCCGCTGCGGTTCTTCGGTAAAGCATTCCGGCATAGGCAATGCCTTTTTGTTGGAGCAATTCACTAAATAGTCCGTATACTTTGCCAACCGTCTTCCAGGTATCTTCAAACTCCGCAAAGAGTTGTCCCTTGCCCGAAACATCGATCACTTTTTGGAAATCGAGCAGTGCTTGCAAGGTTTCTTCATCGGGGCCAAAGGCCTGATCAATGTTTTTAATGTCCTGCAGGTTTTGGTACAACAGTTGGGCATCTACAAGGTAGCGGTCTACTTCGTCAAAATCTTTCAGTAACACCTTACCCCATCCGTAAAACTGTTCAAAGTTGATGGAAGGCGTTTCCTTTTTATATACCTCGAACAGCTCCGTAAGCAAGTGGATTTCACTTGCCAGTACAAAGTCGGGATTCATGAATGCGACAAACTCTTCTATGCTGAAGATGTCAGGTGCCCAAAATGTGTGCTCTGAGAATTTGTCCTTAAGCAGCTCTTCAAAATGGCGGCACGCCCGCTGGGTGGGGAAAACGTAGCAGTTGTTCTTTAGTTCATTCAGGTTTTGCCCCTCAATATTTTCTGCGATATGGTCTAAAAATCGCTTCATGCTATACTAACCACCTCCAATTCGTGTATGTACACAAGGTGTTTTTCCACCACTTCATAGCCCATCTGTTGCAAAAGGTTCCCATAGCCCCGGATTTGTTTTACATGCGCATCTGAATGCTGCTCTCGTTTATAGTCAATCACAACGGCCTTATTGTCTTTAATAGCAACCCTGTCAGGTATATATGCTTGCCCCCCTGCCAGTATTTTATGCTCGGTACGTACTTCCCAATCGGAGCCGTACCATTCTACTAACTGAGGATGCTTTTCAAAAAGCGAAACCACTTTACTGATATAATAAGACTGTTGCGCTGCATCCAACTGACCTTTGAGCACCATAGTGTGCATGATGCTTTTCAGGCTTTTTTCCAGTTCACCAAATTGAAAATGGGTAAGCTGAGCCATCAATGCATGTAGCGTAATTCCTTCCCTGACGGCCGTAGCGCTTTCAGAGTCCAGCTTTTGCCATAGGTTGGAAACGTCCTGTGGAGCCAATTTGGTATCAGGACTGGAAACCGGATAATGAACTAACTCAAGATTTTTACTCGAGATATCATTTTGATTTTGTGGGGGTTCTGGTACACCAAGCTCAAAGAGGTTATTGTCAAAATGAGAACTTAGCTCAAACTGCGGATGCAACAAAATGCCTTTTAACAGATTTTGACTCGTGTTTTTATCGTCCTTGTTTTTTGAAAAAATATAGAGTCGCTCAATGGCCCGGGTAAAAGCCACATACAGTGCATTCAATTCCTCAAGCACGATTTCAAACGACTCTTCCTGGTAAGAATCTGCAAAACGTGTATCCACTAATTTCTTGCTATGAGGTAACGCCAGGCTTCCCCATTTGAAATATGCGTGAGGTAATTGTGTAGGCCAAAAAATATGCCGTGTGTTGTACAGCCTGCCTTCTATGGAAGGTAAGATCACCACCGGGCTTTCCAGCCCCTTTGCTTTATGAATACTTTTTATCTGTACTGCCCCACCGGCTTGACCCAGTATAATCGAAGGTTTGGTGTTTTCTTCTTCGTTTACCTCCTGCCAACCTTCCACAAAATTGGCAATAGAGCTATTCCCTTTTTTTGCCTGCTTCAGGCAAAAATCCTGAAGGCCCTGGAGAAAAGGATCAAACTTTTTGTGGAGGCCAAATTGTTCTATAAGTTGCTCAATGGCTTCATAAGCGGAAAGGCCAGCAGATATGCCGGAAATGGCTATAGAACGACTTTCTTCAGAAACGGCTTTTGAAGGCGATTGGCCCTGGATAAGTTGATGAAAGTACCTAAGGTTGGCAAGCACAAACGCATCTTCAGGAGTAAGAATAGACCGCAATGCAAATACTAAGAATTGCACCAGAGGTGATTTTTCCAGATAAAGCGCTTCATCGGTAAGGGTGTGAATACCATTTCGTAAAAGGAATTCGGCTATTT
>JAGQYI010000053.1 GCA_020436165.1 Cyclobacteriaceae bacterium | reverse complement strand
GCGAGCGGCCTTTCGACCCTAGTTCGGGCAAGCCGCTCCGCGACCAGCTCCGAACTAGCGATCTAAGACAAATTCTTCTAAAAACTTCGTAATTTTCAGAATCAATCTTAGACCGCTCGCACATTAGGCTTAATTAGCACATGAGAAAATTTCTACTCTTATTCATCATCTTAACTGCTTGCCAACCTCAGCAAGAAAAGGCATCTGATGAGACCATCACAACGAAACCTCGTATTTTGTCTGATTATGAACTTGAAGGACAAAGTTTGGAGGAGTTAAGAATAATAAGAAATGAGATATTTGCTCGTAAAGGATATCGATTTAAGTCCGCTGATCTACAAGACTATTTTTCCAAAATGGAATGGTACAAACCAAAATATGACAATGTAGATTCACTTCTTTCTGAAACGGATAAACAAAATATTGAACTCCTACTGAAATTTGAGAAAATGTTGATGAACTCAGTGGACTGGAGAAACGCTCTTATCGGTATTTGGATTAAGAAAGATTACATAGATTCCCTACCGATTACCAACTCTCCTTTAGCAATTAATAGAATTCACATGGGTGTTTCAGAAATGCATATTTCAAAAGATGAAGCGTATAAGGATACCATTTTTGTTGGGGCTGGTTTTAACAATCATGAAGGCGCGGGTTTCTCAATATATCCAACTAACGAAAAAAGCAAATTCACGTCAAAGCTGGATCTTAGTTATAGAGATTCTACAAATGTGTCCTTTGAAATTGTGGTTTTAAATTCCGACACTCTAATTGCTGCTACTAAGAAAAATTTTACAAAAGGAACGAGTGAAAAAGAGTACTATTCAAAGGTTACCAGGAATGTAGAAAACTCAAAAGGTAATGCGGCTTATGGAATTGAGATGGTCACTAATGAATGGATTGGAGGTGATTATACATTAAAAGACAAAAACGGAAAAGAAATTAAGTCAACTGTAACTCTTGCGCAGAATGGAAGGGTAATTGGTTTTAAGGATTTCAAAGAATTTTCTGTTGCTACTGACTTTATTGCTTATCCAATTGACACGGACGTAATACATTTCTCCAAGGAGAATTTCAGAGAATATGAAAACTATGGATTTACGAAAGCTACTGATGAAATCCTACTTTACAATATTATTGAAGATACTGTTGACTATTTTGAAAAAAGGGGGCAAATAGTTTATCGACTAAAGAAAAAATAAGCCTAACAAACACTAAAATGGATATGAGAACTGAGCACTTTGACTGGGCACTGCAAAAAGGCAAACTTGATGCTTCTAGCAACTGGGGCGCATACTCATTTTAGTTGGGCATTGTAGCCAATACCCGAAGAAGGTCCTGTTATCAAAAAAATGAGTGATTTGACAAAAGGTATGTAGAATCAAAATATTTGACAGTTAATCCTGTATCTATCAAAAAATACATAAATTTGACAATAGCAATTAAATCTGTCAATAATGCAGCCATACGATAGAAATATTCCTTACAATAATTTGCCTGAACTTCCTCCACCTGATGAGAAAGTTATCACTATTGAGATTCTTCAATCTTTAAATAAAGCGAACAAAGCATTAGCTGAATTGAAGGGCATTGCTAAAAAGTTACCAAATCAAGCGATGTTGGTTAATACAATTGCGCTTAGAGAGGCAAAGGCAAGTACGGAGATAGAGAATATTTTCACAACTGATGATGAGCTATATAAATCATTGACCTATAATGATTATGATTTAAATAGTAATGCAAAGGAGGTATTGTTTTATCGTCAGGCTCTTTGGGCTGGATTCCAAAAGATTAAGGATAAAAGGATTTTTGATGAGGATTTAATAATTGAGATTTATCAAAACATTAAGCAAGTACATGATGGAATTCGGCCTTCACAAACTGAGACTGTTATTAAAAAACGAGGTAGTGGATTATTAGATGGAACTGTAATCTATACACCACCAAGAGGACATGAAATAATAGAAAAAAAACTTCAAAATCTTTTTGATTATTTAAACCAAGATGAAAAATATGATTACGACCCCTTAATAAAATTGGCTGTTTCTCATTACCAGTTTGAAGCGATTCACCCATTTAGAGATGGGAATGGTCGAGCAGGAAGGATAATAAGCATTTTACTATTGATTCAAAAACAACTTTTGGATTTACCGATTTTATATTTAAGTGCATTTATAATCAGAGAAAAGGATGAATATTATGAGTTACTAAATAAGGTGACAACTCAAAGAACATGGAGGGATTGGATTCTGTATGTTTTAAAAGCAATTGAAGAAACATCGACCTATACTATAAACAAAATCGAAGAAATTGACCAGTTATTTAATAAAACATGGATTCTTGTCCAAGAAAGATTACCAGGTATTCGAAAAGAGATGATTGAAAAAATATTTGAGCAGCCATATATAAGCCCTAAAAGTTTATTAGATTCAAATATCAAAAGTGTTAATACGGCAAAAAAGTATTTAAGACAATTACAAGAATTAGGTATTACGATTCCTGAAAAGATTGGGAAAGAAATTGTTTACTTAAATATTGATTTGTTTAATTTATTATCGGAAACATAGAAGGGTACAGGCTACAACAATGTATAAACGTAATGCGGGGTTAAGTGCCTATATTGTGCTATTTAGCTATTAATTAACATTGGTGCAAATTTGAAAGTATATTACTATTAAAACCCGCACTACGTTTATACTCACCGTTCAGAGCAAGTCGCTACGCCTGCCTGCCGCAGGCACGGCTCCTTGCTCTGAATGTGCGAGCGGTCTAACGACCCTAGTTCGGGCAAGCCGCTTCGCGACCAGCTCCGAACTAGCGATTTACCTGTCCGTCCGAATCCGCCAACTGGCGGAGAAGGCGGAGCCCATTTTCTCAAAAAACTTCGTAATTTTCAAAATCAATCTTAGACCGCTTGCACATTGTGGCAAATTTTAGGAAACATCCTGCAAACATTAAAACTGTATGAATAAACGAATATCGATTTTAACGAATTTAATTCTACTGATTTCATTTAAATCTGTTTTATTGGCTCAGTATTCTAAGACACTTGATGAAATCAAATTGGAGAATTATAAAATAAATGTCGTTTTCTATGACCCTTACAAAAATCTATTAGTGCAAAATCCTTCTTTTGAGAATCTTGACTCTATTAAGCAAATGGAGATTTGGGATGATTATTTACTTAATAATGTAATTTATGATTTCCAGTTAACTAAAAAGAAAGAGATTATTAAACATTATGTAGTAAGAGGAAATCCTGCGAGAACCATTGAAAAATTAAATCTTCCAAGAAACAACATCTACCAACTTGATATTGTAAATCATAATTCAGGGATAAATTATTACCGAACGTCTGATTATCAGAAAGAGATACATCTTACGATAGACAAATTAAATTTTTATGGGACTCTTTTTGAGAATATGGAAATAATTGAAGAAATGATTAATTCTGGCAAGCGAATGATTGCTTATAATCTGTTTGGACGATATAGGTTACCAATTCAATTTAATTCTATTCAATACAGCATATTAGGAATCATAACTGATGATTTATATGGGAAAATCCCTGATGAGATGATTGCTAAGGATAATGATTTGTATAATAATCCTTTTTTCGATTATCAACAATGTATAAATGAATATTATCAAATAGATAGAATTGAGAAAATTTATATTAGACGATATAACTCAGATGGTACAATTCAAGATGAATTTCCCAGAATTGAGATAACCAAGGATATTAAAAGTAGTCTGAATAATATATCTGGCATTTTAAAAGTTACAACTTTACCTTGCTTTAATTCTTCAGATTCTGCTATTCTGATTAAAACAACCGATTCAACTACGATTTATTCTATAAAAACGAATAATAACGAAGCGGTTGATAAATACCTTGAGGATATTATTGTAACTAAGAATAAGGACAATGAAATAACAAAAATTGAGGCTAAGCGACTTATTCATGCTTCATCAATAAATGGGGATTTTGTCACAAAAGAAAATTATATAGCATATTTCAAAAGATTCGATAAATGTGTCTTACCATATTTATTATTGTCCTCAGATATAGAAGATATTGAATTTAAAAAACCAAATTCTATTGTAGAACTTGACTATTTATTATACAGAAAATAAAAAACTTGCCACAACAATGTGTATAAGTAATGGCGAGGGATGTGGTAATTTTAAAGATGATTCCTCGCAGAAAATTTATCGTTATTTGACAGGAAATTGCTCCGAAATCCGCCACTACTCATACACTAAACGTTCAGAGCAATTAGACGCACTCGCATATCAACCATTTTTACTCAAAAAGTGTCAATCAACTACAACTTGAAATAACAATGAAAAAGCTGACTACTTTGGTATTTATTTTACTTGGCTTCCTAATTTCAACTTGTGGCTCAGGAGATCAGATTACAATAAATACAGAAATTACTGGCTCGTGGAGATTAATTGAATCCTATGTTGACCCAGGAGATGGAAGCGGAACGTTTTCAACAAGTGACAAGGGTAAAACTATTGAGTTCAAGGATAATCTGACAGTAAATTCGAATGGTAACTTGTGTAGCATGTTTGAATCAGAACTAGTTCCATCTAGCGGAACTTATACTCTATCTGATAGCACTTTAACATCACCTAATTGTGATTACTCAGTCCACTTTCAATTATCAAATAATAACTTGATAGTTTGGTATCCTTGTTTTGAAGGATGTGCAGAAAAATATATAAAAACCAATTAAACCGCGCACAACAATATGTATAAGGCATGTGCTTGCGGGCCTTTCTACATACTGCACCGGAACTCGACCGTAAGACTGCCCCCGAGAAATTTCTGTGCTGTTTGGAAACTTCAGCTCGCAGGATTTTTTCACTTTTGGAACGCAGTGGTTATCTGATACTTTGGAAGCATCAGCAGATTTCACCAATTTACTGCTATTAGCCAGTGGGGCGCACGCAGCGCCATACATGGACGTTCAGAGCAAGTCGCTGCGCCTGCCTGCCGCCCCCAAGGCACAACTATGTTGCAGGCATTGCTCATAACCTAACCAAGCTTCTCCAATTCCTCTTTTAACTTCCCAGGAAGTCCGCTCACCACCAGCTCGTACGAGTGATCGATCAATTCGTACATCAAAGCATCGGGTACAGAACCGTCTGTTGTTACACCGTTCCAGTGCTTTTTATTAAAGTGGTAGGCAGTGGTAATGCCAGCATAGCGCTCGCGCAGTTCAAGCGCACGGCCTGGGTCGCATTTCAAAGCTATTGTATCAAACGAGTCCACATCAATAAGGGCAAACATTTTACCCATAACTTTAAAAACCAGGGCGGTTTCATTAAATGGAAATTCCTCCGTTACCCCCGGTTTGGCAATACAGTAATTACGAAAGCTTTCAATATGCACAGGTTATAAAAGATGTTTAACAACAAAGTAGATAACCCCCAGAAGGAAAACAACAATGGTAATCCGGTTGATTCCGTGCATCAATCGTAGGTTAATGCTGGTAGGGCTATTGGGGTCGCGTTTCTTAAATACATTAATAAAATAGGCCCACATTTCACCTAATTGAAATGTTTCCTTCACTGTATTTCGTTCTTTAGCGGGTTCTTGTTCCATAAAAATTTTCTATGCCTTTTGTTCCATAGTACGCTCCAATTGCTCCCCTTCGGGTTCAATCCAGCGTCCGTCTTCTTTAATTATATTTATCAGTTCTTCAACCGCCTCGTCCGATTTCACTCCTTTCTTTACCACTTCCTGGCCCCGGTACAAGGTTATTTTACCAACACCCGAGCCAACATACCCGTAATCGGCATCTGCCATTTCACCAGGGCCATTCACAATACAGCCCATAATGCCTATCTTCACTCCTTTCAGGTGGTCGGTCCGTTCTTTTATCATGGCTGTGGTTGACTGCAGGTCAAACAAAGTGCGGCCACACGAAGGGCACGATATATACTCAGTTTTTGACATGCGCGTGCGCGCTGCCTGTAAAATACCAAATGCCGTGTTGTTTGAAAGGTCATTGAAATTACAGGTAGGCGTATAATAGCGGATCATCACACCATTGGCCAGCCCGTCAATTAGAACACCACCCATATCTGTGGCAGCATGCAATTGAAATGTTTCTGCCTGCATACCTGAGTACCTGTGCGCCAAAATGACCGGTGCTTTTATTCCCTGCTTTTCAAGCCATAACACATATTGTCGGTAAACCGGCAAAGGATGTTCCAGGTTGGAGCGAAGCACTAATACAACGTTGTCATCCAATTCAGGAAGGCCATCGTTTGTGCAAAGGTCCACTTCCAGAAAATTAAGCTTTTCGTGCCTGAACTTATTAAGCTTGAAGTCCCGGAGCTTGAAAAGTGGATAACAGTTGGGTATGAAACGGTTTGCGTTCCAAAGGGTGGAATCCACAATTGCCTTAAGACCGGAAGGTAATTCAATACTTAAAGGATTGCTACCCAGGTACACATAATCGGCAGCGGTGTCCAAACTTACCCACTTGTCGGTAGCAGAAAGATAGCGGTAGCCAATTGCCTGCAACTGGGCAGGCTTAACAATCTCCTGCGAGGAATAATCGGCAATAACTCTCGGAGAGCTATCTCCTCCAAAATCCTCCACCACGTTTGTTTCCCGTAAGTGGTATTCAAAAGGGTTTTTAAATGCAAAGTCTCTTTCACGGAGTTCACCGTTTCTGTAGTTGGTATATCGTTCAACCAATGCCTGTGCCACAGGCACTTCAAATTCAGGCTCTTCTGTTAACGAAACACGAACCGTATCTCCCAGTCCGTCTTCGAGCAAAGTGCCAATACCCACAGACGACTTAATGCGCCCATCCTCTCCATCACCAGCCTCGGTAACGCCCAGATGCAATGGATAAGGCTTCAGGCCTTCGGCCTCCAGTCGGTTTACAAGCAAGCGATATGCCTGCACCATAACCCGAGTGTTACTTGCTTTCATAGAAAGCACAATGTTGTAGTAGCCCTCCTCCTCGCAAATACGCACAAACTCAAGCGCTGATTCCACCATACCCATAGGCGTATCGCCATAGCGGCTCATAATACGATCGGAAAGCGAACCATGATTGGTACCAATGCGCATGGCGGTTCCGTACTTCTGGCATTGCTTTATCAAAGGCACAAACTTTTCTTTTATACGTGCAAGCTCCTGCTTGTATTCCTCATCGGAATATTCGATGGTCTCAAAGCGTTTTTTGTCGGCATAGTTGCCGGGATTGATGCGCACTTTCTCCACATACTTTGCAGCTTCCAAAGCTGCATTGGGGGTGTAGTGTATATCGGCCACCAACGGTACTTTAATACCCCTGGCTACAAGTTCCTGCTTAATATTTTTAAGGTTTTCAGCTTCGCGAATACCGGGTGCAGTTATACGCACATATTCGCAACCAGCATCGACCATACGAATGACTTGTTGCACCGTGCTGGCCGTATCCATGGTGTTGGTGGTCGTCATCGACTGCACTCGAATGGGGTTTGCCCCACCCATGGGCACATCCCCTATTTTTACTTCAATGGTCTGACGTCTTTTGTATTCCGTCAAACTATGGCAATATGTATAGTTTTCCAAAATCGTATGCTTTTTGCAATAGTAAAATTCCTGTTGCGGAATTAAAACAACATTGTGCAACTTAAAACCTGAATTAAATCAATGTTTTACCTAACAAATTTAGAGAATTAGAAGGAGTTTGGAGTTATGAGTTTGAAGTTAAAAGTTGGGAGATGCAAGTTGAAAGTTGGTAGTACTTAAAGTGATTTCTCCTTCTCTTCCATTTCCCTGGCTTTTGAAAGTGCTGAAGCTATAAGACCGGCCGGCACCGCAACAATTCCTACTCCAACCAATAAAACAAAAAAGGTAAACACCATGCCTCCAACTGTTATTGGATAAACATCTCCGTATCCTACTGTTGTAAGTGTAACGATTGCCCACCAAAGGCTGTGGAAAACAGAAGAAAATTTTTCGGGTTGTGCTTCATTTTCAAAAAAATAAATGCCGGAAGCCGCAATGAAAACGAAAATAGCAGCTACCATTAAAAAGAGCACGAGTTCTTCCTTTACAATGTTGGCTGCCAGGTGGAACCTACGCATTGCTTTGTTGTATCTAATTAGCTTAAAAGATCGAAATACTCTAAAAATTCTGAATATCCTTAAAAACCTCAAGTCAAGTCCATGAGCTAAATAAAAAGGAAGAATGGCTATTAAATCAATTAGACCATAAAAACTGAAAATGTATTTAAAAGGCTTTTGAGAAACGTAAATTCTTAAAATGTATTCGATTGAAAATAGGATTACAGAAACTACCTCTACATATTTCAAGATCACATTAAATTCATCTGAATTATCAGGCAATGTTTCAAGAGAGAATGAAACCAGGGAAATAAGTATTAAAAATTGAATAGCATTATCGAAAAATCTACCTTTTCTGGTATCGTTTTCCTCTACAATCTTGCGTAATCTATTCCTTATTTTCATGGTCAGTCAATATAGTCCTTTTTGATCACCAAAGCGAAGTAGTCATTTTCGATGGGCAGGTAGCCCTGTTCGTAGCAAAAAAAGTATTGCTTGCCTGCCTTTGTTATATACAGGTTGGTAAAATACGAAAAATCAAACCCCTCTTTAAGCAACTGTGCTTTGCTTACCTTGCCCTTTCCATCGGGGTTGTGTGCTTCAAGTATCATCCTGTTTTTACGGAGAATACCATTTACTTTTCGCATCAGGTTGGTCTTGTCCCTGTTGCGCGAATTATTGTACGCATTGCGGCACAAATCTGAGCAAAACTTTTTATCGACTCTTCCGATGATCGGTTCTCCGCATTCCAAACATTGCCTTGATTCCATAATTTAAGCTATTATCCGTTTACAAACATTTACAAACGAATATAAGCATATACAATTATTTATCATACGATTAACTGTTCCAATTGCCCTGACCTTTGGAGAAATTATTCGTTTCACATAAAAATTTACAATTATGAAAAATTTATCAAACAACGTACAGCTGATCGGGAACTTAGGAAAAGAACCACAGATCAAAGAATTTGAATCGGGCAAGCTTATGGCTACCTTCTCAATTGCCACCACCGATTATTACACCAACCACCAGGGCCAACGCGTAAACGATACGCAGTGGCATCAAGTAGTTGCATGGGGCAAAAAAGCCGAGCTGGTTAGAGACTATGTTGCCAAAGGAAACCGAATTGCCATTTCCGGTAAACTGGTACACAGATCGTACACCGACAAGGATAACCAGGTACGTTACATAACAGAAATCCTTGTAAATGATCTTATGTTGCTAACTCCCAAAGCAGAATCAAATGCAGCGTAATGTAAATCATCAGATGCAAGAAAAGGTCGGTCAATTCAGTTTGATCGACCTTTTTTTATGATAAAATCAACAACAAATAGCATATAGAGGGCAAAAACTAGGGTTTAAAAGAAATAATTTACTTATTTAGCAAACTGCTTGACCATCTAACATGAAAAAAACAATACTATTAACCCTAATAGCATTAAGTACCTTTTCGTTCTCACCCGCACAAAACACACTCAAAGAACTACCTTCCGGATATTTTATGGTACTTGCTGCATACGCCCCATCGGCTGAACAGTATGCTATTAACTACACAGAGAATCTTAAGAAAAAAGGCATTGACGCTCAGTATGGATTCTCCTATTCGAAAGAGTTATACTTTGTGTACTCAAAACACTATACCAACCGCACAGAAGCAATTGGTGAAATAAACTCTGAGCGGCAAAGAACAGGCGAAGACAGAGCCTGGGTATATGTATACAAAGCGCAGAACCTAAGCCAGGCAACTAATGAGGAAATGGAAAAGCCTGCTGAAAAGGAGAAAGTAATTATTGAAATACCTGAAGAAACCGGAGAAGAAGATACCGAAGTAGCAATTGACCTGGATGTACCCGAAAAGGATGAACCCAAAACAAAACAGGTAATTGCCGGAGGAGACACATTAACCATACGAACCGATATTCCGGTTTCGCACCAGGGCCTTACCTACCTGCATGTAGAGGCAACGGATGCCAGAACAGGTGAACCCTTAAATATAGACTTTAACGTAATCGATCTTGCGCATAATACGTTTATGGAAAGTGTTACGTCTAACAAGTCATACCCCGTAAAAGAGCCTAATAGCGCTTCTAAAATGATACAGGTGCAATCGGACGATATTGGGTATGAAAAGCAGTCGTTCGATTTTGAGTATTACACTCCCATAATAGATTCTGCTAACACCGTTTTTCTGGATAATTTAGGTGATACCACTTTTGTAAAATTTGAAATGAGCCCTTTAAAAAAGGGAGATATAGTAACCCTATACAAAGTATATTTTTACAAGGATGCAGCTATAATGATGGATAAATCACAGTATGAGCTGGACCAACTTGTAACAATGCTGAAGAATAATCCAAAACAAAAAATTGTTATTCACGGACATACGAATGGGAATGCCGCAGGTACGGTTATCGCTTTGAAAGATCACGATGACGTGGACTTCTTCAATTTAAACGGGGATCACAAGGAAACAGGAGGATCTGCAAAGGAGCTATCCTATGAAAGAGCCACTTCCGTAGGCAGGTACCTGGAATACCGGGGAATTGACCCGTCAAGGTTTAAGATTGAGGGTTGGGGTGGTAAAAAAATGATCTACGATAAACACTCTCAACAAGCCCGCTTTAATGTGCGTGTAGAAGTTGAGGTTGTGGAAGATTAATGCCACTTATGTAAATAGCTGAACAACTTTTTCCGTTTTTAAGTCTATTTGAGAAGTATGAAAAAGAAGTTGTTCGCGTACTTTCTACTATTTTTTGGATCATTTGCTGCTTTCTGCCAAAGTAGTCTGGTGCCTTCTAGTGAAGAACAGAAGATAGAACGTGTAATCCGGGAAGTGTTTGACGGATACAAGGCGGGCGACAGCACACGAGTGGGTGATTTGTTTACAAAAGATGCCGTTTTACAAACTGCTTTTTACAATAAAGAGGGCAAATCACAGTTATCTGAACTTATGCCGGTTAGCAAATTTTTATCCTATATAGGAAGCGGATTGCAAAAAGTGCATGATGAACGCATCTGGAACCTATCAGTAAAAGTGGATAATAATCTTGCATCTGCGTGGACCAATTATGCCTTCTACCTGAACGGACAGTTTTTGCATTGCGGAGCAGAAAATTTTTTATTGATACAAACATCCGAAGGATGGAAGATATTTCACCTGGTTGATACGCGGCAACAAACAGGTTGCTCTGTACCAGACTTTATCAAGAACCAATAATCACGAAATAACAATAACAAATGAACAGATTAAAATTTAAACTACTGGCAATTGTTATGGTGGTAACCATAACTGCCTTTGCTCAAAAAAATGGGTATAACTATACCATAGATCTTACCCAGGTTGTGGACAACAAAGTACTTGTTGAGTTAACTCCACCTAAAATAGACGCGTCTGAGATCACCTTTTATTTACCCAAGATGATTCCGGGAACCTACGCTATTGAAGACTACGGACGGTTTTTATCGGATCTTAAAGCTTATGACAAGAAGGGCAACGAACTGGAAGTTGAAAAGCTGGATACCAACGCGTGGAAAATCAGTAAGGCCAACAAGCTTAAAAAGCTAACCTACTGGATAGAAGACACCTATCATTCAAAAGTAGATGGGCCGGATATTTTCCAACCAGCAGGAACCAACATAGAAGCAGGCAAAAACTTTATATTGAATGCCTCGGGTTTCTTTGGCTATTTTGATGGAATGCGCAACGAGGAATTTAATTTGCAGGTGCTTAAACCCAAAAACTTTTATGGAAGCACAGGATTGATACCCGTATCAATGAACGATCAGCTTTCTACGAAGTTCTCGCTGGAAGGCAGAACCTATGGTGCCGATATTTTAGCGGATCACTTTAGCACAGAGGACTATGATCAGTTAGTAGACTCCCCTATTATGTATTCCAGGCCCGATACGGCTATTATAGATGTTGCAGGAACTACGGTTTTGGTTTCCGTGTATTCACCCAATAAGGAGATCACGGCCAAACAAATAGCCTCCAATATTGAGGAGGTTTTGATGGCTCAACGTGATTACCTGGGAGGCAAGCTTCCTGTGGAGAAATATGCCTTTCTCTTTTACTTTACAGATCAACCTGTAATGTCGTATGGTGCGCTGGAGCACTCCTACTCTTCGTTTTACTATATGCCTGAAATGGGTATTGACGACATGAAACAGCAGCTGAGAGACTTTGCCGCACATGAATTCTTTCACATAGTTACCCCATTGTCCATTCATTCCGATGAAATTGGGCACTTCGATTTCAATAACCCAAAAATGTCGCGCCACTTGTGGTTATACGAGGGCATGACTGAATACTTTGCCGGCAATTGTCAGGTAAAGGCAGGGCTAATTACACCCGAGGAATACTTAGGAATGCTTCAGGAAAAATTGCAAATAGCCAGTCATTTCAAGGATACCCTGGCCTTTACTGACCTAAGTCTTGGGGCGCTTGACACCTATGCCGACCAGTATTACAATGTATATCAAAAAGGCGCTTTAATAGGCATGTGCCTGGACATTACCCTGCGAGAGTTATCAGATGGAACCTATGGGGTTCAAAACATGATGGAGGATCTGTCAAAGAAATACGGGAAAGACAAATCGTTTGACGATGCCTCCCTATTTGATGTAATCACGGATATGACCTACCCAGAAGTGGGAGACTTTCTTAAAACCTATGTAGGAGGAAACAAGCCGATTCCTTACGCTAAGTATTTTGAAAAGGTAGGGGTTCACTATGCGGCCCTTGATTCCGTGATGGATTATTCCATAGGCCTAACTCAAAGCAATATTGGTATCGACTTCGTGAACGGTGATATTTACATCCAAAACGAAGAAATGCTGGACCCTTTTGGCAAAGCATTAGGGTTTAAAGATGGAGACATCATTCGCAAAATAAATGGCGAAGACTTTCCAAAACTAGGACCAGAATTGCAACAGTTCATTGTTGATGTAATGACAAATATGGAAGACGGGAAACCCTATTCGGTTACAGTAGAGCGTAAAAACGAAGATGGAGAAGCTGAAATGGTTGAACTAAAAACGGATACGTTTAAAGTAAAGAAAGCAGTTCCATTCAATCTCACTTTCATTGAAGATGCGACTCCTGAACAGATAAAATTGAGGGATGCCTGGCTAGGAATTTCAGAATAGGTTCTAATTCATATCAGCCCAAAGGGTGATGGTTCTTACGATACTGTCACCCTTTTTATTTTTTCAAAAAAATATAATCGGATAGCCTGATGTAAATCATATTTTGCTTGTTCCCAATCCGCGAGTTTTGATGATAGAGACTATTCAAACAACAAAAGATTTTTTCGTAAAATGGGAACAACAATCAAACATTCCTGGGCCGAACCATTTAAGATTAAAATGGTTGAACCTGTTTTTATAACCACTGAAGAACACCGCAAAAAAGCAATTGAAGAAGCGGGCTACAATACCTTTTTGTTGCATTCCGATGATGTGTACATTGATCTGCTGACTGATAGCGGCACGTCTGCCATGAGCGACCGCCAATGGGCCGGTATGATGCTGGGAGACGAAGCCTATGCAGGTAGTAAGAACTTCTACCACCTCGAAGAGGCCATACAAAACTATTATGGGTACAAGCATGTAGTTCCCACCCACCAGGGGCGTGGTGCAGAACACATCCTGTCACAAATACTCATCAAACAAGGCGATATTGTTCCCGGCAACATGTACTTTACAACCACCAAGCTGCATCAGGAATTAGCCGGAGGCAAGTTTGTAGATATCATCATCGATGAAGCGCACGATCCCGACAGTTTGCATCCTTTTAAAGGAAATGTAAACCTTGAAAAGCTTGAAAGCATCATAAAAGAACACGGAGCGGATAAAATACCTTACATCTCGATTGCCACTACCGTGAATATGGCCGGGGGCCAACCCATCTCCATGGCCAACATGAAAGCGCTTCGGGAACTAACCAACAAATACGGAATAAGGATCATCCATGATATGACCCGTGTAGCGGAGAACGCCTACATGATCCAGCAAAAGGAAGAAGGTTACAAAGGCAAATCGGTAGCTGAGATAACCAAAGAGCTTTGCATGCTTACCGATGGAGCTACCATGAGTGCTAAAAAAGATGCCATGGTAAACATTGGTGGCTTCCTTGCCATCAATGACCCGGATGTGTTTGATGAAGCACGTAATATGGTTGTTATTTACGAAGGGCTCCACACCTACGGTGGTATGGCCGGGCGTGATATGGAAGCGCTGGCGATTGGTATCAAAGAATCGGTTCAGGATGACCATATTCGTGCCCGTGTCGGCCAGGTGCATTACCTTGGGCAAAAGCTAATGGATGCCGGAGTACCCATTGTAAAACCTGTTGGAACCCACGGTATTTTTATTGATGCCAAGAAATTCTTGCCTCATATTCCGCAGGATCAGTTTCCTGCACAAGCGCTAGCCGCAGCTTTGTACATCGATTCAGGAGTACGTGCTATGGAACGCGGTATTGTTTCAGCCGGCCGAAATAAAGAAACAGGTGATAATAACTACCCCAATCTGGAATTAGTTCGCTTAACTATTCCACGCAGGGTATATACCCAGGCGCATATGGATGTGGTTGCTGAATCTGTGGAATGTATTTACAGTAAACGGAATACTATTCGCGGATTGAAAATGGTTTATGAGCCAAAATACCTACGTTTCTTCCAGGCTCGTTTCGAGGAGATATGAATTTTGGAATCGTCATTACCCGGTTAAACAGGGTAATCTCAACTTCTTTAACGAGATACCCCGGTATTCGCCAATTTGCGAATCCGAGGTATGACGATGGTATCTATAACTGGTCTCAGCGAGACGCAAAGACCAGTTATAAGCTATATGTCTATTCCACCCAGTCCGCTATAAACAAATTGGTATCGTGGGTGCCGCCATTGTTTCTATTAGACGAGAATATGATCTTCTTACCATCTGGTGAGAACATTGGGAAGGCATCAAATACTTTGTCGTGTGAGATTTGCTCCAACCCTGTTCCATCTGTATTGATCATGTACAGATTAAACTCAAACCCATGCGTTCCTGCATGATTGGATGAGAAGATAACCTTCTTGCCGGAGGGAGCAAAGAAAGGCGCCCAATTGGCTTTACCAAGGTTAGTTAGCTGGCGTAAGTCCGAACCATCTGCATTACAGATGTAAAGCTCCATAGCAGTGGGAGCCACCAATCCTTTAGCCAATAAGTCTTTGTATTCCTTTTTTTCTTCATCCGTTTTCGGGCGTGAAGAGCGGAAGATCAATTGTGTACCATCGGGTGAGAAAAAAGCGCCTCCATCGTAACCCAACTCATGAGTTATTTGTTTCACATCAGAACCGTCCAGGTTCATAGTGTAAAGTTCCAGATCACCAGAACGATCGGAAGTAAACACGATTTTGTCGCCCTTAGGAGAAACGGTTGCTTCAGCATCATAACCGGGCTCATTGGTTAACTGTTTAAGAATGTTGCCATTTAAGTCAGCCACGAAAATATCATAAGTAGGGTAAATAGGCCATAAGTACTTGCCTCCGGGAGTATGCTCAGGTTCCGGTGGACATGCATCTCCACTTAAATGCGTAGACGCATATACTATGGTTGTATCGCCAGGAAGGAAATATGAACATGTAGTTCGCCCTTTCCCTGTACTTAACATTTTGGGTGCATGATTCTTCATATCAGCAGTAGCGACATCAAAATAAAATATCTGATCGCATTGCACTCCCCATGCATGGTTGTTCGACTGAAATACTACTTTAGAATTGTCGAAGCTCCAATAGGCTTCTGCGTTGTCTGCGGCAAAGGTTAACTGACGCATATTCTTAAAGTGTTTTTCCTGAGGATAGATCAAACTATCTGTTGTTGTTGCCAACGTATCCACAATACTTCCCTCTTCCTCAGATTGTTGCGAGCTTCCTCCAGAACAAGCTATAAAAAGTGATCCAATAGCTAGTATGCCTAATATTTTAATAGATTTTATTGAACGGTGCATTATGTTAAATTTTGATTTTAAATTGAGGTACAAAGAAAGGGAAAACTTATTGTTTTACCACAGTAAATTCCACTCTTCGATTGAGCCTTCGTGTTTCTTCCGTTGCATTGGATGCAATGGGTTTGGCACCTCCGTAGCCAACTCCTGAAAGGCGCCCGGCATTTATTCCTTTATCGGTAAGGTACTTGATAACCGCATCTACCCGATCCTGACTCAGTTTCTTATTCAGGCGGGCATTTCCTACATTGTCCGTATGGCCAGAAAGCTTTATTTCCATGGTAGGGTTATCTTTCATCATTTGAGCTATCAGGTCCAGTTGTTCATACGAATCTTCCAAAAAATCCGTGGTTCCTCGTTTAAAAAGTACCCGGTCTAGTTGAACGGTTGTGCCTTCTTCAATGGGCTGCAAGGCAACATTATGCTCCAATGTTTTTAACTCGTTGGTTTGAATATCCAGCTTTTCACTGTGGCTTATATATCCATCTGCCTCCACTATAAGTGTGTATAAGTTAGCTGATGGCAAATCAAACGAAAAGGCCGTTGCCTCAGCCTGGTTTTTCTTGAAACCTGCTCCACTTATTCGGATAGAAGCCGCTACAGGCCCACCTGTTTTGGAGTCAGTTACAGAACCTACTATTTCAACATAATAATCGGGCCTGGCCTCCACTTCAACAATTTGCGCAGTTGTATCTTCGGGTACTTCAATTTCATAACCAATTACCTTGGCCATATCCTTCACAGGATAATCCTTGAAATGGATATCGCCATAGCCATCACTGTTTTTTGTACTGGTGTACATAGCAAGGCGCTGAGCAGGCAAATACTGGAAGTACATTTCAGAACCTTCAGAATTAATGCTTCCCATGTTCACCGGTTTCGACCAATTGGTCCATGAATCATCGAGCCGTTTAGAAGAAAAAATATCCATGCTTCCTTTGCCTCCATGTCCGTTGGAAGAAAAATAAAGCGTTTTATTATCTGATGCCAGATAGGGTGTCACTTCCTGGTACATCGTATTAATCTGGTCACCTAAGTTTTTAGGCTCTGACCATGCCTTCAGTTCCGGGATCCAGAAACTAACATAAATATCCTCAGCACCTCTGGTTTTAAACGACTCCAGAGAAAGCAACATAATCTTTTTATCTTCAGAAATAGAAATGCTATGGTTGTCAGAAACGTTGTAGAAGTAGCGTACAATAGTGGTTTCAGGCAGGGTCCATGAGGCAGGTGGCTGAATGGGCCATGCTACGGAAACACCTCTTGATTTTGGCGCCTTACCGTCTGCTTCGTAAATATTATAGAGAAACATCTGACCCTGAAGGCCAAATCCGATAACCCCGTTATGATATGGAGTGTTTAAAAGAAAACCTATATTTTTAGGACTACTCCACCCAGACAAAGAATCGTAGGTACTGTACCATATATCTCCTCTGTCGAGCTTACCACCAACATTTTGCGCATGATGCGCACGAATAAAATATAAGGTAGAGCCATCAGGGCTTAACACAGGGTTTTGCTCATCCGCATAGGAGTTAAAAACCGATTCTTTACCTATAAGTGAGTGTTGGCCTTTTACAATGCCGAAGGCAAATAAGCATAATATAAAAAGTGTATTCGCTTTCATTCTTAAAGAATCAGGTAGTCAAAAACCAGACCAACTAATAAAAACAATGATACATAATATTGAGAATTATTTGCTTACAAATTTGTTTCCAATTGCATAAAAACGCCAGGGAAGCAGCGCATCCTCTCCTGCATAATCAACTCCTATTCGTGTGGATGCACCTATTTTATAAGAAATTTGAGGCAAAGGCTCTTCTACCCAAACTGTAGAATCCAGTAAAGAAAGACCATTCATGGACTTATCTATCCCCAATGCTTCTGATAAACGGGCGGGGCCTCCGGTTAATAGCTTTGAACTCACGTTTTTACCTCTTCTAAGCATCATTTCTTCCACTCCTTCCAAAGGCTCAATTGCCCGAATGAGAACAGCATCCGCAAAACCCTTTTTGTGCGTAACGATGTTGAATAAATAATGCATACCGTATACAAAATACACATAGGCAACTCCCCCTTGTTCATACATTACAGAGGTGCGCTCTGTTCTTTTTTCAGGAAATGCATGACATGCTTTGTCGGTTCGCCCATTATACGCTTCGGTTTCAACAATTATTCCGCCAGTAAGAACACCACCAAGTTGTGTATAAAGCCTGCAACCAATGAGGTTACGGGCTACCTCAACTACATTTTCATTTGTATAAAAAGACAGTGGTAATTTTTGAGACATAAAAAGAAACCGATTCTATCAATAGATCAATAAGACACAAATTAACAAAATCGGCTTCTCAATAAATAAATCATTCTTCCTTATACTTTTCTTCATAGCGATGGTAAAGCGCTTGCTGGGCATTGTCAAGCACTATTTGTTTGCCATTTATAAATGCATAGCTTAGATCGTTGGACATCATGTCCAACGCATCTCCTTTGGACACAAATAATGTTGCATGTTTCCCTTCCTCTAAAGAACCTACTATAGCATCAATACCCAGAGCCTTTGCTGCATTTAAAGTAACCAGCTGAATCGCTTCTTCTTTTGACAACCCATACGCTGCAGCGCTTCCTGCATAAAAGGCCAGGTTACGCGCATTCGCTAACATACCCTCGTGCGATAACGCAACTGTTACTCCAGCTTTGGTAAGCAGGTAAGGCATTTTAAAGGGTTCATACACATCTATGTCGGTGTTATCCGGTAATTGATGTGTAGGAGGAAGTATTACAGGTATCTTATTTTCCGCAAGGAAAGTAGCCGCATCAAGCGCTTCATCACCCGAAAGAATAACCACTTTCTTAACTCCATGGCCTTGCGCAAACTTTACAGATTCAACAATCTCCTTTGCTCCTCCGGCATGAATAAACAAGGTTTTTTCGCCTGAAAAAAGTCCTCCCATAGCCTCAAGCTTTAAGTTTCTCTCCTTATTTGACAAACCTGCATACGAAAGTGCATCCAGAAAGAATGCATCAAGCTCTTTTACCTGCTCATCGTATTTTTTGTTCGGCTCACGCTTGGAACTGAACGTGGCAAAATCAAACCGCCTTGACATTCTGTTGGGCCAATTTAAATGAACACCTATGTCTTCTTTTAGGGCAGCGTCTTCCCAATTCCAACCGTCCATATTCATTACGGAAGAGGTACCGGAAATTCGACCACCAGTTGGGGTGGTTTCAACAATCAAAACACCGTTGTAACGCAAGGTGGGAGGAATTTTGCTATCTGTATTGTAGGCTACCAATGACCGAACATTAGGTTTCATCTCACCCACCTCAGCGTAATCGTCCATAGCCCGGATTGAGCTTACTTCTTCGATACCAACCTGGCTATTGGGTAAAATAAACCCTGGATACACATGCTGACCGTGAATATCGATTTCTTTGTAGCCGGCTACATCAATTTTAGTGCGTGTGGCATCGGCCACCAATGTTAACTTGCCGTTATCAAACCCTATCAATGAATTCTCTATCACTTTTCCATTTCCTAAGTGCGCAATACCACCCTTCAACAAAATAGCTTCGCTTTGAGGTTTGGCCGGTTGTGGCGTTTGAGCAAAGGTTGAGGCTCCCACAAACAAGCTTACCAGTATATTTAAAATTATCTTTTTCATTGTCTTAGTTGTTTAGCGTGTTTAAATCAACTGTAAGGTCATCGCAGTGAAAATCTCCCCGCTTAATGCCTCGTGGCTTTTGGGTTGGGCCTCCCTCCTTTTTCATAGCTTTCATTTCCTGAATAAGACGAGCTCTCTCTTTCTCAATCCATTCATTCTTTTTGGCGTCTTCTTTTATATCATAATAAACTACCCCATCCACAATAGTGGTTTCTGCTTTTGCATAGATGGATAATGGGTTGTCAGACCAAATAACAACATCAGCATCTTTCCCTACCTTTAAGCTTCCCATATGGCTGTCCAAATGCAGAAGCTTTGCCGGGTTAAGTGTTACCATTTTCCAGGCTTCTTCCTGGCTCATACCCCCATATTTAATGGTTTTGGCTGCTTCCTGGTTTAGTCTACGCCCCATTTCAGCATCATCAGAATTAATAGCCACTGTTACCCCGGCATCATGCAAGATGGCCGCATTGTATGGAATGGCATAACGTACTTCCCATTTGTAATCCCACCAATCAGAAAAAGTAGAAGCTCCTACCCCATGCTCCTTCATTTTATCAGCTACCTTATAGCCTTCTAAAATATGCGTAAAGGTATTAACCCTAAAATGGAACTGTTCGGCCACATGCATCAGCATATTTATTTCTGATTGCACGTAGGAATGACAGGTAATAAAACGCTTGCCATTAATAATTTCATCCATTGTTTCCATAGCCAGATCTCTGCGTGGCGCAATGGCTGTTGCTTTTGCCTTTTTGGACAGACTATTGAATGCATTCCATTTTTTCTCATATTCGACTGCACTGGAGAAGGCATCCACATACACTTGTTCTACTCCCATTCGTGTTTGTGGGAATCTTATTGAGCTCGAATTGTACGTTCGTTTAACGTTTTCTCCCAATGCAAATTTTATAAACCCATCTGCACCTTTTATCTTCATGCCTTCCGGGCTGGCTCCCCATCGCATTTTAACTAAAGCAGACTGCCCCCCAATTGGATTGGCAGAACCATGCAGTATTTGAACCGCTGTAACTCCACCTGAAAGAGAGGTGTAAATATGCTCATCTGTAGGGTCAATCACATCACCAATGCGCACCATGCTCGAATTTGTAGCTAAATCGTTTATGGAGGAGGCAGCAATATGTGAGTGTTCATCAATGATACCCGAAGTTACCTGCTTCCCTTTTGCATCAATTACTCTTGCTCCGGGAGCAGAAATATTCTTACCTATCTGAGCTATTTTGCCATCTTTTAAAAGAATATCTGTTTCCTCTATAATTCCATCCGCTTCATTTGTCCAGAGCCTTCCGTTTTTAATTAAGATAGTTTCCTGCTGAGGCACCTGAAGGTTGCCATGTGCAACAAACGGGTATATTACCGACCCCATTTCAGGCTTCAATTCTTCTTTTTCAGGTCTTCCTTTTTTCTCTTTCTCCTCCACATCCCCTGTTCTGTTCGCTGACCAATCCACCCAGGTTCCATTAATGAGCTGGCCTTTGCCCGACCAACCCTTCGAATCAGTCCATCCGGTTAAACGAACAAGCCCTTTTTCTTTTTCAGGAGTAAAGGATACCTCAATAAGATTTTTGTCAAATTTGGTTTTGAGTTTAATATCTGTGGTGTCATTAACAACAATTTTAGCCGACTGACTTCCTGGCTCTCCAGATACTTCCATTTTATACGAATCACTACCAATTTTTAGGTCGTATTTACCTGCATAATCTTTGGTATCAAGAGGCTTAAATTCATAACGATGTCCTTGTACCCAGTTTTCCAGAATGGAAGATTTTTCATCGAATATGGGTTTGGAAGTAATTATAAAGCTTGCAATCTTACCCTGGCTTAAACTACCAAGCCTGTCGGTAGCCTTCACCATTGCAGCAGGTGTATACGTAATGGCCTTTAAAGCAGTTTGCTCTGATAAGCCATCTTCAATTGCTTTCCGGATATTAGGAAGAAATTCCTTTTCCGATTTCAATCCCATGGCTGTAAAGGCAAATGTGATTCCATTCTTTTCTAAAACAGCCGCGTTGGTAGGAGCCAGTTCCCAGTGCTTCATGTCTTCCAAAGACACTTCTTTGGCTTCCAATGGGTCATCTACGTCATAGGCATCGGGGTAATTTACCGGAATGATCAACTGCGCTCCGGTAGCCTTTACATCATTGATGCGTTGGTACTCATCTCCACCACCTTTAATAATGTACTGCACGCCAAACTCATCTCCCAGTTTATCAGCTCTCAGAACTTCCATCCACCCCTTGGTATCGAAAAACTGAGGAAGTGACTGAGATTTGATCCAGTGCTCCAAGGAAATATCTTCAAAAGGACGAGGGTTTAGCACTCCATACCATTTGGCATCCAAATAGGTTTGACGCAGCAATGCAATAAATCCCATGGTTGAAATTGGATACAATTGCTTTGAGCTGCCCTTGGTAAACGAATAATTGGCTGAAGCCTTAGGGTTGAGCAAAACATTGTTATCAGAAGACTCGTCTAAAGTAACAAGTGCAGAGGTGCCACGGGCAAGCCCATCCGGATTAAACGTTACAACTGCACCAAACCCGGATTCGCGAAGCGATTTTGCTTCTTTAGCATCTACGGTAAAATTATCGGCAGCACTGTACTCTGATTTTATAGCCTCGTTGCCATTATAAGCACCCTTTGTTTTAGACTGGATTTGCTCCTGCCCACTAAAACGAAAGCCACCTTGCCCTCTTTCGGGTTTAGGAAGACCATAATTACTGTAAGGATCGATAATGGAAGGGTAAACATAATTACCCTTAAGATCGATAATAGTGTAACCATCAGGGATTGAAACTCCTGATCCTACTCTTTCAATTTTACCATCGCGGATCAAGAGAGTAGCATTTGGCATAGTGGTTTGGTAGTCCACCACTATGGTACCGTTTGTTAAAGCGTAAGCACCCTCACGTTTGTCCCGTACATCGTTTCGGGGAAAGGTTTCCTGCGCCCGGCTCATAAATGACGTTGCAACAATGATGCAACTGACAAGTAGAAATCGCTTCATGCTTTTTTTGAATTTGTTTTAGTTTGAAAGATAAGAATTTACTCCCCTTTTTATAGGCATAGGGGAGCTTAATTTATATAAGCGGTAAGATAATAAAGTGTTGCTTAGCTGCTAAGATTGGATGATCTCTGAAGTGCCATTTGCTGAATTGACCATATAAATGGATGATTCTTTACCAAATTCCTTCTTGTACGCGTTTTGAATTTCAGCCGAGAAGACTTCAATCATTGAGGTCTTAATGAGGTTTATACTGCAACCTCCAAAACCTCCGCCCATCATACGAGCTCCCAGAACTTCTTCTCTATTTTTCGTAAAATTGACCAAAAAATCCAGCTCTTCGCAACTTACCTCAAATTCATGCTGAAGTCCCTCGTGAGTTTCGTATAACAATCTACCCAGTTCTTTCAAGTCATGCTTATTCATCGCCTCTGTCGCTTTAGTAACACGCGATATTTCATTGATCATGTAATTACAACGCTTGTAAACCTTTGGTTTCATACCCTCCTTTACGCTCTCCAACTGGGTAATTGTAGCATCACGTAATGAGGTCACATTGGGATATTTGCCATTTAATAGGGCTACGCCCTCTTCGCACTCTGCCCTGCGAACATTGTATTCCGATGAAGCCAATGAGTGCTTCACCATTGAATCTACCAGCACTAATTGGTAATCCTTTAGATCCAGATCAAAAAGTTCGTAACTCAAATCGCGGCAATCGAGCCGTATTGCTTTCTTTTCTTCGGAAAAAACACTGGCAAATTGGTCCATAATGCCACAATTAACCCCCACGTATTCATTCTCCGCTTTTTGTGACATTAAAGCAATAGCTTGCTTGTCAAGGTCAAAGCCGAAAAGCTCATTTAGTCCGTAGAGTGTAGCACATTCCAAGGCTGCAGAAGAAGACATTCCTGCACCAATAGGAATATCTCCTCCAAATACGCAGTCAATACCCGGAACCGTATGTCCCGCTTTTTTGAGTTGGTCAATAATTCCAATAATATATTGAGCCCAACCATTACTAACAGAGGTATAGTCGTTTAATGTGAAGCTAACCTCTTCCCCCTCATCCAAGGAATAAACATTGAATTGATCAGAATTATTGCTACCAATAACCATCACAATTTCTCTGTCAACTCCTGCCGGAAGCACGAATCCATCATTGTAATCCGTATGTTCACCAATAATGTTTATCCTTCCAGGGGACCTGAAAATTCTTGGTGAAGACTGAAACCTGGACTTAAAAACAGATAAAAGTTGGCTATGATCCATTACCAGAAAAGTGCGTAAAGCATTGCCGTGATTATTAGAATTGCAAATGCTCCTAAATTAAACTTAGTTGAGGTTGCAAAGAGCCCTTTCGTTATTTCAATTCCTTTTGCATCCTTTTCTCCTTTTCCTTCCAAATGGCTTATACCTATCATAATCAGGAATGTCAACCAAAATGTATAGAACATTTGCTGCATGAATGGTATGTCCAGAAATATGGCCGCATCGCTCCATCCTTTGGGTGCAACTTTAAAATACATGGCAATTGGAATGGATAGTATAACTCCCCAAATAGCCGCATTGTTGGTCGTTTTTCGATAGAAAAGTCCTAGCATAAATACGGCAAGAATACCTGGCGAAACTACACCGGTGTATTCCTGTATAAATTGGAAAGCCTGATCGATACCACCCAGTAATGGGGCAACTATACAAGCAATGATCAAAGCAACACCTGCCGAAATTCGCCCTACACTTACCGTCTGCTTATCGGTTGCATTCTTATTTATGTGTTGCTTGTAAATATCCATTGTAAAAATGGTAGAAGTGGAATTCAACATAGACGCCAATGATGAAACAATAGCTGCTGCTAAAGCAGCAAATGCCACACCTTTCAATCCTGCTGGCAGTAAGTGTAACAACCAGGGATATGCATGATCTGAATGACCTGGAGAAGGAATATTTTGTAAAGCAGCTGCGCCTAGTCTGGCCATAATTTCCGGATCATTGACCATTACATAAGCTGCAATTCCGGGAATAACTACAATAAAAGGAATAACCAATTTCAGAAACCCAGCCATTACAATACCATTTTGAGCTTCATTCAGCGATTTTGCTGCCAGGGCCCTTTGAATAATATACTGGTTGAATCCCCAGT
Organism: Cyclobacteriaceae bacterium; assembly: GCA_020436165.1. Classification (GTDB taxonomy): domain Bacteria; phylum Bacteroidota; class Bacteroidia; order Cytophagales; family Cyclobacteriaceae; genus JAKISE01. The sequence goes on along the minus strand of JAGQYI010000053.1, from coordinate 32,494 downwards.
AGTAGAGATTTGCTACCCAAAGCCCCCCTACTAATACCCAAATACCGGGAAGGTTGTTATATTCCGGATTCGATTTATCCAGGATCATGTGGAATCTATCGGGAGCTGCATCCAAAAGCTGTTTGAAGCCTGCTATTGCTCCTCCTCCATCAGACAGGCTATTCAGAGCCAAGTAGGTTGTAAATAACCCACCAAGAACCAGGAATACAACTTGTATTACATCGGTCCATGCAACCGCTGAAAGACCACCATACAGTGAATAGGCAGCAGCAAATATTGCCAGCCCAAGCACCCCATATATCAAAGGTATTCCCATAATTGTCTGAAGTGCCAAGGCACCCAGATATAAAACCGAAGTAAGGTTTACGAATACATATAAAGCTATCCAGAATATTGCCAGAATGGATTTCAATTGGGTGCTGTAACGCTTTTCAATAAACTCCGGGATGGTGTAAAGGCCCTTCTCAATAAATATGGGAAGGAAATACTTACCCACTATCAATAATGATACTGCTGCCATCCATTCATAAGAGGCAATGGCCAATCCGCTGGCAAACCCGGAACCTGACATGCCTATGAACTGCTCCGCAGAAATATTAGCTGCAATTAATGAGGCTCCTATAGCCCACCAGGGCAACGCCTTACCCGCCAGAAAATAATCCTCCGCACTTTTTTCCTTCCCTGATTTGTTCCTGGAAACAAAGAGCCCAACCGACAAAATTAAAAGTGCATAAGCACCAAATACGATATAATCAACAGTTGATAAATTCATGATCTCAATCTCATTTTAGTATGATTAAACTGTTCGCAAATTAATTACACCAGTTAAACGTAATAATAACGTTTAAAATAGAATTAAAAAATAAATGCCTGTATATTTACCCTCCAAGTTGAACTACAGATGAGTAAGCTCTTACACAACTATAATAATGCTGAGCCTCAGTTAATAGCTGTGGATTGCATTGTATTTGGTGTTGAGGACAACCAATTGCAACTTCTGATTTTTAAGCGAGAGGTAGAACCTCTGGCAGGTGAGTGGTCACTTTTGGGCTCATTTGTAAAACCAAACGAAGATGTATCCGCTGCTGCTAAACGGGTACTAGAGGAACTTAGCGACCTAAAAGATATTTATATGGAGCAGCTACATTGCTATGGCAATGTAGATCGGGATTCAGGTGGTCGTGTAATCTCTATTGCTTATTGGAGCCTGATACGAGTAAATCAAACGCATGAAGAATTTCATGCGGAGAACCATATTGCCAAATGGGTGCCAATTGACCAGATTCCAAAACTGGTTTTGGACCATGGAAAAATGGTAGAAGATGCCATTGAGCATCTTAGGGAAAGGGCACGATTTCACCCGGTTGGGTTTGAACTCTTACCTGAGGAGTTTACTATTCCCCAACTGCTTAAAGTTTACGAAGCCATTTTTGACCATAAAATTGATGACCGAAATTTCAGAAAGAAGCTTTTAAAATCTGATTTGCTTATTCAACTCCCCAAAAAAGATAAAACAACATCCAAAAAAGGCTCGTTCCTTTACAAATTCAACCAGGAAACGTATGAAAGGCTACTTCAAAGTGGCTATAACTTCGAGTTTTAATAGTTACCCTATTTGATATTAATTGTTGCAGCAGCCTTTTTCAAACCTTCTGAGTTTGCTTCGAGTGAAAGCTTTCCTGGGTTCTCTCCGGCCCGAAGAATGATCATGGCTTTGCCATAAAACAAACTCACCTTATCCGATTGAAATGGTTCAAACGACTGAGGGTTGCCATTGCCTACACCCACTATTTGACCGCTACCATTTACTTTCAGTTCAATTTTGTTAGTTGCTAAAGGGCACGGATTCCCTTCTTTATCAAATGCCTCCACCAAAACATACGACAGGTCTTCACCATCTGACTTAACTATAGTTTTGTCAGGAGTTAGTTTTAATTTGTATGGTTTACCTGCAGTTTTAACAGTGGCCTCTCCAATTTTTTCTCCATTTTTATAAGCGATTGCTTTCACTTCACCGGGTTCATAGATCACATCTTTCCAAATCAAACGGAAACGTTCGGTAGAATTTGATGCATCAGGTTTTTTACACTGCAAGCCCTGCGACTTTCCATTAACGAACAACTCAGCACAATCTCCATTTGTATAAACAAATACAGGAATGTTTTTTCCTTCCATTTCCTCCCAGTTCCAGTGAGGCAATATGTGAACGGTTGTTTCGTCAGGTTTCCAGTAACTTTTGTATAAATAGTATCGATCTTTAGGAATACCTACCAAGTCCACTATACCAAAGTAAGAGCTACGAGATGCCTCTTTATCGGTCATACCCATCTCCTTTACGGCTTCATTATAATAGGGAGTGGGCTCACCCAAATAATCAAAACCCGTCCAAACAAATTCACCGGCTACATAAGGTTCGTCCTGTTGCCACATAAAATCATCATCGGCTATTTCCGCCCACCAGGGGGCATTCAGATCATAGGAACTTACCTGAAGAGATTTCGTGAAGTCAGTCGCCTTTTCTGGGAGCGGCAATTCATAAAAACCTCTTGTACTAACAGTTGAAGCCGACTCGCTAATGATTACGGATTTATTGGGTTCCAGCTGCCTTGCCAAACGATACCTCCTTCCATAGTTCCAACTGTGTACATCATAGTAATCAAAGTGGCGAAGTTTGGCACTTTCCATATTGTCGCACACCAAAGTGGTAGGTCTTGTGGGGTCGTATTTATTTACATAGTTAACCATGGTATGCAATCTCTGGAAGCCATTATTAATATTCCATTGCACATCCCCAATTTCGTTTCCCACACTCCAAATGAACACAGACGGGTGGTTGCGATCGCGCACTACAAAATTCTGAATATTGCGTTGAGCGTAATTCTCAAAATCAGTAGTGTCTACTATATCTATTTTTGCATCGTATTTGTCAAAAACCTCATCAAACAAAAGCAAGCCCATTTCATCACAAAGTTCAGGCAGCTCGGGAGCAGCTACATTATGGCTGTTTCGAATCGCATTTACTCCCATTGATTTCATGATTTCCAGCTGACGTTCCAATGCTCTTTTGTTAAACGCTGCCCCTAATGGGCCAAAATCATGGTGTAGGTTCACTCCTTTTAATTGCACCCGCCTGTCATTCAGATAAAATCCATCATCGGCTGTAAAATGAATGGTTCTGATGCCAAAATTGGTTGAATAAGTATCTAAAAGCTGGCCTTTTCGATAAACAGTAGTTACTGCCTTGTACAAATAGGGGTGCTCAATATCCCAACGTTCAGGATCAGTCACCTGGACTGTTACTTCCAAATCTTTTGATTTACCTGATGGAATCCAACCTTTAATGGAACCGTTAGCTACCTCTTTACCATTAGGTGCCAAAATCGTTTGTTTTACCTGTATGGTATCTCCGCTACCCGATTGGTTTGCAACAGATGTGCTTATTCTAACATCGGCATAGTTGGATTTTATAATAGGTGTGGTAATATACGTTCCCCATACATTTACATGAACCGGATTAACGACCAGCATTTGCACTTTTCGGTAGATACCAGCTCCCGGATACCAACGGCTGTCATGTTTCCTGGTATCGGCATGAACAGCCAATACATTTTCACCCCCAACATTTAAGAATGGAGTGATATCCAGATAAAAGGAATTGTAACCATAGTCCCATTGACCAGCTAATTGGCCGTTAACATATACTTGAGGAAAGGCCATAACCCCATCGAAAATGAGATATACCTTTTTGTCTTTATAGGAAGTTGGAATATCCAGACTTCGCCTGTACCAGCCCTCTCCTTTCCAGGGTAGTTTTCCTGTACTGCCATCACCGTCAACTATGAACGGGCCTGAAATAGCCCAATCATGGGGCACGGAAACGGGTTGCCATGCAGAGTCATCAAAATCTTGTGTTGCAGCTCCAATTACATTTCCTTTCGTAAATTTCCATCCGGATCTAAGTGTTACTACTTCCCTGCTTTGAGTTAAACCGGTATTGGTAAAAAAAACTACAAGAGCAAAAAATATGATTAGTCTTTTCATGTTCTGTTAGTTTGAAATAGAGGTATTGTAAAATTGCATTCCTAGGGTTGCTTTATCCTCATTATCAAAAAGAGTGGCATTGTCCCAATGCGAACCTGTACCCCAACGTGTACTACAACCGGTTGATACCCATGCGGGTTCCCAGTAAACTACACCTTCACCACCTACGGCATAAACTATTTTTCCTAAAGTGGTCAGGTAGTCTAACTGACCCTGCTGTGTAGCCGGGTAACCATCTAGCAAAGCGTCTGAACCTAAAATATTATCAGCATCATCTGCATTTGTTAAGGTAAATGGATAGGCGGTTTCAACGATCATTAATCGTTTTTTATATGTATTAACCAATGTACTTAAAGGAGTAGAAATAGTTTCAAGCGTATATTCCGACCACACTGGATAATAGGAAAGCCCGATCCAGTCAAAATCCGTAACACCGTTTTTTGTTGCCTGATCGAACCACCAAAGTCCATTTTCCGGTTGAGCGATGTGAAGCATGACCTCAACCTCTACACCTGTTTCAGTAGAAATATCTCTCACTGCTTTAATTCCCTTATTTAACAAGTACGAGTTGCGCGACCAGTCAATTGGCCATTTCAAGTCTCCATGTTGCAAAATCATCGGATTTATTTCATTTCCGACCTGAACAATATCTGGCAGTAAATCAGAATCGGATAAATCTTTAAGTGTTTTATGCACATAGTTGTACAGGGAATCCCCCAGCACTTCTTTGTCATCTATCACATTAAGCCATGCAGCAGGTATTTCCTGCTTACCGGGATCAGCCCAATCGTCAGACAAATGAAAATCTAATAACACCTTCATTCCTTGCCCTTTCGCACGCACAATAGATTTTTTTACATCCTCATAATTTGAATAATTGGTCCAGGTTGGGTTATGCCACAGCCTTAGGCGAACCAAATTCGTGCCTGCTTCACTAAAAATCTGATACGGGTCTTTAACAGTACCACTGGCATCTTTGTAGGTGGCACCACAGTCTTCCATTTCATTAACGTAGGATAGATCGGCTCCATAGTAGGTCAATTTCTTAGGATCATTTTCTGGTTCAACAGTTGCTTTGTTAGCACAAGAAATCACAATAACAAACCCTACTAATAATGATACAACCTTCATACATCCATTTTTAAAATTATAATAATGTACATCTATTAGAGTAATTAATAAATGTACTTTTTACGTTTATAAAAATACAAAAGAATTCTCTATTATCACTAAATAACCGAATATGAACATTATTTATTTTATCGAAAACCTGTAAACAGTATTTGATTCAAAGACTTTTCCCGGCTTAAGCACAACACTCGGAAAACTTGAATGATTTGGACTATCAGGAAAATGCTGTGTTTCCAGACAAAGAGCTGAACGCTTATGATAGAAAATACCCTTTTTACCGGGTATAGAATTATCTAAAAAATTACCTGTATAAAGCTGAACACCAGGTTCAGTTGTATAAACTTCCATTGACCTTCCACTTTGCGGGTGACATAGAGAAGCTACAATATCCTTTACATCCCTGTCCTCATCAAAAACCCAACAATGGTCATATCCACTACCAAATTTCAATTGTTGATTTTCCATTTCAATATCTTGTCCGATCGCTTTAGCAACCCTGAAATCAAATGGAGTGGATTCGACACGCTCAAATTTCCCGGTAGGAATTTGTGTTTTATTTAACGGAAGAAACTTGTTGGCATTAATTGATAATTCGTGGTCTAAAATAGTGTTATTAAAATGCCCGGAAAGATTAAAATAGCTGTGATGGGTAAGGTTTATGATAGTAGTTTTATCTGTGGTTGATCTGTAATCAATTTGAAATTCCGTTTTTGTAAATGTATAGGTTACAGTGGTTTTTAAAGTTCCCGGATACCCCTCCTCACCGTCATGGCTCACATATTCCATAACTATTTGAATTCTGTGCTTATTTTCAATTGTATCGATTACCTTCCAGGCAACTTTATCAAACCCAATGATACCACCATGAATATGGTTCTTTCCACTATTTACAGCCAACCTGTATTTTTTCCCTTCTAAAGTAAATGAGCCGTTGGCAATACGATTGGCAAACCGACCAATAATAGCCCCGTAATACGGTGTTTCTTTCAAATATCCTTCCAGGTTGTCATACCCTAAAACGATATCTTCCAGCTTACCTGTTCTATCCGGCACTTTCAGGGATACCAATATGCCACCATAATTGGTTACAGAAGCCTCTAACTTGCCCGGGAAATTTATGGTATAGAGCTGAACCTCTTTGCCTTCAATTTCTCCAAATCTGGAGACACTTAAACCAGACGATACCATCTTCATTAAAAAACTTTACTCTAGGTCAAAAAAACGAAATGCAAATATTGTGAGAAATAGATTATCAACACAAATCATTTTTTCATTTGATCTAAGTCCTCTTGTAGCATTTTTTGTGTCAACTCATCAGAATCTCCGTACTGTGCTCTCAGCTCATTAAGCCGTTGGTGTAATTGTGATCGAATATCTACATAATCCGGATCATCGTACACGTTGTTCATTTCATGCGGGTCCTTTTCCAAATCGTATAATTCCCATTCATCCACATCGTAATAAAAATGAATCAATTTGTAACGATCTGTTCGCACCCCATAATGTCTTTTTACAGCATGAATACCCGGGTATTCATAGTAGTGGTAATAAATAGCATCTCGCCAACCTTGGTCATCTCCACTAAACAAAGGCAGCATACTGTTTCCTTGCATTTCCTTAGGAACTTCAACTCCGGCTGCACTTAAAAATGTTGGAGCAAAATCGAGATTTTGCACCAGGTCTTCATTTACTTGGTGTGGTGCAATTTTGCCCGGCCATCGAATTATCAAGGGGGTTCTAAACGATTCTTCGTACATAAAGCGCTTATCAAACCAGCCATGTTCACCCAAATAAAAGCCCTGGTCTGAGGTATAAACGACTATCGTATTTTCGGAAAGGCCACTTTTATCAAGATAGTCAAGCAACCTGCCTACGTTTCTGTCCACACTTTTAATGCTTCCCAAATAATCCTGCATATAGCGCTGGTACTTCCATCGGGTCAATTCCTTGCCCTGGGGAGTATTCTTATCAAAATCCTCGTTGATTGGACCATACACCTCATCCCACTTCTTCTTCTCTTCTTCCGTCAATCGGTTGTATTGTTTAACATGAACACGATCGTACCAATCCAAAAAGCTGACAAATCCATGCTTTTTGGCAATATCCACATCAATCTTATTGTCACTGGTCAATCCCATATTTTCAGAAATCAACATCTCTGCTTCTTTGGCAGCCGTTCCCCTGTTTTTATAATCGTCAAACAATGTGGCAGGTTCTGGTATTTTATGGTCTTTAAAAGCTCGTAAATCCTCCATAGCAGGCCACCATTCTCTGTGTGGAGCTTTATGTTGATACAATAAAACAAAAGGTTTTGATTTATCCCGAATGGAATCAAGATACGAAATTGCTTCATTAGTAATTATGTCCGTTACATAACCTTGCTCCTTCACAATTCCATTGGGTGTTCTAAATTCCGGCTGGTAGTAATCTCCCTGATCAGGAAGTACCTTCCAGTAGTCGAAGCCAACCGGGGCTGATTTCAAATGCCATTTTCCAACGATGGCAGATTGATACCCACTTCTTTGAAGCAACTTAGTAAAAGTAACTTGCGAAGAATCGAATTTGTCTATGTTATCGGTTACGCTGTTTAAGTGACTGAATTTACCTGTTAAAATTACAGCACGACTTGGTGCACAAATAGAATTGGTAACATAGGCATGATCAAAACGCATACCTTCATCTGCCAATCGATCGATATTTGGTGTTTGAATAAGATTGGAACCATACGCACTTATTGCCTGATAGGCATGGTCATCCGACATAATGAATATTATGTTAGGTCGCTGATTTTCGGACTTTTGTTCTTGTGTTTTCTTGTTACAAGAAACAAGTGCTATCAAAAAGGAGAGGTAAAGTAAAGGCTTTTTCATTTGTTAGTTAGCTGGTAGGCATTTCTGGTACCTCTTTAAAGAGATACGATCTGACTCATTTATAAAGCAACTAATTTAGCCAAAGAACATTGCAAAGCCAACGCTGAAAAAATAAAGAGAGATTTTAGTCCTAAAACCTTGTGGATACAACCAGATTAAATAATCTTCCCGTAAGATTATTTGGCACTGCAAAACTATTGCCTCCAAAATCCTCTATCCAGGTATAGGTAACCGCATTCTTTGAGCCTAAAAGATTGTAAATACCTATCCCAATTCTGATATTATCCCAGTTAGGTGCTTTCATGGCAAATACCTTTGAAAAGGTTATATCTACCCTGGTATAGCTGTCTCCTGTAAATAGATTACGTTGGGTAAGATCGCCCGGAGGACCAATGGGCAAACCACTGCCGTACTGTAAGCTCAAATTAACTCGTAGCGAAGGGTCATTAGGAATATGGTCTTCAAAAACAAAGCCCAGCTTAAAACGTTGGTCAGTTGGTCTTCGCACCATTTCACTATCCACTCCATCAATCTGTTCCTGTGTTGAAAGTATACCCATACTAAACCAACTTTCAGTTCCCTCGATAAACTCACCAGCTAAACGAGCTTCAAAACCGGCAGCATAGCCTTTGGCAGTGTGGTTAGGATAATACTGAACACGGACATTTTCAAACTGATAGGGTATCAGATCCCAAAGTGCTTTGTAGTAAGCTTCCATTTGCAAACTAAACTCTCGCCCCCACCATGTTAAGTTGTATTCTGAACTACCCACAATATGCCATGAAGATTGGGTTCTTGGATTATCAGTAATTTGTCCATTTTCCAGCAACAATTCTCTGTAAAATGGTTGCTGGCGATACAAACCCGTACCCAGCTTGAACACCCAATCAGGATTACGGGATGGAGTGTAGTCCATTAAAAGTCTGGGACTAAAAACCCAATTGCCATTTAAAGAATTACGAGAGCCGTAAACACCATATGTTATTCCAAATTGAGCTGCTTTGTACTGGTGCTGGGCATAAGCATTTAATTCATTAGCCTCTACATTATTATTAGAAGCTTGTGCTGAAGTAATTTGCACGTACCCAACCGAATCTGTAAAACTGTATTCACTTATTTTCCAGTAAATATTCCTATTACTCAACCTAACACCATACAAGAGCTTATTATGAGAATTAATTGTGAACCAACCATTTGATTCCAGGTCAATTATCTGCGCATCAAGATTATTGCGTGCATACCTATACAAAGTTCCAATACCTCGGATTTGAGCGCATTCGTTAAAGGTGCTGGAGCCAAGGTTCTTATCTACATCACATAGCCTGTAACCACCTTCCACATCGCCATTTTCATTTTCATAGGTTTTCATTACTGAAGTAAGCACGTTAAAGCCAACCCTGTCATTGATCTCATAATTTGCTTTTACCGCACCCTGCATGGTATTGTATAACATTTCTTCCTGGCCCTCAAAAGCTACCTCAAAGCGTAATTCCTGATTAAATGTACCAAAGGTTATCTGCCCGTTTTCTGGTGTAACCTGGTAGTTATTTGAAGCATAAGAAAGAAGTGCCTCCAAAGTTAATTTATCAGAAACAGGCACATTCCAATAATTTTGAACATCGGTAAATCGGGGATCGTACTGACCATCGATATCCAATGAGTTCAGCAGGTACCTGGAGCGCTTGTGCCTCGCGCCAATTAAGAAGGAAGCATCCTTTAGCTTCCCTTCAAAGTAGGCACTACCTCCCAAAAAACTTATTGAAGCACCACCATGCCACCCGGTTGCTTTTTTATAATCGGCCAATAGCAACGATGACATTTTACCTCCGTACTGTGCATCCCAACCTCCTGCAGAAAACTCAACAGAACGCACCAGATCGTTGTTGATAAAACTTAGCCCTTCCTGCTGGCCAGCACGCACAAGAAAAGGCCTGTATACAGGAAATCCGTTCACCCGAACCAGGTTCTCGTCATAGTTGCCACCTCGAACAGAATAAGAAGAAGACAGTTCATTGTTGCTCACAACAGATGGAAGTGTTGAAAGGATATTCGAAATATCGTTAAACGGTGCAGAAACATTTTCAATTGTGGTAGACTTAATGGTTACTGAACTCACAGCATTGCCTTCTGCTTCCGTTTCAATAGAAACACCTTCCAAAACCTTAACGGAAGGGGCAAGGGAAATATCAACGGAAAGTGCTTCACCGTTTACTACAATCTCTTTACGAATTGTAATGTATCCGATGTGAGAGAATTCAAGTGTATAGTCTCCATTTTGTTTGACACCAAATGAGAACCTACCTTCTGCATCGGTACTTGTTCCAATCGCAGACTTTACTACTTTAACCGAAACCCCTTGAAGAGCAATGCCAAGACTATCAGTAACTCGTCCGGTAACTATAAACTGTGCTTTTAAAGCCAGCGAGAAAAATAAAAATATAACAATAGTTAGCGCTTTTCGAGGCATCAGGAATTTTTAAGATCAGCAATTGTTTGCAAGGGATCTTTTGATTTGAAGATAAAACTACCGGCCACCAATGCAGTAGCTCCGGCCTCAATTAATTGACGCGCATTCTCGGATGTAACTCCACCGTCAACTTCAATAATAGTATCTGCCCCTTCCTTGTCAATAAGCGCCTTCATCTCCTTTATCTTTTGATAGGTAGCTTCAATAAATTTTTGCCCTCCGAAACCCGGATTTACCGACATTATCAAAACCAAATCAATATCCTTTATTAAATGCTTTAATACATCTACGGGCGTATGCGGATTTAGCGAAACACCAACTTTACATCCTAACGCTTTAATTTGCTGAATATTTCGATGCAAATGAGGGCATGCCTCTGCGTGAACGGTTATGATCTCAGCACCATATTTTGCAAACTCCTCCACATACCGCTCAGGTTTAACGATCATTAAGTGGACATCCAAGGGCTTTTTTGAGTGTTTATTAATTGCATTGCATACTGGTATGCCAAACGAAATGTTGGGTACAAACTCACCGTCCATTACGTCAATGTGAATCCAATCGGCTTCACTGCTGTTAATGAGTTCAACTTCCGTTTGTAAATTGGCGAAATCCGCTGCTAGAATCGAGGGAGCAATAATGGGTTTTACATTCATAATTTTACAATTCTAAATTCTTCCGAACCGGAATCAAACAACACCTTTAAAAAATAAATTCCAACAGGTAGTTGATCCAACACCATATTTGCTTCATTTTCTCGCCAATTTACATCAATCAGGTTTTCTGATAACTGTTTGCCGGTTGATTCAAAGAACTTCAATGTAACTTTATTATTCATTTCCGGGTCCATAACTCTAACCTTTAGCGTTTGACCGTTACCTACAGGATTCGGGAAAACATCAACAGCTAAATTAGACTCTGAAGCGTTTAAATAATTCTTCACAGCCTGGTAGCTTGGAATACCATATCCTAATCCATTGTTAGGATCACTTGCGTTATCAGCTGACATTTTAAGTGCATTTATTAAGTCCAGGGAAGTGAGCCCCGGATATGCTTGCCAAACTCCGGCAGCTAAAGCAGCAACCTGAGGAGCAGCAAACGAAGTACCACTGCTTGTAGTTAAACTGCCTGTACTACCAATTAGAATAGTACCTGAACCCATTGCTACAACCTCTGGTTTAATACGTCCATCTGCTGTTGGCCCGAACGAGCTAAAATAAGATAGATCGTAATTCGTAGTGATGCTTCCCACAGATAACCCGTTAATCATATCAGAGGGAAAAGTAATGGTACCCCAGGGGTCATCTGCTTCGTTACCCGAAGAAGAAACCACCACAATTCCTTTTTCTGAGGCAATATTCGCTGCCCTGGTTATAACGGCAGTAGTGCCGTTCAGTTCTTCTTTTGTATAATTCATCAAAGGATCATCAAAAGTATTGTACCCTAACGAAGTGGTTATTATATCAGCACCGGTACTATCAGCCCTTTCAGCGGCAATCAGCCAATAATACTCTTCGATTCTATACTCTGACGACACATTTTCGGTAACAAATAACATATAATCCGCATCAGGGGCAATTCCCTCATATACTCCATCTTTATGAGCTGCCATTGATGAAAAAACCCTGGTACCATGAGATGAGTAGCTATACACATTGCTGGTTTTGGATACAAAATCGTAGGTATACAGCACTTGATTATTAGTAAATAAATGAGCAAAAGGAGTAGCAGTATTTACTCCAGTAAATCCTCCATCCAGCACAGCCACCAACTTATTTTGACCATAATATCCATCATTATGCATCTCTTCAACACCCAAAATTTTATTTTGAAACAAGCTATCCGAAGGAGCATTATCCAAATGTAAAAACTTATTCTTCCGGTTTATTCTTCCGGCATAGTTTTGAGGAGCTATGTATTCAACGCTCTCAACATATAACTCATTTTTAAGCTGGTCAGCTTCTGCCTGAGTTGTCTTTACGATAACTCCATTGAACCACCTGGATTGCTCAAATACTTCAATGCCCTTGTTTTTTATATTCTCCACATACATTGCAGAAACCGGTAAGTCCTGATCCTGAACTGCTAAATTTTGTTTCTGTCTTCTTTCAATGGCTCTTTGAGATAGAAATTGAGCTGGTTCATTAATACTAAAGCCGGAATTATCTTTATCCGTAAACGAAACAAAATAATAGTAGTCCTGCCCTGCTGCCGATTGAAATATCAACAGTGCAATAACAAACAACACTATAAGCTTATTCTTCACCAAATTCGATTAGCTTTTGTTCAAAAACCTCACCGTCTTCAATCGTTCCATTTTCAGAACATTTTGTGGGATCGCAATAGTTGATCCGCATTTTTAACTTATGCACCAGCCCCACTCCTTTTGCATAAACTTCAATACGATAATCGTCCTCGGTTAGTTTGGCAGGATCGATGAGATCTGCCTGAATAACCGTTAGCGTGTTGCTAAAACTCAGCGTATCATAAGAATAAGGTGCCTCCAGGTCACTTATTTCATACAGTTCTTCAGTCCTGTTGTTTCTTGCATTTCCATCCCATTTAAGCGCACTTTTTACAGGAAAAGCCAACTTGATGAAATCAATATTTCCTTCTGAAATCACAACATTTGACTCACTTACCATTGCTGTCCAAAGCGAATCCTTTTGCCAGTTGTCTGAACCAATATTGGCACTATACCTACCTAATAAATATCTTTTGGAGCCATCAGAATAGACAACCGTATCTTCAACGATTTCTTTGGTCAAATATTGAGTGGTATCAATAGAACCATCGAGGTTATAGTCGATACGCATAGAATAGTACGTTCTGTACTGGCCTATTTCTATTGGAAAGTACTCATATCCAAAATCGGATAAATCCGGCTCAATTGTTTTATTGCATGAAGAAATAAGTCCAACAATAACAATGGATGAAAGGAACATGAGTAAAATACGTGCGTTGTTTTTCAGCATTTGCAGTCAAATATAGGTGAGCGCTTTATAACAAGCATCATATTGGCTTACTTTGCAACCAATACAAAAGCTAACGAATGGCACTTAAATTAAGCGTTAAAATTGGAGATGTAACAAACCTGAGTGATGCACGCTATGCGGCCGGAATGGGTGTGGATTTTATTGGGTTCAATATTGACCCTGAATCAACGCATTTTGTTACTCCTGAAGTTTTTAATGAGATCGTAAATTGGGTAAGCGGAGTAGGTATAATAGGTGAAATCGGAAACAATTTACCGGAGAACATAAATGATTTTGGAGCCGTTTTAATAGAAACTTCAAATCCCGAATTTTCCGAAGAGTGGAAAGAATATGTGCTTAGAATTACGAAAGAACAATTTCAACTAACTGAAATAAGCGAAAAGTTAGCTCAATTTCCTTCTGCTAGATTTTACGTAATCGAAGTTACACCTCACGCAATTATTAACAACCCTGAAGAGCTTAAAAATATTTGTGACAAATACCCAATTTATCTTTCAACGGATTTCAATGAGGAACTACTTGACATTGTAGTAAACCACGTAAAACCTACTGGAATTGAGATCAAAGGAGGTCTTGAAGAACAGCCCGGGTTTAAAGATTACGATGGAATTGCCGATGTGCTGGAGTGGCTTGAAACTGACTAATCAATTAGTCGAACTTTACCTTTCCTGGTTTTACTTTTAGCGGCTGCTGGCCCGCCTTAAACAATATTGCTTCGCCTGAACCCTTGAGCTCTGTTTCGTTGCCATGAACTTCAATTAACATACCTTCGGGTAATCCCACCACAGTAGATTCAACATTTTTAACCAGGTATTCTTTTATTCTAAGTTCACGCGATTCCCCCCCATGGTTTGGAATAGTTTCATTGGTGAAATGAGGATTGATTTGATAATCAATAAGTCCTATGGCCTCAAATGAAGCAGGTTGCTCTATAGGCATATCATTGGTGGTTTTTAAGGTTGAGCAAGCCATGTTGGAACCCGCACTCCAGCCAACATACCTGATTCCACTTTTTACAGCTTTCCGAATAGGTTCAATTAAATTTTCCTTTTGAAGTTGATTCAACAGACTAAAAGAGTTTCCACCGCCAACCATAACACAGTCTGAGCGCTTAATCAATTCTACTTTATCCTCTACCACATGTATTCCTGTTATTGCTATCTCATATTCTTCAAAAGCTTTTTTTACAGAATCGGTATATTCATTATAACTCATAGTTACACCAGCATAGGGTACAAAAGCCACCTTTTTAATTCCCTTAAGAAAGGCTTTTAAGTATTCCTGAGGCCATTCAAGGTAAGGATGGCCTTTCATAGTTGAGTTGCTTAATAGAAGTAAATGCATTGCTTAGTATTAAAATCACGACAAAATAGTTATAACCCACGATATAAAAATGGAGTTATAAGTAGTAAAGATACTATACCTATGTTAAAGAAAATATTAACAAAGTCAATGAGTGATATGCTTGGTGTAAAACGAAAGTTTAGCTTGTTTCAGGCAATTTCTTTTTACCTGCTAATAGCTATTTCCTTTCTGATTATACTAATGATTAGTTAATGAAATCGATTATTTCGTTTGCGTAGATATCGATTTCGGCATCACTTTCTGCCTGCTTCTCAACCAAAAAATTGAAGACTGACTCCACCTGCATTATACTGGTAAGTTCTCCATCCAAAACCAGCTTTTTTACTTTGGCAACAATACGTTCGTCAAGCTCTTTACTACCGGGTCTAAGATACATTTCCTCAAGATACTGGATTCTCCCAAGTAGTAATTCTTTCGCTATTTCTGACATTATTTATTAAGAGGTAAGATGATTTTTGTGCAAGATAAAATTTAAGATGTTTTAGAACAAATTCTAAGAAAAAATTATTCTACTATTTTTTTTATTTCACTAACGCAACCTCTGATACAGACATAATGTTGCCAACCTGTTTTGAAAATGGTAACAAAATTTTACTTTTGAATACCTTAATCAAAAGAAACTGTTATGCTAGGTATTGTAATTGGATCAGGTGCAAATGCTTTTATTTTAATAGTAGCTATTTTAATTGGCGTAATCACAGGCATTTCCGTAACCGATGTTCTTAAAACCGAAGAAAAAAAACCTAAGGAGTAAATACCTCTACCTTACAAAATTCCTGTATCAATGAGCCTTTTTGAAATTCTTGATCAAATTGGCATTTTTACATTTACCATTTCCGGAACACGGCTTGCTATAGCAAAAAAAATGGACCCATTTGGTGCCCTGGTACTTGGAGGTGTAACTGCAATTGGAGGAGGAACACTTAGAGATGTATTACTTAATAAACCTGTTTTCTGGTTAGAGGAATCAATCTCCCTGTTTACAATTATTGCGGGCTTCGTTATTACTCTTGTTTTCAGAAAAAGAATAGTTACTATTAATCGGACATTATTCTTGTTCGACACCATTGGTTTAGGCGTGTTTCTTGTAATTGGAATGAGCAAAGCCCTTGAGGCTAATCTTGGTCCCATTCAATCTATCATTATTGGAACAATGACTGCAGTTTTTGGTGGGGTTGTAAGAGATACGCTCAGCAATGAAATACCTCTTATTTTTAGAAAAGAGATGTACGCAACTACGTGCATTATTGGAGGTATTCTTTACTTGTTGCTTGGTTACCTTACTGCACCTTTCTGGTTTACATCACTGTCAACCATTATTGTGGTAATAGGTCTGAGGGTGGTGTCCATTAAGCTCAAACTCTCCTATCCGCAATTAGGTAATAGAGATTGATCTCAAAAGTTGGTTTTAATAGTTTTTTAAAGGTATTTTAGGGGTTTATGAACAGACTCAAAAGAATAAAGTTAGGGCTATTTGCTGGTTTGTTTTTTGTGTATGCAAGCGCCTCATCGTTTACTATTCCTACCTATACGCATAGTGGTAATGTAACTGTCAACCAAAATTCAGGAGCAAATTCTTTTGCAGGCTGGGCATCTAATTTTTCGATACCTGAGGCCGACCGTTTATTTATTATTACTTCTCTGAACCTAAGTGGCTCACTTACATTTGTTGCAGATCCAGCAGTTTCACAAGATGGAACATTAACATTTACACCTACCGATAACACGAGCGGTTCCGCAACGTTTAATATTCAATTAAAAGATTTAAGTTCAGGGGATATTTCTGGCCCATCTACAATTCAAATCAATGTTACATTTGTGAACACTGCTCCAACTTTTGACTTGGATAACCCAGATATTACAGTTGATGAAAAAGCAGGTGCGGTAACAATTACAGGCTGGGCTACCAATATTTCAGCCGGGCCAAATCCAGAAGAAAACAACCAGGATATCCATTTTGTAACGGAAATAGTGAGCCAATCTGCGTTCATGAGTTTTAATGTACTGCCTAAAGTAAATGAGTTTGGTACGTTTAGTTTTGAAGCCAAAAATAAGGCCAACGGAACAGCCACAATAAATGTATATCTTCAAGACGATGGCCCCAGTGATGGCGATAATGAAAATACTAGTGCGGTAGAAACCATAACACTTACTATCAACCCGATAAATGATGCCCCTACTTTTGTAAAGGGCCAAAATATAATAATTGACGAGCATACCGGACCAGTTTCTATGGAATGGGCAACACAAATTGATGCCGGTGCACCTGATGAAAATGTATCCCAATCCCTAACCTTTGTGCTTACAGAAAAAGAGGTCAGCGGAGGGTTGCAGTTTGATACGCCTCCGTCAATAGACCCTATTACCGGCACAATAACTTTTGAAGCAACACCCTATTATACCGGATTTGCCATCTATGAAGTAATCCTTCAAGATGACGGTCCTTCGAATGCACCCAATATGAATACCAGTAGTATTCAGGCATTTACAATCACCGTCAATTCCATTAACGATCCCCCAACTTTCGATGAGGGTGCTGATATTACTGTTGAGGAAGGAGATATTGTTCATACCTATGAAAATTGGGCAACAAATATTTCTCCGGGCCCATCACCTGACGAACAAGACCAGCAGCTTCATTTTACAGTAAACTTTAACCAGGTTACAGGAACACTGGCTTTCTTACTGGCACCTCAGATAGATGTAAACGGAACCTTAAGCTTTCGACCCACTGAACACACCCATGGAGAGGCTGTTTTTGATGTTTATTTAACGGATGACGGGCCTTTTGGAGCACCAAATGAAAATACAAGTGAAGTTAAAACCCTGACAATAACAGTTACTCCTGTAAACTACCCTCCAAACGACATCAGATTAAGCAATCAAACAGTTTTGGAGCAACAACCTGTTGGCACCAGGGTAGGCAGTTTAACAACCTCTGATCTTGATCCCGAGGATACACATAATTATGCTTTGGTTGCAGGAGATGGTAGCGAAGGCAACGAGTTCTTTAGCATTGACGGAGATCAATTGGTTACCAATACATCTTTTAACTGGGATGAAGGGGACACTTATTCCGTTCGAATTAAGTCATCAGATGGAGAATTCTCTATTGAGAAAAAGTTTAGCATCAGTATTCTAAAATTGATAGAGGGTGTAAAATTCGCCAATGCCATAACGCCCAATGGAGACGGACAAAACGATTCCTGGGAAATTGAAGATATAGATGCATTCCCAGATGCCTTGGTTTATGTATATAACAAGGCTGGGCTGGTCGTATTTAAATCAAGTGGAGGATATACCCCCTGGGACGGTACCTATAACGGTAAATCTTTGCCAATGGGAACCTATTATTATGTAATCGATCTGCGTGACGGCTCACCTGTTTACGAAGGAACCCTAACCATAATTCTATGAGCCTGACATTGCTTTCAAAAAAATATATTTCGTATGCTGGTTTAGTAATCTCATTACTGGTCATCAATGCGCGACCCATATTTGCTCAACTGGATTATAGAATGACGCAGTTTTACCAAAACCCGTTACCGGTCAATCCGGCCTTTTCGGGAATTGAGGATTTTGTGGATGTAAAAGTTGGCTATAAAATGCAGTGGGCAGGCTTCGACAATAGCCCGACCTATCTGATAGGATCAGCTAACCTGGCCTTTAAAATCAGCCCTAATAACGATTATAAACATAAGGGAATACGCCTTTTTGAAACCGAAGCGTATAATTCAATAGAAAACGATGATGGTTTTGGGTTTAGAAAATCCAAAAGACATGGAGCCGGAATTTATGTAATGCAAAATAGTGATGGAGGGTTTCAGAATACTGGTGCTTTCCTCAATTATGCCTATCATATTAATTTAACAAACCAACTTGTTTGGTCTGTAGGAGCAGGCGTTGGCTATGAATTCAACAAATTTGATCCTTCGGGTGTTTCCGTGCTTTATCCTGATACGGATCCTATTTACCAGGCTTATCTTCAAGGCGATAATCAAAAAAGTAGTGTTGACTTTAACCTTGGAACAGTAATTTATCACAAGCAATTTTTTCTGGGCTATTCTGTTCTAAATTCGGCAAAGCTTTTATTCGAGGGTTCAAATACAGAATTCAACAACTTGGCTAATCCGCTTACCCATAATATTCAATTTGGGTTTCACTACCGCAAATGGAGATACGGTTATCTTATATCGCCATTGCTTATATTTAATATGAGACGCGACCAGCCAATCGAGGTAATTGGTGCGTTGCGGGTGAGATATCATGATAAAGTGTGGGGCGGTATTCAATACACGTTACTTGGAGGTGTCGGCTTTTCCGCAGGGTTTTATCTAACACATAACGTCTCACTTAATTATGGGTACGAATTCCCTACGTCAAAAATAAATCGGGTGAGTGCAGGGTCCCATGAAGTTGTTCTCGGATTTAAACTAAACAATAAGAATTACTCAAGAGCCTACTTATATTAATTCTCTCAAACGTATTTCGGTATATTTTAATTTAGAACTTCTCCGAATTACAAGCTCAAGTTTTCTATCAACTTCCTGAAAATATGCCCTAACTTCAGAATGTGTCATATTTTCAATTATCTTACCATCAATAGCCACCAACTCGTCTCCATTCCGTAAACCCGCTTTTGTTGCAGGCGAGTGGTCAACAATGTCTTTAATGAATGGCTTTCCATTTTCATAAGCTATACTAAACCCGGACACATTTGTCTTATAGGGTTTGCCCATATTGGAATTTGGTTCAAGATAGAGGAGGTTTCTTTGGTAGTCAAAAGTAACATTGAATTTTTGCAAAATTCTATTACCAATAATGCCATTTATGCCATCAAATGAAAGCACTCCCTCCTGGGCCTGACTTAGAACAGCGGGTAAATTTTCAAACTTGTGTTCAGCGAAATCAAATTCATTTATCTTCCCGAAAATTATTTTTGCTTTTTTACCCGAGCTTCCCACATCTGTCTTTAGCGTATAATAGTCTCCAATTTCGTTGAGCATATCAAACTTTTTCACAGTTGGCGAACTCACCAGCAAATAGGACCTTGCTCCTGTGTCTGCCAGAAAAAAGCCTTCGGTTTCCTTATCTTCACTAATCTTAATTTTACCAACCACAATTGGCAAGTTGTAGGTTAAAACAATAGGAACCACTACCCCATCCCCCTTGTACACATAATTTGATCGGTTGTAAAGGACCAGTTCGTGCGTGTCGTAGTCAACGCGAACCACAAAACGCGAAAGTATATGAAATCCAATAATACCTGCAACCTCTTCACCGCTATCCAGTTCCTCAAATTCGTTATCATCCCGCATCATGTTGACCCCGTTAATCTGGGCATCTCCAACAAAAATTGTGTTTCCTTTAAGAATAGAAACTGTATGGGTACCTACCGCACCTGTATTGGTTCTTTCAGAAGCAGCCTCCAAACCAAGACTATCCGACACTAACTTATTAATTAAGATACCCCCGGCCCCGGAATCAAACATAAAGTTCAAGGGAGAAGAATCGTTTATTCGCAATTGAATAATTATATGGTCGTTATTTAATATAAAGGGTATTCTTGCAACCTCCTGATTTTGACCCAGCAGAGAATTATAAGATAAAAGAATTAAAAAAAAAGAGTAAAAAAATCGATTCATAGTATTCTATCGTTGCTCAAATGTAGATGTTTGCAAGTATAATGTATGAAACGTAAATCTAACCTACCACTGATAAAATTGAAATTAGATAACGTTAATATGTCGTATTATTCGATAAAACGTAATTCACTTCTTTTTTTGTATGCATTTTTGTTCACAATTGGTTGTACAACAAATAGTACTAAGAAAGAGCAACCCATTAATGAAATTCAAATCGTTCCGGTACCTGATAAAATTCTTTACAAGAGAGGATTTTTTGAATTAACAAAGGAAACCCGCGTTTTACTCAATCTTTCTGATAATAGTGAAAAGGAAATCGCCAATATTCTTTTGGACCAGATAAAGGAAAAGATAGGCCATAAGCTTAAAATATCTGATGCGTTTACCACAAAAAAAATTGAAAACAGAATAGAGATTATTCACAACCCTGAACTGGGAGAAGAAGCCTATAATTTGCTTGTATCCCGCACAATTATAAAATTGGAATATAGCAGTATTCGAGGTGCTTCGTATGGAATTAATACATTAACAGGCTTACTGATCAGGCAAAATAACCAGTGGCTTATTCCTCAGATTTCAATCGAAGACAAACCATTCAATGCTTTCAGGGCTATTTATCTAACTAAGGATATTACCCTGGATGAAAAGCTGATCATACAATTGGCTCAACACAGATTTAACTATCTTGTCATTCCCGACAATGCCCGCGACACCATTAAAAATGAATTGATTCGTGTCATGCATAATCAGGATTTGAAAAAGAGTGAATTTAAACTTCTTACAGGCATATCTCCAAGCGTGTTCTACAACACAAATGTAGCCCCTGACGAAAAAATAGCTTTCGAACCAGATAGTGTCAGTCTTTTATCAACAGATTCACTCATTATTCTGGAAGAGGCTTTGTGGTCAAAACCACAATCAAAAAATATAAAAAAACTAAAAGAGCGTTTGGCTGATTAAGAGCCGATAACCAAGTGAAAAGTGTACCTTTGAAGAAAATTTTTTAAAATGAAAACAGCTGAAATAAAAACACAAAGGGGTACAATGAAAGTAGAATTTTATGAAAAAGATGCTCCTAATACAGTGGCTAATTTTACAAAACTTGCCGAACAAGGCTTTTATGATGGATTAACTTTTCACAGGGTTATACCCAACTTCGTAATTCAGGGAGGTTGTCCTGATGGTACCGGGGCTGGCGGACCAGGCTATACAATTAAATGTGAATTGGACGGAGACAATCAATACCATGACAGAGGCGTTCTTTCTATGGCGCATGCAGGAAGAAATACCGGAGGTAGTCAGTTTTTTATTTGTCATAGCAGAGAAAACACTGCACATCTTGACAGAAACCATACATGCTTTGGCAAGGTGGTAGAAGGCCTTGAGGTAATTGATATGATACAACAAGGCGATGTTATTGAAACTATAACCGTACACGAAAACTAGAAATCCTCCTAAACCAACCCAACCATTTTTCCTATGAAAAAGTATTTCCTGATATTGGCAGTACTGTTGTCATGCGGGCAACAGCCTAGGGTAGACGCACCTGTTTCCGAGAAAACAGCAGAACAGGAAATTAAAGGAACTCTCTTAAACACTGAGGAGCAAATTGATAAGCCCTATGTACTATTAATTTCAATTGATGGGTTCAGGTACGACTACGCCCAAAAATATGGAGCTGAAAATCTTCTTGCTTTTGATGTAAAGTCGGAGAAAATGATTCCTTCTTTTCCCACGAAAACATTTCCAAACCACTACGCTATTGTAACAGGTTTGTATCCGGGACACAATGGTTTAGTTTCAAACGAATTCTATGACAGATCGTTGAAATTAACATATACAACAAGAAATAGAGAAAGGGTTGAAGATGCCCAATTCTATGAAGGAACCCCTCTTTGGGTGCTTGCAGCAGAACAAGGAATGGTATCAGGCAGTGTATTCTGGGTGGGCTCAGAAGCTCCAATTAAGGATCATTATCCAACCTATTATTTTAAATACAATGGAGAAATTAGTTATGAGGATAGAATAAACCAAGTAGTAAAATGGTTAGAGTTGCCCAAGGAGAAACGCCCTCATTTTATTACCCTTTATTTTTCTATTACTGACGACCTGGGTCATAGATTTGGCCCGGAATCCGAAGAGATTAAGAAAGGAGTTCTAGAAATAGATAGCTTAATTGGAGAACTTACGCGTAAGATTGATCAACTCAAACTACCCGTAAACACAATTGTAGTGTCTGATCATGGAATGCTTGAAGTTGACAGGGAAAGTATAATTTATCCTGAAAAACTTATTCCTGAGGATATGCTCTTAACTACCAGTTTTCCTGCAATGGTTTATTCTGACGATGCATCAAGAATTGATTCCTTGTACAATGCGTTAAGCAAAGACACTACTCAATACGAAGTGTATTTAAAAAACCATTTGCCGGAGCGCTTTCACTACGATAAAAACCTTGACAGAATAGGCGATTTGGATTTGCTTCCAAAGCCTCCTTACACGTTTGGCGCTTTAGGAAAGACTATTCCAAAAGGGAGCAGCACGCATGGTTATGACGCTGCTACAACACCCGAAATGGGAGCTATTTTCTATGCAAAAGGGCCCGCCTTTAAACAAACAACTATTCCACCATTTGAAAATGTAAATGTATATCCGTTAATAGCCAATATACTAGGGCTTAGTTACGAGGCTGATTCAATAGATGGAAAATTAGAAGTACTTGAGCCAATATTAAAGTAACAAGTACTACTAAGCCAAAGCCGGATCCTTTATCATTTTTAAATCTATGAGTTTTGATTCCTCATAGTCGATAGCCATATACCCAAACACACCACCTGAAGCTTCTGCAATTTGCTTGGCCATTTCTTTTAAGCTGGAATATAGTTCAGTAGCAAATTTTTTAGGAAGTTTCTTGAAACAGGCATTGGACTCCTTTAGTTTTTCTGTGATTACGTTTTGCCTTTCCTTGGTACCTGAGGGCAAATTTGCAATTGCCATCTTTAACTTATCCTCGAAACTTTCATTTGCTTCGTTATAAAATGGAATCAAATCTCTTCGGGCGTGGGTTAGTTTACTATGCGCCAGCTGAATAGCTCTCTTTACTTCCTTATTGTCAATTTCACCATCAGCGCCTGCAATAAGCACAGCAACATAAACAGGCAAAGAAAGCATTAGCTCTTGCTCACTTTGCGTCAATGAATCTAATTCACTAATCATACATTTAATTAATTAAAGCACGAAGTTAAACACTCCTTTAAAAACTTCACAAACATCAAACAATTTATCCCATCATCAAGGTTGATAACCAATTAATTTTTATTCACTTGTTTTTGCGAGATACAAGCTCTAATTTTCTACTAATATTCAAATAATCCAAGAAGTTATTCCAGTTTCGGTCAAACTGTGCAAAATTCCAAAACCACAATATGAAAGACCCAGATACTATTAAAATATTTGCAGTAGAAGACGATCCGGTTTACACGAAATTCCTTAAGTATGTACTGGGATTAAATCCGGATTATGAAGTAGAATTTTTTGAAACCGGAAAAGCCTGTTTGGCCAAACTCCATCAAGCACCCAAGGTAATAACCCTTGACTACTCCCTGCCCGACTTATCTGGCGAAGAAGTTTTACAGCAGATAAAAGCAACAGATCCGGGTATACATGTCATCATAATTTCTGGTCAGGAAAATATATCAACAGCTGTTAATTTGCTTAAGCAGGGAGCATATGATTATATAACCAAGGACGAAGAGACGAAGGACCGACTTCTTAATAGCCTGAATAATGCTGTTAAGAATGCAAGTCTTTTACAAGAGATTACCCAGCTCAAAAAGGAGATTAGTGTTAAATACGATTTTGAGTCGAGCATTTTAGGATCAAGCCCTGCCATTAAGAACGTATTCAATTTGCTGGAAAAGGCTATTAAAACCAATATTACTGTTTCGATTACAGGTGAAACAGGAACAGGAAAAGAGCTTGCCGCCAAAGCTATTCATTATAATTCCAACAGAAAGTCTGGCAAATTTGTAGCTGTAAATATTGCCGCCATTCCTAAAGATTTGCTCGAAAGCGAACTTTTCGGGTACGAAAAAGGAGCATTTACCGGTGCTGTAACCCGAAGGATTGGAAAGTTTGAAGAAGCAGATAATGGAACGCTTTTTCTTGATGAAATCGGAGAAATGGACATAAATCTGCAGGCCAAATTGTTAAGGGCTATTCAGGAAAAGGAGATCAGCAGGATTGGAGGCAATGAAGTCATAAAAATTAATCCGAGAATAGTTGTGGCTACGCACAAAAACCTTGCGGAGGAAGTAAAAAACGGAAACTTCAGAGAAGATCTATATTACAGGTTGCTTGGGCTACCCATTGAAATGCCACCACTAAGAGATCGTGCAAACGATATTGTTATAATTGCCAATAAAATGCTTCACGACTTTTGTAACGAGAATGAGCTTAGCTGCAATTCGATAAGTAAAGAAGCAAAGGAAAAGCTTATTTCCTACCCCTATCCTGGTAATGTTCGAGAATTAAAATCGATTATTGAACTGGCAGCTGTAATGGGCTCAGGAAATGAGATTAAGGCTGACGACATCTCATTTAAAGCCATTAAAGAGGAGGATACAATAGTGTACGAGGAGCTAACGCTTAAAGAATACGAAGAAAGGATCATAGATCACTTTATGACCAAATACAGCAATAATGTTTTAAAGGTGGCCAAGGTTCTTAATATTGGTAAGTCTACTATATACAGGCACCTAAAAGAAAGAAACGATGAAGGAGCTTAGCAAATACCTGGCAGAAGAGAAATTCTACAAAACAGTTGTTGAAGATGGCTCGGATATAATCTTTATCGTTGATTACGATGCCAATATCGTTTACCATAATCCTTCGGTAAAGAAAACAATCGGCCACACGTCATTAACCGGCAAGCAGTTCTTCGATTACATTCATCCATCCATCCTGAAAAAAATTAAGAGAGCATTCAACGACAGCACAAATTTACCCTACAATTCAAATGTAGAATTTCTCTTTTTATGTGCTGATGGTGATTATAAGTATTTAGAATTCAATTCAATTAATCTTAAGCACAAGGACGATATTTCAGCATTAATTCTTGATTGCAGGGACATTTCCGGTCGAAAAAAAGACCAGGAAGAGCTGATAAAAGCGCAAAAGGCGAAAGAACAGTTTTTGGCTAATATGAGCCACGAAATACGCACCCCGGTAAACGGAATTGTTGGTATGGTAAATCTGCTTTCAAGGACACTGCAATCAAACGAACAAATAAAATACCTTAATGCAATCAAGCATTCTGCAGACAACCTTAAAGTTATTATCAATGATATTTTGGATTACTCAGTAATAGAATCAGGTAATCTAACTCTTGAAAATATTGGATTTGATATCGATTATCAAATAAAATCGGTTATTGATTCTTTGGAATTACAAGCCAACGAAAAAGGCTTACCTCTTAAATACGATGCCTCAAAAAACGAATGTAAAATTCTTATTGGAGACCCCGTAAGACTAAGTCAGATATTGATCAACCTTATTAATAATGCCATTAAGTTTACCAACGAAGGTGAAATAAACATAAGACTCAGCTGTAGTTTGTCTCAGAAAGAAAGAGCCATTGCCACATTTGAAATACAGGATACAGGAATTGGCATTGACAAAGACAAGATTGGCCACATATTTGACACGTTCAAACAGGCAGATGAAAGTATAACAAGAAAATATGGAGGAACAGGGCTGGGTTTAGCAATAAGCAAACAACTTGTTGAACTGCAAGGAGGCAAACTGGAGGTTGAAAGTAAGGTGAACATTGGCACTACTTTTAAGTTTAGTATCCCCTACCAGATAGGAACAAGCAGAGACCTGATACACCACCCGTCTGACAAAAAAGATGATTCGAAAAAAGGCCGAAAGCATTTGGAAGGCATGCAGGTACTGCTGGTTGAAGATAACGATGTGAACAGGTTGTATGCATCTACCATTTTAAAAAAATGGGGATGCATTTGTAACGAAGCCGAGAATGGTGAGATTGCCTTAGAATTGCTTAGAAAAAATGAATATGATGTCATTCTTATGGATGTTCATATGCCGGTCATGGACGGGCTTGAAGCAACCAGGATTATTAGAAAAAGCTTCGATCTTCCCAAAAGGGACATACCTATTATTGCCTTTACTGCCAATGCAATTAAAGGAGAAAAAGAAAACTACATACGATTGGGCATGAACGACTACATTTCAAAGCCCTTTGTTCCGGACGAACTACTTAAAATAATATCCTTATTATATAAACCAAACAATAAAACAGCAACGGAAAACAAGGAGTCATCAACACTTCCATTATTCAATCTTACTTACCTGAAAGAAATTTCTGATGGAAATGAAGAGTTCATCTCCGAGATTATCAAAACTTTTGTTGACAAAACACCTGACCTTCTCAATCAAATGATCGAAGGATCAAAAGAGAACAACTGGGAGCTAGTTGGCTCTCTCGCTCACAAATTAAAACCTAACTTAATTCTTCTTGGTATGGACAGCATCAAAGAGCTGACTTTATCAATTGAAAAGGATGGTAAAAACTCTCTAAATACCGAAACCATACCTGAAAGGGTGCAAAGCCTTTTCTCTATTTCATCTCAGGCAATTGAAGAATTAAAAACTTCCGGTTATAACTGATTTATCTATGCATTACTATTAGCTTCCTGTAAGCTAAAGGCCTGTCCTTAGATTCAATTATCAGATAGTAACTACCGTTAGGTATATCATAGGTATCATAATCGTATGCACCATTAACAAAATAGAAGCTGTCAGAAGCCAGCTCTACCCCTCGTTGATCTACAATTCTCCAGGACAATTTCTCACTTAACGCATCAGAAGTAGTAAAGTGCAGCTGGTCAGAAACCGGGTTAGGGTAAATTTCAATAGATTCAGCCGCATGCTGTAATATACCTTCCAAACCGGTAATAACTGGCGAATCTTTAGGGTCAGTTATTTTTGTGTAAGCAGTTTGATAAATTTCGCCAGGTACACTACCATCTGTTTTTTGTTGAACAAATACCACCACAGCCAAATCGTTGGAGTTATATAAAGGCACATCTATTTCCCAATCGAGCTGCGCAGAGGAATACTTTTGACCCGGAATAAAGCTTGTTAAATCTTCGCGGTAAGAGCCTGCCGGGTTAGGCAACATTTTCTTTAGCACATTGTAAGCTGTATCACCTGGGCTAAGCACTATTTTTTCTTCAATAACTGCCGTATAAACCACAATTGAGTTATTTATATTCTTATTAGCCGTTACATCCCATTTAACACTAATTGTTTTAGAATCAGATGGTAAAACCTGTAAATCAATATCAAATTGCGGATCTACCAGTGAACGTTGATCGATCAAATCCAGGTTAACACCAAGTGTTCCTCCCTGATATTGATTACCATCAACTACAGAATTTATAGTATTAGATATATTATATAAATTAGCTCGTGTTACAGGTTCACTTTTGTTATCATCGTACAAAGTATCTGCCGGTTCAGGAATATGATAGTCAATATATGTAAAATCTAATGGCCGTTGATTCCAATAATTCCTAATGAAGTCACGATTCTGATCATAATTACCATTGTTCAGGCTTGTAAAATTCTCAACTAAAATTAAGCGGTTTCTATCTCGTATATTAAAATTGTCAAAGGCAAAGCCATTAGGAATATTAGTTTGGGGATTATCATTATTACTTCCGAAAGCAACTCTAAAACGTACCTGTCCCCTTTTTGCTTCATCAATACCATCCAGATAATATCGGGCAGTAACCCAACCACCTGTAGAGCCTGACCAACCATTCTGATCTCCACCCGGTTTACTTGTGATTCCTGCTTTATTATACCAATTTACACCTTTTCCTATTTCTCCAAGACTGAACCAAGCAATACCTCCGTCAGTTGAATATTGCAAAACGGCCCCATCAAAATCTTCCTGGGTATCATTCCAAATATCCATAGACACCATTGGTCTATCCAGATTAGAAATATTGAAACAAGGAGCATCTACATACGATTGTTCACTATTGTAATAACTTCCAGCGTTTGCCCCTGTCCACCATGCATTTATACCATCAGAAGCAGAATTAATTACTGTGCCTGAAGGAGTACCAAGCACCCAGCTTGTATCGCTTGATACTTCAGCGCCAGTAACCCATCCTCCATTATTATTTTCAAAACTTTCTAAATATTCAGTATCTATGTTAACTGTTGTATACGGAAAAATTGGTATTGGCTGTGTACTCGTTGCCTGGCAATTCTCATCCGTTGTTACTGTAACTGAAGTATTATATACTTGATAAGCAGGAAACTCATGAGTAATCTTCTTATCTGGTGTTGACTCTAATGGGCTAGAATCTCCAAAGTCCCAAGTATATTGAGCTATGTTAGGAGGAGTCTGGCCCTCTGGCCATGTTACTGTTGCTTCAAAATTCGTAATATCTTGAAAGCAAAAAGAGGTCGCTTCAAATGTAATATTGGGAACAGCACCAAAAAATTTATTCTGTATTAGAGTATTTGAACAACCCTGATCAGTTGATACGGTAAGTTGAATGTCATAATCTCCATCTTTTAGAAAAACAAAATTGGGGTTTTGTTGAGTACTAATACCCGTTATATTTCCACCTGAATCTTTTGTTCTCCATTCATAACCTGTTATTGTACCTCCTGATGGAATAGAAGAATTATCTGTAAATGAAATTGGGCTATCAATACAGAAATTATTAACAGTAAATGCTGCGGTTGGTGCAGGATAAACAGTAACGATCTTTGTATAAGAAGTAGTGGCCGCAAAACTATTTACATAGGTATAGGTAATTGGGTAATCACCTGCAGGCAGTCCATCAGTATCTATATAGTACTGTCCATTACCCGCATTTATTTGTATTTTCGATTGCATTACCGGGTTGGTGCTTGTAAATTCAGTACCTGGTCCTCCTGATACAACATCTGGTTGACCTGCAAGTCTTACAAGACTAATATTACCACAAGCCTGTAGCCCTTTTATTAAAGAAACAGGGTCTTCCAGATCAAAGTCAATTGTAGTTACAGGGTTTATGGTAACATCAAAGGAATCTTCATTGGTGCAACCTGTTACAGCATTGGTGAATGTATATTTTACTGTGTTTATAGCAGGTGTCAGATTTGCAACAGTAGGATAAAACTCATTACCAATAACTCCGGGTCCTGAGAAAAATCCGGTTCCACCTGTTGTTGGAAATCCGGTTAAAGTTACCGGAGGATCATCTTCCTGATAATATGATGTTAAACCCGTTAACAATACTTCAGGTAATTTATAAACAGTCACTACAACATCATCATGCGTTGGAGTACAAGTAGTTCCAGGATCTGCAGAGGTTAATCTTAACGTAACCAATGCACCATTGGCCATATCATTAGGCCCAGGATTGTAGTTTGTAACCACATTATTGGCATTATCAAACGTGCCATCTCCACCGCTTATGATACTCCAGGTACCTGTGCTAACTGATCCAAAAACATTGCCATTCAAAGTAGCCGATTCATTTTCACAGATTGTAAAATCAATACCTGCATCCACTTTGGCAGATTCATGGATTGTAATCGAAATTTCATCATAAATATCAGTACAAGGTCCTGAAGGCCCGTCAGGGTCCTGTGCTGTAAGTCTCAGAACAACAACGGTATTTACATCACTAACTGAAGGAGCGTAACTAGCCGAAACATTATTTCCTGTAACTGAGCTGGCCGAAAGACTACCTGAACCTGAAACGACTGACCATAAGCCTGTAGTGGCTCCACCACCTATTGTTCCTGAAACTGGAATGCTTGTAGGTTCACAAACGGCAAAATCAGCAGGTACAGTAACCAGTGCTATTGGATTGATTGTCAACGTAAACATATCTGATCGCACAGGACATGGCCCGGCTCCATCAGCATCATTTGCTGTTAGCGTAATTTGTACTGTACCAGCAGAAATATCATTTGGTCCAGGCATATAAATGGTGCCAACTCCAAAACTTGTATTATCAAAAGCACCATCACCTGCTGAGCTCCATGTACCAGAAGTAGTTCCACCAGAAATGGATCCACCTAAGGTGAGATCTGAACCTTCGCAAACTACCTGATCTCCTCCTGCATCAATTATAACGTCAGGATTTACAGTAACATTAACTGTAGTAACACTGCCTGTACATGCACCGGCAAATGCAGTAACTTGATATGTTACATTGCCGGAAGTTGTACCATTCGTACTTGAAAGTGTCTGGAAAATATTGTTTCCTACCCCGGCCATTGCACCAGTTACATTCGTTTGAGATTGAACTACCCATGAGAAAGTAGTACCCGAAACACTATTTGGATTAGATAAAGTAATTCCAGTTGTACTACCTGAACAAAGGGTCTCATCTCCAGAAGTAGCAATTGTTGGTGTTGGTTGTACGATAACATTTACATTAATTGGCGTACCGCTGCAACCGGTTGCAGTCGGAGTAATTGTATAAGTAACTAGTCCTGGTGTATTATTAGGATTTGTTAAAGTCTGGGCTATGGTATTTGCTGAACCATTAGCCGCTCCCGTGATACCACCTGAAACCGAAACTGTCCAGGAATAGATAACACCTGTTACCCCATTAGGGGTTGATAAGGTTATGGAAGTAGTCTGTCCGCTACAAATAGATTCTGAATTAGGGGAAGCAGCCACATCAGGTGTAGGCTTAACAGTCACTACATAATCAGTTGTAGCCGGGCTAACGCAACTCTCTGATGCTGGACCCGTAACGGTTATAGTATAAGTAACTGTTTCCACATTATTACCAGTATTTACCAGCACATCAGTAATTGTTCCACTTCCACTGGCTGTATTACCCGTTATATTCCCACTTATTGCACTTGTCCAGGTAAAGGTAGCTCCCGTTACATCACTAGTTGGAGTGAAACCCAATGCTGTACCACTACATATCGTACGTGTATAAGGTGTGCCAGTAAATACCGGAGTGGGATTCACAACAACATCTACACTCTTAATGGCAGCTGTACACCCACCTGCACTGGTCGTGAATGTGTAGGTCACCGTTTGTGGAGTACTGCTTGTATTACCTAAAGCTTCTGATATTGTTCCCGTTGTTGGAGTTAAACCCGTAGCAACTGAATAACTTCCGCCCGTTACCGATGCCGGATAACTGGCCTGAACTGTCATTGTGGCTCCTGCAGTAGGTGTGGTATAATCTATATCTACTCCTACCCCCTCGCATACTACTGCATCGTTGTTCGTGATCGTCTGTACTGGTGTAGGATTTATCGTAACCACATAGTCCTCTGTTAAAGGATTTACACAGTTATTAGGTCCCGGACCCGTAACTGTTATAGTATAAGTTACGGTCTCCACATTATTACCGGTATTTACCAGCACATCAGTAATTGTTCCACTTCCACTGGCTGTATTACCCGTTATATTCCCACTTATTGCACTTGTCCAGGTAAAGGTTGATCCAGTCACATCACTAGTTGGAGTGAAACCCAATGCTGTTCCACTACATATCGTACGTGTATAAGGTGTGCCAGTAAACTGAGGGATTGGATCTAAAATAAGTACCAAATTACTAACCGCAGGAGAGCATATACCCCATGCAGTAGTGACCGTCTTAGTTAGTGTTACAGTACCATTAGTAATATCAGTTGCATTTATTGTATAAGTTGGATTCTCAGCTGTATCATCATCAAAACTTCCACTACTGCTGCTCGTCCATAAAATTGTACCATTTGAGCTAGTTGAACCTGATATTGTATATGTGGCCTGATCTTCACAAATTTCATCACTCGCGATCACCACCGAGGTAGGCTGCACATCGTTCCTTAATAGTACATCGTCTGTCGTGGGCGCGCAGCTTCCGTTGCTGATCGTCCATCTCAGCGTTACCGTGTTGCCCGCTGTCAGTCCTGTGACTGTGGTGGTCG
>JAGQYI010000052.1 GCA_020436165.1 Cyclobacteriaceae bacterium | reverse complement strand
TACCTCTTCTTAGGTTTAGCTTTTCTCATCTAATTTTTTTCTTTAATAATTACTTTTTAGGACGTTTAGCTCCGTACTTCGAGCGTCTTTGTGTTCTGCCGTTTACACCTGCAGTATCTAATGCACCCCTAATGATGTGATAACGTACACCAGGAAGGTCTTTTACCCTTCCACCACGTATCAAAACAATAGAGTGCTCTTGCAAGTTGTGACCCTCACCTGGAATATAGGCGTTCACCTCTTTACCGTTGGTTAGCCTTACACGGGCAACCTTACGCATAGCAGAGTTAGGTTTCTTAGGGGTAGTTGTGTATACCCTGGTGCAAACCCCTCTACGCTGAGGACAAGAGTCAAGAGCAGGCGACTTAGACTTAGAAGTCAACTTAGTACGTCCTTTTCTAACTAATTGCTGAATAGTAGGCATCTATCTATACATTTTTTTAATCCATTCGCAGCCTTTGCGAATTTCGGACTGCAAAGATATGAGATTGATTTCTAGAATACAAAGGTTGTGTAAGGATTTAGAAGGGAAATTAGAAATGCCTTTTGTGGCACCTAATTCTTAAGGCCGTAAACTTAAATTTCCTAATAAAAAAATTTTGACCAGGATAATAAAAGAAAGGGTAACACAATTTCATCATTCTTAACTAGTTTTCTTAAGTTTATATGTCTAGGTCAGATTCCTTTCATAAATCAACACAACCTGAAAACTTATGAACAAAATTCAGAAAATTGAAAACCATTTGAAAAAATCCAGCTATTCTGAACATATACTTAATAGTATAAAAGCTGTTTTAGCTAATTTTCCAATTGGAAGTGGAATCGCTTCTCTTATGTCGGACTATATTCCTTCTCAGCGTGAACTAAGACTTATAGAGTTCACTGAAAACATTGCGAGAGATTTGTCTGAATTACAAAATGAAATAAATGAAAACTATCTAAAATCGGACGAATATGCGTTCATTTTTGAAAAATGTTTTAAAGGTGCCGTTGAAAATTATCAGAAAGAAAAAATAATGGCATTTAGAGCTATTCTAATAAATTCTTTGACAGATTTTGAAATTACCCAAACCGAGAAAGAATACTATTTAAATTTAGTTGATAATCTTTCCATACTGCATATTCAAATATTAAGCTTTATCGCATTTCCCAAAAAATACCTTGAATTAAATGGACTTGATGAATCGATTGTATCTGGAGGTTTTAAATCATTCTTCCCCAAAGTAATTCCTAATGCTAATGTTGAGATTATAAAACTGGCTTTTAAAGATTTGCATAGCTATGGATTCACCAACACTGATAGTGGCATTTTCAGTGCCGTTACGGCAAGTAGTGGGTGGGATTTATTAGGAGATAGAGTATCTCCTAACGGGCGAAATTTTATCAACTTTATTTCATTAAATTAGTAAAACTCATTATCAGCATTGACTAATTGTAATTTTTTATTACTTTCTGATTGATGAGATTACCCGATCGAGTCGGGTAATGACGGTACTATATTAGTAGTACCATACCAAAAGCCACCAAGGTTGAACTTAGGTATCTCATCTTAAGTTTATAATGGCAAGACCAATACCTTGCAAACCGCCTCAACCTTTAGATGGATACTGCAAAATAGAAATTCTCAAAAGATTTTAGTACGTTTATAGCATTTCTGCAACCTAACCAACAGTATGAATATCTACGAAGTACATAAAGCAAACCCGGATATTTTTACTCCAATAACGTTAAAGAACCAACTGTTTTTATATTATCACTGTCCTCAAAACGAAAAAATTGTCCAACTCTATTCGAATCACAATCAGATTACCTTTTCTATTGGCGGCAAACGGATCTTACGGCATGGCACTAAAAAATGGGTATTAAGTGGGAACCAGGGGTTTTTATTAAAAAGAGGTGCTTATTCTCAGGAATTACCTTATGATTATTCCGGATGGGAGGTTATGGTGTTGTATTTAGAGGACAATTATCTGAAAAGCATATTCGAAGAGTTTAGGGAATACCTGCCTCTTAAAAACTTACCTGACTTGGGAATTGATATGATTCAGCAGTTTGAAATCGATGACCGAATCCGCAACAACTATAGGAGCCTTCTGCCTTATTTTTCAAATCCTCAAGCACTTCCGGACCCTATTTTTGAAGGAAAATTTAAGGAACTGTTATTTAATATTCTTATTCACCCCGGCAACAAACAAATTCTAGCCTATATAAATCAAATCATTAGCGGTTATATAACGCCCATCTGGGAGGTTATGGAAACTAACTATTACTACGATTTAAGTATATCAGAATTTGCTGAAATAGCTAATAGAAGCACAAGCACCTTTAGAAGGGATTTTGAGGAACACTACCGCGCCACTCCGGGGAAATGGCTAACTAACAAAAGGCTTGAGCGGGCACAACTGTTTTTAACCACCTCTGATAAACCAATTAGCGATATAACATACGATTGCGGTTTTAAAAATGTATCGCACTTTAGTAAAATCTTTAAAGAAAAATTCAAGGAATCGCCTACCCAATACCGCATACATCATAAGAAATAGCGCTCCTTTTTGTTTGAACAGGAAAACAAAAAGATTGATTTTTTAAGAAAAACCTTACTGTAAATACGATTCTACATTTGGATAAAATTATTTATCACTAAACATTTAGAATCATGAAAAAGTTATTAGTCGTACCCGCATTGTTCGTAAGCTCATTGCTTTGGGCCCAGGACCTTACCACTGTTCAGTCAGGAGAGAAAGTTATTGTTGATAACGACAAAATCAAGGTGGTTGAATTTACCAGTAACCCATTAGGAGATGTTTGTGGGAAAGGAATGCATCATCATGAACCACATCTTGCAATACTTATAACAGATGCAAAAGCAAAAGTGACTGCAGCAAACGGTGAATCGCATAAGGTTACGGTACCCTCTGGTGCTTCCTTTTGGATTGGAGATGAAGAAACCCATTCCGCAATAAATACAGGCACCCAACCTACCAAGATGATATTGGTGTATTTGAAAGAATAAATAAAGAGTGTGCTATCAAAACAAAAAAGCCGTTTCTCAATCGAAACGGCTTTTGTTTTATATTTTCCAGCTCTCAGCTCTTAAGCTTCTCCCATCGTACCTCCAAAGTTCATAGGAAACTGGGGCGCCTCGTTGGTTTGCTTAATAGGCCCAAAAGTCTGCTCATATTTATGAATGTTCTCATTCAATGCGTTAAGCAAACGCTTGGCATGTTCAGGAGTAATTACTACCCTTGACTTCACTTTTGCCTTAGGCACACCCGGCATCAACCTGATAAAATCGATCACAAACTCGCTATTGGAGTGCGCAATCATTGCTAGGTTAGAATAAACTCCTTCTGCAACCTCCTCAGGTAACTCAATGTTTATCTGATTAGGATTTTGCTGAGGTTTTTTATCTTTTTCGTCTGCCATCTTAGCTTTCAGCTTTTACGTGTTCCTGCTCTTCATGCTCTTCTTCCACAGAACCACCAAACGATTCCAACTCTTCTTTGTTTGCCACAAAAACATCGTTGAAATTACGCTGACCTGTACCAGCAGGTATCAAGTGCCCAACAATAACGTTTTCTTTCAAGCCGTTCAGCACATCTCGTTTACCTCTGATCGAAGCCTCGCTAAGAACCTTAGTAGTTTCCTGGAACGAAGCAGCTGAGATAAAGCTTTCTGTACCCAACGATGCTGCTGTAATACCCTGAAGGGTAGGCTGCGATACCGCAGGTTGAGCCGGCCTTGTTTCTACAAGTTTGGCATCCTTTCTCTTCAAAGTAGAGTTTTCGTCTCTCAACTCACGTGAAGTAACGATCTGACCCGGTTTCAAATTGGTTGAATCACCAGCGTCTGTTACTACCAGTTTATCAAGAATACCATCGTTTTCTTCCCTGAACGTAAACTTGTTCACCATTTGGTTTGTCAGGAAGGTAGTATCACCCGAATCAAGAATCAATACTTTCTGCATCATCTGGCTTACGATAGCCTCAATGTGCTTGTCATTGATTTTTACACCTTGCAGTCGGTATACCTCCTGAATCTCGTTTACAATATAACGTTGAACCGCAGTTGGCCCTTCGATTGAAAGAATATCCGAAGGAGTAATGGCTCCATCCGATAGTGGAGTACCAGACTTCACAAAGTCATTGTCCTGAACAAGGATGTGTTTTGCAAGAGGCACCAGGTATCTTTTCTTCACACCATCTTTCGATTCGATAAAGATCTCACGATTACCACGTTTAATGCCGCCATACGTTACCACACCATCAATTTCACTTACCACAGCAGGGTTCGATGGGTTCCTTGCTTCGAATAATTCCGTTACCCTAGGAAGACCACCCGTAATGTCCCGAGATTTACCCATTGTACGAGGTATCTTGGCCATTACCTGTCCAGCTTTCAACTTGTCTCCATCTTCAACAGCCAGGTGAGCGCCCACAGGAATGTTATATCCTTTGGACTCATCCTTACCATTGATAATGATTGCAGGGTTCTTTGTTTTATCTTTTGTATCGATAATAACTTTTTCACGGTGACCAGTCTGTTCGTCTGATTCCTCTTTAAAAGTTACGTTCTCGATTATAGATTCGAATTCAACTTTACCATCGAACTCACTTAGCAATACTGCGTTGTAAGGATCCCAGTAACACATTTGCTGATCCTTCTCAACTTTATCGCCTTCTTTCACTTTTATAAATGAACCGTAAGGTACGTTGTTAGAGATAAGCACTTGCTTGGTTTTAGGATCAACAATTCTGATCTCACCCGTACGTCCCATAACCACATTCACCTTATCACCTTCAGAGTTAACGGTTTCAATAGTTCTGATACCATCAAACTCAACCTTACCGGCAAATTTGGCTTTTATCTGAGCTTCTACGGCAATGTTAGAAGCAGTACCACCCACGTGGAATGTTCTCAATGTAAGCTGTGTACCAGGCTCACCAATAGATTGTGCAGCAATAACACCAACCGCTTCACCCATGTTCACCATTTTACCGGTTGCCAGGTTACGGCCATAACATTTCGCACAACCACCACGTTTGGTTTCGCATGTTAGCAACGAACGAATTTCAACTTCTTCAATGCTTGTATCGTCAATGCGTTTTGCTATCTCTTCCGTGATCTCTTCACCGGCAGCTACAATAAGCTCCTCAGAAATAGGATCATAGATATCGTGTACACTTACTCTACCCAAAATACGCTCCGATAGAGGCTCAACGATATCCTCGTTGTCTTTAAGAGCTGTTACCACCAAACCTCTCAAAGTTCCGCAGTCATGCTCATTAATTACAAGGTCTTGAGAAACGTCTACCAAACGTCTTGTCAGGTAACCCGCATCTGCTGTTTTAAGGGCAGTATCGGCCAAACCTTTACGAGCACCGTGCGTTGAGATAAAGTACTCAATTACATCCAGCCCCTCTTTAAAGTTTGACAAGATCGGGTTTTCGATAATAGCTCCTACTGAACCTGCAAGGTTCTTTTGAGGTTTGGCCATCAATCCCCTCATTCCACCTAACTGACGGATCTGCTCACGCGAACCCCTGGCACCAGAGTGCATCATCATGTAAATTGAGTTGAACCCCTGCTGGTCTTCTTCCAATTGCTTCATTAGCGTTGAAGTCAACTGAGAGTTGATCCTTGTCCAAATATCAATAACCTGGTTGTAACGTTCGTTATCTGTAATAAGACCCATGTAGTAGTTATTCCACACAGCATCTACTTCTTCTTTTGCCTGAGCAACAAGTCCTTCTTTTTCTTCAGGAACCATCACATCGTTCAATCCCATTGAAAGCCCGCCTTTGTAAGCAGACTGGAACCCTAGTTGCTTGATATCATCCAGGAATTGTGCTGTTCTGGCAGAGCCGGAAATTTTGTACACATTTGAAATGATCTTCTGAAGCTCTTTCTTAGAAAGAAGTTTGTTGATAAACCCAACTTCTTCAGGAACGAATTGGTTGAACAATACCCGGCCGGCAACGGTTTCAAGTAGTGTATCCTCAAGTTCACCTGTTTCTTCGTTTCTTACTTTAGTTCTTACTTTAATGTAAGCGTTCTTAGAAACGATACCCTCATTCAAAGCGATAATAACTTCTTCAGCATTGTAGAAAACCATGTTTTCTCCTTTTACAGGGAATTCTTTGGTTGATTTTCTACCCTTGGTTACGTAATATAAACCAAGTACCATGTCTTGAGAAGGTACCGTGATAGGTGCACCGTTTGCAGGGTTCAGAATGTTGTGCGAAGACAACATAAGCAATGAAGCTTCCAAAATGGCCTCATGTCCCAGTGGTACGTGAACAGCCATCTGGTCACCGTCAAAGTCAGCATTAAAGGCTGTACATACAAGAGGGTGCAACTGGATAGCTTTACCTTCGATCAATTTAGGTTGGAACGCCTGAATACCTAACCGGTGCAATGTTGGAGCACGGTTAAGCAATACAGGGTGTCCTTTCAATACGTTTTCAAGAATATCCCAAATAACAGGGTCTTTCCTATCCACAATTTTCTTAGCTGACTTAACTGTTTTAACAATACCTCTTTCGATCAGTTTCCTGATGATAAACGGTTTGAAAAGCTCAGCGGCCATATCCTTAGGCAAACCACACTCGTGCAGTTTCAATTCAGGGCCTACTACAATAACCGAACGGCCAGAGTAGTCAACCCTTTTACCCAATAGGTTTTGACGGAATCGACCTTGCTTACCTTTAAGCATATCGCTCAAAGATTTCAAAGCTCTGTTACCATCGGCACGAACTGCGTTTACTTTTCTTGAGTTGTCAAACAACGAGTCAACAGCCTCCTGAAGCATACGCTTCTCATTTCTAAGAATTACTTCAGGCGCTTTAATATCCATCAATCGTTTCAAACGATTGTTTCTGATGATCACCCTTCTGTACAGATCGTTCAAATCGGAAGTGGCAAAACGACCACCATCCAATGGTACCAACGGACGCAATTCCGGTGGAATTACAGGAACCATTTTTATAACCATCCACTCAGGGCGATTTTCAATTCTATGAGTTGATTCGCGGAAACCCTCCACAACTTTCAATCTCTTTAGGGCTTCTGCCTTACGTTGCTGAGAAGTGTCAGTTGCAGCCTGGTGACGTAATTGATACGCCAGGTCATCCAATTTCAAACGAGAAAGAAGCATTTCAACAGCTTCTGCCCCCATTTTAGCTATAAACTTGTTAGGGTCTTCATCCTCTAACAATTGGTTTTCGCGAGGAAGTTTGTCCAGAATATCCAGGTATTCATCTTCAGTAAGGAAGTCGAGGTATTCAACTCCATCTTCTGCTTTTATACCTGGTTGAACTACAACGTAACGTTCGTAGTAAATGATCTGGTCAAGCTTTTTGGTTGGTAAGCCAAGCAGGTAACCAATTTTGTTTGGCAACGATTTGAAGTACCAGATATGCGCCACAGGAACCACCAACTCGATGTGCCCCATACGCTCTCTACGTACTTTTTTCTCAGTTACCTCAACACCACAACGGTCGCAAATAATGCCTTTGTAACGGATACGTTTGTATTTACCACAATGGCATTCCCAGTCCTTTACAGGACCAAAGATTCGCTCACAGAACAAACCACCCATTTCTGGCTTATAGGTACGATAGTTGATGGTTTCCGGCTGGGTAACTTCACCATTTGAATGCTCCAGGATTGACTCCGGAGAAGCAAGACTGATAGTTACAGCTGAGAAATCGTTGTTTAGTTTTTTATTTTTTCTGAATGACATATTCGTAAAATAAATTCTTTAATTAAAATAAGGTGGTTAGTCAAGAGTTACCTCTAATGCAAGTCCTCTCAATTCGTGGATCAATACATTAAATGATTCAGGAATATTAGGTTTCTGCATGTTTTCACCTTTCACAATTGATTCGTAGGCTTTCGCTCTACCAATAACATCATCCGACTTAATGGTAAGGATTTCCTGAAGCACATGAGCCGCTCCAAACGCCTCAAGAGCCCAAACCTCCATCTCACCAAATCGCTGACCACCAAATTGTGCTTTACCACCCAATGGTTGTTGTGTAATTAACGAGTAAGGACCAATAGATCTTGCGTGCATTTTATCATCCACCAAGTGACCCAGTTTCAACATGTAAATCACACCTACTGTAACAGGTTGATCAAAACGATCTCCCGTTAAACCATCGTACAGGTAGGTACGTCCGTAAGCTGGCAGCTTAGCTTCTTCAAGCTCTTTAGCCACCTGATCCATAGTAGCACCATCGAAAATTGGAGTAGAGTATTTTCTACCCAACTTCATACCGGCCCAACCAAGAACAGTTTCATAGATCTGTCCAAGGTTCATCCTTGAAGGTACGCCCAATGGATTCAATACAATATCAACAGGAGTTCCGTCTTCCAGGAATGGCATATCTTCCTCACGTACAATTCTGGCTACAACACCTTTATTACCGTGACGACCAGCCATCTTATCTCCTACTTTAAGTTTACGTTTTTTAGCAACATACACTTTAGCAAGTTTTACGATACCAGCTGGCAGCTCGTCTCCAACTTCCAGGATAAAACGTTCTCTTTTGAAAACACCAGTTATCTCATTTCTTCTGGCAACATAGCTCTTAACAATTCGAACAACCAGTTGATTGATGTGATCATCTGTTGTCCAGTTGTCCAGAATTACATCTGAGATCAGGTTTACTTCTTCAGCAACTGAGTAAGTACTTTCGTCCCTGTAAATATTCTTGTCCGGGA
Organism: Cyclobacteriaceae bacterium; assembly: GCA_020436165.1. Lineage (GTDB taxonomy): Bacteria > Bacteroidota > Bacteroidia > Cytophagales > Cyclobacteriaceae > JAKISE01. The sequence goes on along the minus strand of JAGQYI010000052.1, from coordinate 3,395 downwards.
ACAAGTTAGCTTCAATATTCTTAGCAGTGAACTTAACGCCTTTGCTGATCAGTTCATCACCAAATTTATGCTTAACTCCTTGAGAAGTTTTTCCATTAAGTAGTTGAGCCAATTTCTCAATTACCTCTGCTCGAACAGATAACAACTCTTGCCCGTATTTATGTTTCAGAAGCTCAACTTCTTTCTTCGACTTAGCTCGAAGATCTTTATCTTTCTTGCTTCTGGTAAACAGTTTTGTATCAATTACAACTCCTCTCAATGATGGAGGCGCTTTCAAGGAAGCATCCTTCACATCACCTGCTTTATCGCCAAATATGGCACGAAGAAGTTTTTCTTCAGGAGTTGGATCGCTTTCTCCTTTAGGAGTGATCTTACCAATAAGGATATCACCTTCTTTGATCTCTGCACCAATTCGGATAATACCGTTTTCATCCAAATGCTTAACTGCTTCCTCACTTACGTTTGGTATCTCAGAAGTAAGCTCTTCTTCTCCACGTTTGGTATCCCTTACTTCAAGATCATACTCATCAATATGGATAGAAGTGTAAATATCCTCACGAACAACTCGCTCAGAAATTACGATCGCATCCTCAAAGTTATAACCTTGCCAAGGCATGAAGGCAACCTTCATGTTTCTACCCAATGCAAGCTCACCACCTTGTGTTGCATATCCTTCACTTAACGCCTGTCCTTTGGTTACTTTATCACCTTTCTGAACAATAGGCTTCATGTTGATGCAGGTATCCTGGTTTGTTCTTCTGAACTTAACCAAATCATAAGTTTTTGAGTCTCCGTGGAAGCTTGCCAACAAATCGTCATCACTCATGTCATAGCGAACCACAATTTTATTTGCATCCACAAACTCAATAACACCATTACCTTCTGCAAGAACAAGCGACCTTGAATCAAGCGCTACTCTTTCCTCCAGACCTGTACCAACAATTGGCGCTTCTGGTTTCAATAGAGGCACAGCCTGACGCTGCATGTTCGATCCCATCAATGCACGGTTGGCATCATCGTGCTCAAGGAAAGGAATAAGTGATGCAGCAACTGACACAATCTGGTTAGGCGCCACATCCATATATCTAAGGTCTTTAGGCCCCACAATAGGGAAATCACCTTCAAACCTTGCTTTGATTTTTTCATTTATGAAGTTACCCTTATCATCTACCGGAGCATTTGCCTGTGCAATGTTAAACGTATCTTCTTCTTCAGCTGTAAGGTAAGTTATGCTTTGGGCATCCATACCAACTTTACCTTTATCGTCAACTTCACGATAAGGAGTTTCAATGAATCCCATATTGTTCACCTTAGCGTGTACACACAATGAAGAAATCAAACCAATGTTTGGTCCTTCAGGAGTTTCAATGGTACACAAACGGCCATAGTGCGTATAGTGAACGTCACGAACCTCAAAACCAGCTCTTTCTCTTGAAAGACCACCAGGTCCAAGAGCAGAAAGTCTTCTCTTGTGGGTAATCTCTGCCAATGGATTGGTTTGATCCATGAACTGAGAAAGCTGATTGGTTCCAAAGAACGAATTAATAACAGAAGACAACGTACGTGCGTTGATCAAATCAACCGGTTTGAAGTCTTCGTTATCACGAACGTTCATACGTTCTTTTATGGTACGAGCCATTCGAGCAAGACCAACACCAAACTGAGTGTAAAGCTGCTCACCAACCGTACGAACACGTCTGTTACTTAAGTGGTCAATATCATCAACTACAGCTTTGGAGTTGATCAAACCAATCAAGTATTTAATAATGTGAATGATATCCTCAGTAGTTAAAACACGACTTTCGTTTTCGTTTTCATGCTTCAACTTTCTGTTGATCCTGTAACGACCAACTTCACCTAAATCGTAACGCTTATCACTAAAGAACAAGCTTTGGATCAAATCACGGGCAGTTCCCTCATCAGGTGCCTCTGTGTTTCTTAACTGACGATAGATCGTTTCTACCGCTTCTTTTTCAGTGTTGGAGTTGTCTTTAGCCAGAGTATTGAAGATAATCGTAAAATCAGTCACGTTCACATCTTCCCTGTGAAGAATTACTGATTTCGAACCACTATCAACAATCAGGTCGATATCATCTTCCGTAATAATATGATCCCTCTCTAAAAGCACCTCATGACGATCGATAGAAACCACCTCTCCGGTATCCTCATCTACAAAGTCCTCTGTCCAGGTATTCAATACCCTGGCAGCAAGCTTTCTACCAACAGCCTTTTTAATGTTTGCCTTTTTGGCTTCCATTTCTTCGGAAAGGCCAAACAGGTCTAAAATATCTTTATCGGTACCAAATCCTATTGCACGCAAAAGGGTCGTTACCGGAAACTTCTTTTTACGGTCGATGTAAGCATACATTACGTTGTTTACATCCGTGGCAAACTCAATCCATGAGCCTTTAAATGGGATAATACGAGCTGAGTATAGCTTGGTACCATTGGTGTGCTTGCTTTGCGCAAAAAATACACCTGGCGATCTGTGCAATTGTGATACAATAACACGTTCAGCCCCATTTATAACAAATGAACCTTTTTCCGTCATGTACGGAATGTTGCCTAAGAACACTTCCTGCTCAATAGTCTCAAAATCCTCATTGTCTTCATCGTTGCAAGACAAACGAAGTTTTGCTTTTAAAGGAACAGAATAGGTCAGCCCTCTATCAATACACTCGTCTACTGAATACTTTGGTGGATCCACCAAGTAATCAACAAATTCCAGAAGGAAGATGTCGCGCGAATCTGAGATTGGAAAGTTGTCAGAAAATACTTTGAACAACCCCTCATTCTCACGCTTTTCAGCGGGAGTCTCTAATTGAAAGAAGTCCTGAAATGATTTTACCTGAATATCAAGAAAATCAGGGTAATCGATAATTTTCTTAATTGACGAAAAGTTAATTCGATCAGATTGATTTGCTGTTGCCAAAACTTTATTTGTTAAAGTTAAAATTTGCAGTATTGCCTGCGAAAAGAGTTTGCCCTAAAACGGGTACAAACAGGAAAAGACCCCAATCCCGATACTATCGTGATAGGGGCCTAATAATGATAGGCCTTTAGAAAGCCGCCAAAGTTTATTTTAATTCTACTTCAGCTCCTGCTTCTTCAAGCTGCTTTTTAAGCGCTTCAGCCTCATCTTTAGCTACACCTTCTTTAACAGCTTTAGGTGCAGCATCAACTACTTCTTTAGCTTCTTTTAGTCCAAGACCAGTAAGTTCTTTTACGAGCTTAACGATAGCTAGTTTAGCACCACCTGGTGACTTAAGAATTACATCGAAAGATGATTTTTCTTCAGCTCCACCTTCGTCTCCACCAGCAGCAGCACCACCTGCTACCATTACTGGAGCTGCAGCAGCTGCAGGCTCAATACCATACTCTTCTTTAAGAATTTC
>JAGQYI010000051.1 GCA_020436165.1 Cyclobacteriaceae bacterium | reverse complement strand
TAACGGGTTAACAAATGACAGATCTTATATACCTCTTAATTACAGGCCTGGTAGCCCTGGTTGCCGGTGTAGTATTAGGTAAGTTGTTTTTTGCCAAATCCAGCAAAGCGGAAGAGCAAAAAGCAAAGGAAAGCGCTGCACTTATCCTGAAAGAAGCAGAGATAAATGCAGAGGAAATCAAGAAAGAAAAGATACTTGAGGCCAAGGAAAATTTCATTCGACTGAAGTCGGAGTTTGACGAAGAATCGAACCGGAAGAAGAACCAGATTATTTCGAATGAAAACAAGTTAAGGCAGAGAGAACAAAATCTTTCCAAACAGTTTGAACAGAACAAACGAAAAGAGTCAGAGCTTGACGAATTAAAGCAAAAGCTTGACAACCATTTGGACATTGTTAAGCGTAAGAAGGAAGAGCTTGACAAATTCAATGAGCAGAAGGTGACCATCCTCGAAAAGATATCGAATCTTACTGCGGATGAAGCCAGGGACCAGCTGATCGAAACACTGAAAGATGAAGCACGCACCAAGGCTTCTGCACAAATAAAAGACATTGTAGAAGAAGCCAAACTCTCTGCCACTAAGCAGGCTAAGAAGATCGTGCTGGAAACCATCCAGCGTACAGCCACAGAGCACGCCATTGAAAATTGCGTTTCGGTTTTCAACCTGGAAAGCGATGAGATCAAAGGGAAGATCATCGGTCGTGAAGGACGTAACATACGAGCTTTGGAAGCAGCTACAGGTATCGAAATTATTGTCGATGATACACCTGAAGCCATCATTATTTCCGGGTTTGATCCTGTGCGTAGGGAGATCGCTCGTTTGTCCTTACACCGCTTGGTAACAGATGGCCGAATCCACCCGGCACGTATCGAGGAGATCGTGGCCAAAACACGCAAGAACATTGAAGAAGAGATCGTAGAAATTGGAGAGCGTACCGTTATCGATCTCGGCATACATGGCCTCCACCCCGAGCTAATTAAGATGGTAGGTCGTATGCGTTTCCGTTCTTCGTACGGACAAAACTTATTGCAGCACTCACGCGAGGTAGCCAACCTTTGTGCGATTATGGCTGCTGAGTTAGGGCTCAACCCTAAACAAGCAAAACGTGCCGGACTCCTCCACGATATTGGTAAGGTATGGCCGGAAGAATCTGAAAAGCCGCATGCTATTTTGGGTATGGAGCTTGCTGAAAAATACAAGGAGCATCCTAAGATTTGCAATGCCATTGGTGCCCACCACGATGAGATTGAGATGACTTCGTTGATATCTCCTATCGTTCAGGCATGCGATGCCATTTCCGGTGCACGACCAGGCGCCCGAAGAGAGGTGATGGAATCGTACATCAAGCGACTGAAAGACCTGGAAGACCTGGCGCTCGGTTTTGAAGGCGTTAATAAATGCTATGCTATTCAGGCTGGTAGAGAGCTTCGCGTAATGGTAGATTCTGATACTGTTTCTGATGAAAAGGCCAACCAGCTTTCTTTTGATATTTCGCAAAAGATAGAGACCGATATGCAGTACCCGGGACAGATTAAAGTAACAGTTATCCGTGAAATGCGCTCGGTGGCGTTTGCGAAGTAATTAATAAAGCAACATTTATTAAATGTTAAGGAAAAATTTTAAAAAATACCTCAAATCAATACGTAGTGAAGAGTTTCTTGTTACTCAGGAAAAGATCAAATTAGAAAATGAAAAGCTCCCCTATAGATGGGAAATAATAAACTATTTACTTTCATTTTTAGATCGGGAAACCACCTACCTTGAGATTGGGGTTAGGAACCCTGACGATTGTTTCAACAAAATCAAGGCAAGTACCAAGTTCAGTGTTGATCCCGGGCTTGAAACTGACAATAATCTTGCCTCTTTCAAAGTTACAAGTGATGAATTTTTCAAAGGGCTCATATCAGGAGATTTTCTTAAAAAGGATATAAAGTTTGATGTTATATTTATTGATGGATTGCATCTTGCGGATCAAGCTGAGAGGGACATTGCACATTCATTTGAATTCTTGAAGAAAGACGGGTTTATCGTAATCCATGATTGCAATCCTCCAACATTCTGGACTGCACGTGAAAAGTTTGACTATCATTTCACCCCGGCTGAACAAAACTGGAATGGTACTACTTGGAAAGCTTTTTTGAAATGGCGAATGAATAATAGCGTTCAGTCTTGTTGTATCGATACCGATTGGGGGGTAGGAATTCTATCTAAGCACTACACGTTTGGCTCCAAACTTGAAGATGTAAATCCATTTTATGAATATCATGTGTTTGATAATAACCGCAAAGAACACCTCAATCTAGTAGATTTTGAAGAATTTAAAACCAGGCTTGTTTCTGAAAATAGTTAACCAAACCAAAATCAGAACAAATTAAATATGGATATCCGTGAAATGCGCTCGGTGGCTTTTGCGAAATAGAAGATCGTGCCTCAAAAGCTCTTATAAGTCATCCTGAACTCGATTCAGGATCTAAAATGATGCTAAGCGACAAGATGCTGAAACTAGTTCAGCATGACTGTTCTATTTTATTAGCTTTTGAGGTAGGATTTTGTGGTTATTGGTTAATGATAAGTAAACTATATTAACGTCATTCCCGCCAAGGCAGGCAAAGACCAGTTAGGCTAATTTTCTCAAAAAAACTTCGTAATTTTTCCAAAACAAGAATAAACCTCTCGCACAATATTTGGTGAACCGTTAATAATTAATAGTAGATAAACAATGGCAGTTAGAATTCCTTATGAGTATGTAGAGTATAATTTTAATAGAACAGGAAAACCTATTCCAGAGGATGAGTACTATGAAATCCAAAGAGTGGGAATTGAGGCATATTTAAAAGCTCTTAAAATAAAACTAAAATCAGAATTTATTAAAACTCAAGGCACTTTTGGTAGAATATCATATTATATGCTGCATATTTATTTTTTTATAATAATGAGTATGATTGTCTCAGGGTTTTTAGGTTCTGATACAATCAGTAAGCTAACTGATGGAGACATTACTGCGACAATAATGGGTATTATTATGTTATTTGGATTTATAACCTTTCCTTTAGGTTTAGGTTATAGAAAAAGTAAAAAATCATTCAAAGAGTATATGGTAAACTTAATGAGTTACTATAAAAGTCAATACTTGATCATTGACAAAACTGATGATTATAACACATATTTAGAAGCATTCCATAAATTAAGATAGCAATATACTTTGTTATATATTTTTGTTTATAATTTAACTTTTAATGATATATTAGACAGCTTTCTAATATAATATATCGCCTTAAATAATACTTGCTTATTAAGAGCAAAAGTTCATATCTTGAAATATAAAATTTAAGTATATGGATACAAAATCATTTCGAAAGTCAATTGTTATTTGGGTTATAGCAGTTTTTGTTTTGTGGGGCTTATTTGCCTTATTTCTTATTTATTGTGGTGATTTAAATCTTCCAAGTAGTGAATTTGGAGATGCATTTGGCTCATTTAACGCACTTATATCAGGATTCGCTTTTGTAGCAATTGTTGTTTCCTTAATTATTCAAAGAGAAGACCTTAAATCCAGTATAGATGAAATGAAAGCCTCAAATAAGCATTCTAAGCGAACGACACTTGTTCAAATCAATTCTGCACTAATTGATATAGAAAATTTAAGAGACAAATATGTTCAGAGGATAGGAGATTTTAAAGGCAAAAGAGAAATGCTGGATAATGAGCAAGACCAGTGGACATTTACAAATAACGGATTAGAACGAATTATGAAATTAAAGGAAGAGCTTGAAAATATTAGAAGTGAAATTAATGAAAGTGAAGCTAAAATAGCTGACACTGTCCGAGTAAGTGTGTAAGTTATAAATATGGGGTTTGATTTTTTCAGCTAAACTAACCTCTAGTCAAGTTCTAAAAAAATTATTTGGCAACCACAAACACTATTATTGGTTCTTATATTATCTCAATTTGAACAATATCTTCAATTTGAATATATTCTCGACCATTACCTTCTTCATTACTATTTTTGCACCAAATCGAATCTTCTTTTCCGTCCTGTAAAACAATTCCTTGTACATATCCATATACAACAGCTTTCTTTTCAGTTGTTATTTTAACATTTGCCTTTTTCTTATTCGACTCAAAAACCATGTTCAAAAGTTCATTTCTTAATATTTTACCCATAACATTAAATTTTATGCTCATTTTAGATTTAGTACAAAGGTACAGATATAAGAAAGCTGGCAATATGTCAAAACTAATATTTAAAATAGTGCCTTTACATCAACATCAAGAGCGGCTCAAAGCCCGCCAACCGACTTACCGAAGCACGATGGCACAACGATGTATGGCTCCTCCTTGTCAGGGCTGATCTAACTTTTCTTCTTAACTGGCATTACAAAGCTCTGCCCTACCCTATCTTCAGTGTAAGGCATATTCCTTATTGCTTCTGCGAACTTCCTGCCCTTCTTTTGGGTTTCAGTCAGTTCTTGTTCCGGTTTTTTGTCTTTCTTGCTGTCCATATTATTTATCAAATAGAATAAGTACTATAAAGAATCACCTAAACATAGCTACATAAACCTCAATACCATAGCCATATTCATCTTTGAGCGTGTACATTGATACGCCAATTTCAGAGGAGGTCATTATTTCTTCATACAAGCTATTCGATATATTATTTCTAACTTTTAGTGTCTTAGGTTCATCTCTAAATAGCAATTCTGAAAGGTCGTATTTCTTCCTATCTCTAAGCCTCCATATATTACATACGGTCATAAATCCTTTAGGCGGATTAAATTTAGAAGGATCACCTTCTTCTAAAGCATCAATCCACATAACTAAGAACTCATCAGCCTCCTTATTCAACTCCAAGCTCTCTCTTAAATTAGGATTCATCTCTTTAATCATATTTATTATCTTAATTTGATCGAGTGTGTTATCCTCCACTTTAGTCTCCTGGGCGAATAGTGAGAATGGTAATAATAGTAATATACTAAAGAGCGTTTTCATCTAACATATTTTCTTTAAATAATCTTGCCATAGTAATAGGCATAGATAATGAGATAATAGTAAATACGATTTTATTGAAAATAGGATGTTCATATAATACTTCCCATGAAAATTGAAGATATCCAGCCCCCTAATAGGCGTAGTTAAATAAAAATAGGTGCTAGGTGTAGTTTGAAACTACACCTAGGTATTTTAAATAGAATTCAGATGTAACATAAAAACCGTTATTGTCAAGCCATCCTGTGGCAGGCTGGTTTGGCCGAGCAATCCCATTTATAAAGTCGTGAGATTCCAGTTTGTAGGGGAATGAACTGCGTTTAAATACAAAAAAAGGAGAGCAAATGCTCTCCTTTTCGTCTTTATCTATGTTTAATAACTTATCCTTTCATCACTTTCGCCATCGTCTCTCCAATATCTGCAGGAGATTGAACTACATGCAATCCACATTCTTCCATAATGCGCATTTTAGCAGCAGCCGTATCATCGGCTCCGCCAATAATAGCACCTGCATGGCCCATACGTTTCCCTTTAGGAGCCGTTTGCCCGGCAATAAATCCTACCACAGGTTTAGGGTTGCCTTGGGCTTTAATCCAGCGTGCAGCTTCTGCTTCGTAGTTTCCACCAATCTCACCAATCATTACAATACCTTCGGTATCAGGGTCGTTCATAAATAGCTCAACGGCTTGTTTGGTAGAGGTTCCAATTATTGGGTCACCACCAATTCCAATAGCTGTAGAAATACCCAACCCTGACTTTACAACCTGATCGGCAGCTTCATAGGTAAGCGTACCCGATTTAGACACAATACCAATTTTCCCCGCTTTGAACACAAAGCCAGGCATAATACCTACTTTGGCCTCACCCGGAGTAATAACACCCGGACAGTTAGGGCCAATCAATGTCACATCCTTTTGGCTAATGTATTCCTTTGCCATCATCATGTCTTTAGTGGGAATACCTTCAGTAATGGCTACAATCACTTTAATGCCAGCATCAGCTGCTTCCATGATAGCATCGGCTGCAAAGGCAGGAGGTACAAATATGATGGATACGTTTGCTCCTGCTTCTTTCACCGCATCGGCAACCGTATTAAACACTGGCCGATCAAGATGCGTTTGTCCTCCCTTACCAGGAGTTACTCCTCCTACTACATTGGTTCCGTACTCTATCATTTGGCTCGCATGAAAAGTACCTTCCGAGCCGGTAAACCCCTGAACAATCACTTTGGAATCTTTATTAACTAAAACGCTCATAATCTCGATTTTTACGCTGTTTGAATGTACCACTATTGGTGGGGCAAAAGTACATGAATTGAATGGTTTGGCAAACATATAAAAGGCCAATAATGGTTAACCAAAACGACCACAATTCATGTCCAGATTTGCACAAACTGTACACAAGCGTACAGGCCAAAAATCGATAAAATGGCCTCAGTGGCTCTAAAAGGGCTTTCCTGTTTTTGGCACATCAATTGAAACTAAGAGGGCGGTCAAGTACTCAAAATAAAACAACTCAAAAACTCCACATAACTTGTCCGAAACAACAACATACTTTTCTAGTTTAGGTATAATTTGCAAAAAGGGAGAACAAAAGGTTCTCCTTTTTTCTTTTCTCACAATTAGCCGACTACCCTTATAAAAGCATTCACTTTGGCAGAACTATTTCATTTTATTTGAATAATTTGGAGGTACTAATTCAAACACCTCCATGAAAAGATTTATTTATATTCTAATTGCCATTGTAACGCTCTTAGTTCTATTTGGCTACTTTTTTCTCCAAAGTACAAAGCCAACTTATTCAGGCAACCTATCTCTTAATAGCCTTAACGATAAAGTGGAAGTCAAATACGATACCTATGGCATCCCTCACATATATGCAAAAAACGAGCATGATGCCTATATGGCTCTGGGATACGTTCATGCACAGGAAAGGCTGTTCCAAATGGAAATGATCCGTAGGGTGTCAACAGGCACCCTTGCAGAAATACTTGGACCCGATTTATTAAAAGTAGATAAACTTTTCAGAACCCTAGGCATTGAAGAAAAATCAAAAGCTTCTGTAGAACAGTTTAACGCTTCTGATGCTCCATATAAAACAGCTACCGAGGCTTACATCGAAGGAATAAACGAATTTATTCACGATGGCCCAACCCCTATTGAGTTTAGGATAATTGGTATTCCAAAGCGCGATTTTACCATTGAGGATGCCTATAATGCCGCAGGCTATATGTCGTTTGGCTTTGCTGAAGGGTTCAAGGTTGATCCTGTGCTTTCGGTGCTTGTTGGCAAGTATGGTATGGAGTACCTGAACGATCTGGCTATTTTCTCCACATACGATTCTGCCTGGATCCAGTCCTACCCCCATATGGATTCTACGCAGCTAACCTCGCTAGCACCCATTATTGAACAAATACCCATTCCACTACTTGTCGGAAGCAATAGCTGGGTGGTAGGCCCAGACAGAACAAAATCCGGCAAACCGGTTTTTGAAAATGATACACATATTGGATATTCTCAACCTTCCGTGTGGTTCGAAGCCCATCTGGAATATCCGGGAATGAGCCATTACGGGCATTACCTGGCAGGATTCCCTTTCAGTTTGTTGGGCCACAACCACTTAGCCGCCATTGGGCTAACCATGTTTGAAAATGATGATGTGGATTTTTACCTTGAAAAAACAGATGAGCAACATCCCAATCAAATATGGAGAAAAGATCGCTGGGAAGAACTGGCCACCAGAACCGAGGTTATTCCCGTGAAAGATAATGATCCGGATACATTGGTTATCCGAACCTCTTCTCACGGACCAATCGTAAACGATATCTTTTTTGAAAAAATGGAGAACAAATCTCCGGTGTCTGTATGGTGGGCCAACCTGTTCTTTAAGAAAGATATTCTGGCAGCTGTTTATCAGCTTAACCATATTCAACAACTGAGCGATGCCCGCATGGGGGCTTCCTTGATAGAGGCTCCGGGGCTTAATGTGATGTATGCAGACACCGCTGGCAATATTGCCTGGTGGGCCAGCGCACGTCTTCCTGTTCGCCCCATTGGCGTAAACACAAAAATGGTAATGGATGGTAGTACCGGTGAATACGACTACAGTAGTTTCTACGATTTTTCTAAAAACCCCCAGGCAGAAAATCCACCGTGGGGTTTCGTTTATTCTGCCAACAACCAACCTGATACCGTTGATGGTGTTCTATACCCCGGGTACTATTATCCAAGAGACAGAGCAGGCAGAATTGTAGAACTTGTAAATTCAAAAACAGGCTGGACTGCGGAAGACTCCAAACACATGGCCAACGATGTTACCTCACATGTGCAAGCCGAGCTTGCACATTTAATGGCTTCCCTTCTCGAAGAGTCTGAAGCAAATGTAAGTGACCAGTTTATTGAGCTGTTAAAAAACTGGGATGGAGATCACCAGCGTGATGCTGTTGAACCATCTATACATTATACACTTTTCTCGTGGCTGCTTTTCAACACCATGGGCGATGAACTGGGATACGATGACCTCATGACCATAAATGGGACTTCCTTACTGAAAGGAAGCTACATTAAACTATTCTCAAACATTAACTCTGTTTGGTGGGACGATGTAACAACTCCTGAAAAAGAGACCAGAGACGATATCGTTAGAAAATCTGCTAAAGCTGCACTGAAAACTCTGGATAGAAATTTTGGTAGTGAAGACCCCAGGGACTGGAAGTGGGCCAAGATACATACCCTTACGCACAACCATCCGTTAGGTCAGGTAAAAGCTCTGAAAAAATATTTTAGTGTGGGACCGTTTGAAATTCAGGGAGGAAATGAAACGATCAATAACCAGATGTTCAAACTTGACACAACAGGTGTTTTCCCTGTTGTCGCTGGCCCTGCGGTAAGAACCGTAATTGACATGAGCAATATGAGTGGAGCCGTGAGCATTAATCCAACCGGGCAGTCGGGCAACTTTTTAAGCCCGCACTACAGCGACCAGGCACTTATGTTCACTAATACTGAATTCAGGCCACAGCTCATGGATTCCCTGGAAATTGCCAATAAGGCAACCTCAACTTTAATTCTAAATCCAGCTAAAGAGTAAAGTGAGCAGTAAAAAGCTAAAAGAAAGACTCTATATAATAATTTTTGAAGCCGATACCTGGTGGGGTAAATTCTTTGATGTTGCTCTTTTAGTGCTCATTTTACTTAGCGTAGTTACGGTTTCGCTTGAAAGTGTTAAGTCTCTTAACGCAGAATATGGTGTTCTATTTGACACGCTCGAATGGATTTTCACGGTGCTCTTTACGGTTGAATACGTCCTGCGATTGTATGTTTCATCCAATCGAACACGTTATGCCTTCAGCTTTTTTGGTATTATTGACCTGATATCTACATTGCCAACCTACCTTGCGCTCATTTTTACAGGAGCTCATTCGCTCATAGTTCTTCGCAGCTTTAGGTTATTGCGTGTATTTCGAATTTTTAAACTTGCAAGATTCATAGGTGAAGCTTCGCAATTACGAAGAGCCTTAAAAGCCAGCCGACCAAAGATCATTGTGTTTATAACGGCTGTGAGCATAATTGTCATAATTATGGGTACGCTTATGTACATTATTGAAGGAGGCAAAAACGGGTTCACCAGCATCCCTCGATCGGTTTATTGGGCTATTGTAACACTAACTACGGTTGGCTATGGAGATATCGCCCCTGTAACTGTTTTGGGCCAGGGTGTAGCAGCACTTATTATGATTATGGGTTATGCCATTATAGCGGTGCCAACCGGTATTGTAACCGCAGAATTGGGAATGACCATGTCACAAGATAAAAACTCAACTGACAGGATTTGCTCAAACTGCAATTTTGCCGACCACGATAATGATGCTAAATATTGTAAGATTTGCGGAGAAGAATTACCCGAAGATTAGCGTTTAAGAAACTTGTAGGTTTTGCTAAACCCTGTGGATTCATCTTTAACAGCCAGTAAATAATACCCTGCTGGGAGATCTTTTACATTTACTGTAAAATTATCCGAGTCGGTTTTTTCAGTTGCCACCTCAACTCTGCTACCAATTATACTATGAACAACTATTCTGGGATCCACCAGATTAGACTCTTCAATAGTTACCTTCACAAAATCTACGCTGGGATTAGGATAAATCTGAATCTGATTTTTGAGTTGCAGGTCGCGTGAATTATAGGAGGGATATTCAGCCCCTTGCCCATAAGAGCTAATGCCCAGGAGTAGTACCCCAATAAGAACAAGTAGAAATTTCATCTTTCCCATACTTTCATTTTTTGTCTAATTAGACAAGAATCAGACCAAAAGGTTTAAAGCACTTTAACAAAGTACGTGCTTTTTTATGAAAAGGTTGGGCTAAATTGAAATAAAGGCCGAAGAAATTCGTTCCACGATGTCTGATGCCATAATAGATATTTCACCCAACTCCTGTTTTGCTAAATCACCTGCCCTACCATGCATAAATACTCCAATTCTGGATGCCTCTAAAGGATTGTACCCCTGAGCCAATAATCCTGTTATCATTCCCGTAAGAGCATCCCCACTGCCTGCAGTAGCCATTCCCGGATTTCCTGTTGAATTAAACCAGATGTTTCCTTCGGTATCCGAAATAGTGGTGTGTGCCCCCTTTAAAACTACAATAACGTTGTATTTTTTAGAAAAGGCTCGCTGAAGTTCAACTCGTTCAATACCACTGGATGTTGGATGTGCCAACCTGTTAAATTCCCCTACATGTGGGGTAAGAATACTTTGTGCCGGCAGCATCTCTAAAAGCTCTTTATTCTCAGCCAATAAATTCAATCCATCCGCATCGATAACGATTGGTTGCTTTATAGCTTTAATAATATTGGTAAAAAGTGATAAAATACTTTGTGTAATACTCATTCCCGGACCGAGACCAATGGCAGAAAACTCTTTAATCGTTTCCATTGAAAATCCCTCCAGATAATCCTCTCCACTTGTCATGCACATTACCTCAGGCACGCTAGTCTGAATGATGCCATATCCACATTTAGGTAATAACGTAGTGACTTTGCCAGCCCCTGAACGTAAGCACGCTTTTGAAGCTAAGGTAATGGCGCCAATCTTACCATAGCTCCCTCCAATCAATAAGGCATGACCAAACGTACCTTTGTGTGCGAATTTTTTGCGTGGGCTGATAACCTCCTTTATTTCTTTATCCACCTGAAAATGAAACTGAGATTGCTGAGCACTTATAAATTCACTATCCAATCCAATAGGAATGGCCGTCCATTGTCCTACAAAGGCTGCATTCTCCGGGAACATAAATGCCAGTTTGGGTAATTGAAACGTAACTGTATGATCTGGCATTATTACATGTTCTCCCAGAGCATGTCCGTCACAACTCAGCCCTGAGGCAATATCTACTGATACTATTTTTTTCCCTGAATTATTGATTTCATCCACTAGTTTGGCAAGATTACCCTCAATTGGCCTGGCAAGTCCGGAGCCAAAAATTCCGTCCACGATTATTTTACTTCGGGTTTCACTAACAGAATCAATACGTTTGACATCTCTAGGAAGCCTTCGAAGATTCATCTGGTAATCCCTTGAACCCTCTGCATTTGGAGATGCCAGTAATACCCTTGCATTGTAAGATCGCTTGGAAAGCATACGTGCAATTGCAAGTGCATCTCCTCCATTATTTCCAGGGCCTGCTACACAAAGTACCCCGGTATTGGAATCGTACTCTTTTACAAACCAGTTAACAAATGCCTGTGCGGCCCGTTCCATCAAATCGATGGATTTTATGGGCTCATTTTCAATGGTATAAGCATCGGCTTCCCTAATCTTTTCTGCTGAAAGAATTTTCATACATTAATTCCTCGAACCGCTAAATTTAGCTACAATTTTATAATTCCTGAATCCTCCTATTTCTCTTCCTCCAAGCAAGTTCAACTCTATCCATGACCTGATTCTATACTTGATTTTTTCGTGTTTGAACTTATGCCTGCTTAAATCCTTCTTGCCACCATAGTTCAACTTATCCTTCCAATCTAATTTTTTTACCCTTTCTTCCATTAAAGCCGGATGGGTACCCTTAAATAAAGGCACTTTGCCCAAATTACCATAATCGAATTCGTGTAGATAACTAGTACTCCTTGACGGATCCCATGTTCTACTCATTCTGTTTTGCTTGTCTGACATTGTTAATGGTGGTCGTACCCAACCGTAATGAAAAATCTCAGCAGGTATCAAGGCAACATTCAATTTTCTGGTATGCTCCTTCTTTCGATAATACTCAGTAGTTGCCTCAAATTGATCGTAGTACCTAAACGATTGTGCATCTCTCCATGAATGAATCTCAGGCAGATTTCGTATCACTCTTATTTCTCTTGGGTACCAGCCATGATGGGTAAAACAATGCTCATAATCTCCCCAGAAATGTCTGTAATTAAATAATAATCCTTCTATTTCTGGCTTATTTACATACTGCATGCATGCATTTTCAATAACTGGAAGATAGTTTTCATGAACCACCTCATCAACCTGTAAATAGAAAAGCCATTCTCCAATACATTTGTTTTTTGCTACATCAGACAGGTATGAATAAAGCGTATTTTGCTTAAACCGTTCGGGCTCCCATTCAGCTTCAATTATTTTAATTTTAGGTGAGGTAATAGATTGAATTACTTCCAAAGTATCATCATCATCATCCCCAGGAACGTAGGCCAAAACAAACTCATCCACTAGTTCCAGAATCGATTGGATGGATTCCTTTAGTGGATAACCCAATTTTACAGCATTTCTAACAAACGTATAACCGCTTATAGTCATTCTGACTTTTTTTGCAATTCTACTATTTTATTCCTGTATTTGGTAGACGAAGATTAATGAGTAAAAATTTTACTCATTAAAAATTCTCTTTTCAAAGGACCATTTTGAAAAGAGTAATTTGAAATCCTGAAAAGCATTTAAATTATCCATTGTTTGCAAAAATCTGTGTTTATCTCTGTCTTCAGGTGTCCAAACCAAGGGATTATCCCCATAAAATAAACCAATAGTTGGAATATTTGCCGCTGTAGCTAAATGCTTATTGCCACCATCGTTGCCAATAAACATACAGCAGGACTCGAAAATGGTTCTTTGCTCTGCAACAGTAGGAATACCATAATCTATAATGCAGCTCTCTTTGCTATCAATGAGCTCGTAAACTTTTAAAGCCAGATGCTTTTCATTTGGGCCATAAATAAAATAAAGCTTGTACCCATTTTTAACCAGGTAGTTGCCGATTTGTTTAAGTAAATCTGTGGGTACCTGAGCAAATGATCGCTCAGATAAAACACAAAAAGCAACTGTTTTATCCGAAAACTTATTGTCCTTGGCAAACCTTTGAGCACTCGTTCGAATAGTATCGGTAACCTCAAATTCTACTTTGTTATCGGTATAATCAATACCCAAAGGTTCAATAAGTTTTAGCTGATGATTGGTGCAATAAACTTTAGTTCTATCATGCTCTGTAAGCTGAGCAGTATAATTATACGCCCAGGTTGGCTTTCCGGTTTTTGAAAAGCCAAATCTGTATTTTGAACCACTCATTAAAGTAAATAATGCGGTTTTACTGTGAAAATACAGATCAATAACAAGATCAAACCTTATTCTAAAAATCTTGAAGCACATGCCAATATATTCGCTGGCTGAAGGCTTTCTGGACAAAATAAGAAGGTGATTTACAACACTGGAATGTTCATAAACTTTTGAGCCGAGAGGTTCAGTTAAAAAAGTGATTTCCGCTTCAGGGTACAATTCTCTGATTTGTCGTAATGCTGGTGTGGTACTGAGTACGTCACCCAGTTTTCGAAGTTTAATAACCAAAATCCTATTAGGTGAAATAGAAATTGCCTCTCTCATTCAATAGTCAGATTTTCTTTTATTCTATTTTACAAGTAAACAAAAATCTAACATTCGTAACAGCCATGACAATAATTTTTCAATTTATTGCCAACAGGATTTCAATTACCCTAGATTTGAGCCATGCGAATAGGGTTTGAAGCAAAACGACTGTTTTTGAATGATAGGGGGTTAGGAAACTATGCACGTAATATTCTCTATGGATTGGTTAAGTTTTATCCTGAAAGCCACTACCACCTGTACACTCCGAAAGCTTCAAAGCAATATGTTAATTCCGATTTTATATCACAGGAAACCATACATGTACACGAGCCCTCTGGGTGGCTTAATAGTTTATCTAAAAGCGCATGGCGAAGCCTGAATTTGGGAAAAATAGCTGCAAAAGATGATCTTAACGTCTTTCATGGCTTATCTCAGGAATTGCCCAGAGATATTAAAAAGTTAAAAGCAAAGTCAATCGTAACTATTCACGATATGATTTTTTTAAAGCATCCTGAATTTTATAAACCTATTGATAGAAGAATATATTATAGTAAAGTAAAATTCGCTGTTACTAATGCTGACCATATTGTTGCTATTTCAGAGCAAACCAAGAATGACCTTCTGGAGGAATTTAGGATTGCTGAAGAACAGATTAGCGTAATTTACCAAAGTTGTAACGAGGTTTTCTATTCTAAAAGAACACCGGAGGAAAAGGAAGCTGTGAAACAAAAATGGGGTTTGCCGGAAAACTTTCTTCTTTATGTAGGAGCTCTGAACGAAAACAAAAACATCTTGGTGATATTGAAGGCCATGAATTACCTGAAAGGTAAAATGGATTTGCCTCTTGTAATTGTTGGAAATGGAGAGGCTTACAAAGCAAGGTTAAAAGACTATGCCATAAAAAATGACCTATCAGATAAGATCATTTTTGCTAGCGAAGCTTCTAACCCAACCCCTTTTGAATTATCGTCATTTTATCAGCTGGCTTCTGTGTTTATTTTCCCCAGTTTTTATGAGGGTTTCGGAATACCAATTTTAGAATCCAGATTTAGCGGAACACCGGTAATAGCCTCTAATTCAACTTGTTTGGAAGAAGTGGGTGGAGCAAATAGCTTATTTTTTGACCCATCTAACTATGAACAACTTGCATCAAAAATAGAGCAACAACTTTACAAACCTGTTTTTACAAATCCACCAACGGATTTTATGTCTCAATCTATTTCAAAAAAATTCATGGATTTATACACCAGAATTTACGGCATTTAGTTTATTGACCAAGTTCTCACTTTTTACGAAATCAAATTTTCTCGCAAATAATTTATTAGAACTCAAAAGTTCGTCAAAGTAATCGGTTGTAAGAACCTCAGGGCTTGAAGAATAATCAGGCCACTTAATAAAATGTAAGTTATGGTTTTTCAATTTAAACATTCCCTCTGGTGCATTGTATAATAATGTTTGAATAAAAAGTTCATCGGCAATATAAAACCGCTTAAAAACAGTAGTGTAAAAATTTGAATTTCGAAGCACATAATCTACTTGCTTTAATGTAAGAACCCACCATTGCCCACCATGATAATAGTCTTTAATCTGCTTATTCCTTATAAATAGCTTAAAATACCAACTGGCACTTTTATTAAAGATTTGTCTTAAAATCGGTTTTTTCGAATGAGGCGGAAAAGATTTCCAGGAACCAAAAATTTCAAAATGAAATCTGTTTATTCTGAATAATCCGTTCTGATGCTCTGACCAATTAATTTTTGGTAGCTTTTCTCCTTCAATGAATCCGATATTCTTATTCTGCTCAAAAAAAAGAGCAATTTGATCATTTGATTTAATGGGATAGTCCTGACCACTTAAAAGCACATATCTATCTGCCCCCCATGCAAAAGCCTTCTCCAACAAATGCAACTCAGATCGTACAAGGTTAAAGCTTCCCCAACTTGTTTTGAACTTAGAAGAGATGTTTACATATTGTTTATTATCAAATAACTTTTTGAAGTCGTTAATACTACTTGCCACATCGATATGAACAAAAAATTGGACATCCTTACTGTACAAGCTTTCGATCATTTGATAAAGCTGCTGAGGCTCTTTATGGGCTAAAATCAAATAGGCGATTTTCAACTTTTTACGCTCCTGCAATTTTTCTTTTCAAATAGCCAAGAATTGAATCTTCATATACAAACGAAAGTATACCTGGCTCCATTTTGAGGTCATATTTTTTCTCTAGTTCCAGCATTTCCTGACTTGGTGTTTTACCAGTTTCTTTTAATAATTTTTTGTAAAGAGCCCCACCTTCCAAGTTGATTTTCTTTGTATGCTCAACCATTATTTTATCAATTATAGCTACATCTTCTTCTATTAGAGTAGGCCACAGAAAATCAAGGCCCCAGCCAGATTTTGAATATGAAAATGAGTCTAAACAAGCATCTAGCGCAGATCTGGAAAAAATCGGACACATAACTTCAACAAAATTTGAGTAGCGAAGAATATAGCCGGGCTTATGACGAACAATTTTCCAGGAAATATTTTTTGAAGAGGTACTCGGCTGTGAAATGCCTAAGGAATATTGATCGGCTGTTTCAAAGAGTAAGTTGGTAGTCCCCTTAACCAATTTAATATCGTCATCAGGCATCCAGAAGTATTTGTAGTTTAAAAGATAAGGATGTTTGTTCAAAACGGATTTAAGAACCGTGTATTTGAATCCATTCTCATAAAACACATAGTCTGCAATATTTTCGAGCTTTGTTTTAACTTCCTCTGTAATGTTCTGAGGATAATAAACTAGAGCAATATCAAAATTACGATCATCTTGCAACCAAGAAGATACGAAATCAAGTGTTCCAACAGTTGTTATTAGAAGGTTTTCCCTCTGCATTTTTTAGCTTTTTATTAAAAGTGAAGAAAACTTAAAAAATGATTTGATTATTTCAATCATTGCTTTTCAACTCAATCACTTCATTTGTTTTGTCGTTTGTATTGATATCTATTCCAATTTTCTCAATTCCATTTTTACAGTAAAGCAAATTGTTATTAGTGGTTGAGTCTAATATACTATCATTTTGGTGGAGTAATTCCCTATCATATTCTTTGTGATAAATATGAAATTGAATTCCTCCAAACCGAATATTTCTTTTATAAATTCCATTATTTACAAGCCTTGCCACAAATTCGCTGTCTTCTCTGCCCCAACCTTCAATTTCTTCATTATAACCGTTTACCTTAAAAGCATCTTCTTTCCAATATCCCATATTGCAACCTCGTATTCCTTCAATAGAAAGTCTTTTTGTTGCAACTATTTTTTGAAGGAACGGTATTCGTAACCCATTAAAAAAGTTAATAATGCCTCTCATAAACACATTAGGCACTCCAATTTTACCCTCAAATAATCGCTTGGTCGCATCGGCATTCATTAAAACCCTACTTCCCCTAACAAAACTGCCTCGCTTGGCAAAATGAACCTGATCATATACATAATATTTATTCAAAATAATGTCTCCATCAATTTGAAGTATGTATTCATATTTAGCCATTTTGATAGCTTCATTTCTAGCTTTTGCCAAACGAAAGCCTTTATCCTCAATCCAGCAATGAATTAATGGAACCGGAAAATTTTCTTTGTACTTCTCTATTAAAAGCTTAGTTTCCTCACCTGATCCATCGTCTGCAACAATAACTTCGTTAGGTAGCAGCCATTGAGTTTTTATGCTATCCAAAGATTTAGCCAATGCCTGCGGCCAATTGTATGTTGATATGATAAGTGAAACACTTGGAAATAATTCTAATTCAGTTTGGCTTGAAGACAAAGCTGTTTTTTTTGCTATTGCTTTTGTATACTTTAAAAAAGTCTCAGCAGATGAGATAACTGCTATAATTAAACCATACCATTTATCAAGAAAGCCCAATCTCCCTATATAGCCATATATAAATCCCCATAAAGGACTTATTAGCGCTTTTAAAAACAAAAAGAAAATTGATTGATCAGAAAGTTGTCTTGCTCCAATTTCGGAAAAATTATTTGCCTGGCGGATATGATCAAATATGGAATGGAAAGTATAATGGAGTAAAACTCCCTTTAAAACGGGTGTTTTTACACTCTTTTTCAGCTGAAAGACTTCATGTACTTTATGTGATGTCCAACTACCTGATTTTTTGTGGAACAATCTAATCTTTTTATCAGGGAACCAATGTCCGTGTTTAATAAATCTATCCACATAAAATGATAGTCTGTTGATAGCATACGCACTGTAATTCGGTCCCTGTTTTACTTTTCTTATGCTACTTATCAATTGATTTGAAAGTACTTCGTCTGCATCAATTGAAAGTATAAAATCGAAATTAGCTTTAGAAATTGCATAATTTTTCTGTGCGCCATATCCTTCAAAAGGATGCTCGATAAAAGAAACTCCTTTTTCTTCACATATTTCACGAGTTCTATCTGTCGAAAAAGAATCAACAACAATGATTTCATCTGCCACCTGCCATGCAGCGTCAAGACACCTCCCAATGTTTTTCTCTTCATTGAGAGTAATAATAACAACTGAAAGTTTAATGGGCTTGTGAGACATAGTATGGGTTCTTGAACAAAAGTGCTAATTTTGTGCTCTTATAAAGAAATCATTTGTTGTTAAATATGATAGAAACACTAAAATACAAGGTAAAAGACATTTCTTTGGCTGACTGGGGAAGAAAAGAGATAAAACTTGCCGAAGCTGAAATGCCAGGTCTGATGTCTCTCAGAGAAGAATTTGGAGCATCAAAGCCACTAAGAGGTGCCAGAATAGCAGGATGCCTCCACATGACAATTCAAACAGCAGTACTAATTGAAACCCTGGTGGAGCTGGGTGCAGATGTAACATGGTCATCGTGCAATATATTTTCAACTCAGGACCATGCTGCTGCAGCTATAGCAGCAACAGGAGTGCCTGTTTTTGCTTGGAAAGGCATGAATGAAGAAGAGTTTGACTGGTGCATAGAGCAAACTCTATTTGCTTTTGAAGGTGGAGAGCCACTAAATATGATCCTTGATGACGGAGGAGATTTAACAAATATGGTACTTGACAGGTATCCTGAACTTGTTAAAGATATTAAGGGCCTTTCTGAAGAGACTACAACCGGTGTTCACAGGTTACAGGAACGCCAAATAAACGGCACGCTGCCTATCCCTGCTTTCAATGTGAACGACTCCGTTACAAAATCAAAATTTGATAACAAATACGGTTGTAAAGAATCTTTAGTAGATGCCATTAGACGAGCAACTGATATTATGATGGCAGGTAAAGTAGCTGTTGTTGCCGGGTATGGTGATGTTGGAAAAGGTTCTGCTGCTTCATTAAGAGGTGCAGGTACACGAGTTATCGTAACCGAGATCGATCCTATTTGTGCACTTCAGGCTGCAATGGATGGCTTTGAGGTAAAGAAAATGGACGATGCAGTTAAGGAAGCAAATATTGTGGTAACTGCAACAGGTAATAAAGACATCATTTCGGAGCGCCATTTTGAATCGATGGGTGATAAGACCATAGTTTGCAATATTGGTCATTTTGATAATGAAATAGACATGGCCTGGCTGAACAAAAAATATGGCCATACGAAAGATACAATAAAGCCGCAGGTAGATAAATATACCGTTGGCAACGGCAATGAGATTATTGTTTTAGCAGAAGGCCGTTTGGTTAACCTGGGGTGCGCTACTGGCCACCCTTCGTTTGTAATGTCAAATTCATTTACCAACCAAACACTGGCACAAATTGAACTTTGGAATAATTCAGATAAGTATGAAAACAAAGTTTACACATTGCCCAAGCATTTGGATGAAAAAGTAGCCAGGCTGCATCTCGAGAAAATAGGGGTTAGTTTGGACGTGCTTACTCCGGAGCAGGCCAAATATATAAATGTTAAAGTAGAAGGCCCCTACAAAACAGACGAGTATAGATATTGATTCTGCTCATAATAAAAAGGGCCAACTTAAAGTTGGCCCTTTTTATTTGGTCTATGCAACTAGTTGATAACTCTCAGCTCCTTTCCAACTTCGGTAAATGCCTTGATTGCTTTATCCAAATGATGCTTTTCATGTGCTGCAGAAACCTGAACTCTAATGCGGGCTTGCCCTTTAGGCACAACAGGATAATAAAAACCAATTACATATATTCCTTTTTGTAAAAGTTTTTCCGCAAACTGTTGTGAGAGCACTGCATCATACAACATGATGGGTGTGATTGGATGAATTCCCGGTTTAATATCAAACCCGGCCTCTGTCATTTTTTCTCGGAAGTACTTAGTGTTTTCCATTAATTTATCACGCAGCTCCGTTGTCTCACTTAACATATCCATTACAGCAATGGATGCTCCAACTATTGATGGAGCCACCGTATTGGAAAACAAATAGGGACGAGATCGCTGGCGAAGTAATTCGATTATTTCTTTTCGACCAGAAGTAAACCCTCCTGAAGCACCTCCCAGTGCCTTGCCTAAAGTTCCTGTAATTATATCTATTCTTCCCATTACACCTCGATACTCGTGCACTCCACGTCCTGTTTTTCCCATAAACCCCGTTGAATGACATTCATCTGACATAACCAATGCATTGTATTTATCTGCTAAATCACAGATTTTATCCAACTGTGCTATGTTTCCGTCCATTGAAAAAACACCATCTGTAACGATGATTTTTTGATTGGCTCCAGCTTCATCCGCAGCTTTCAGCTGTTCTTCCAAATCATTCATATCGCTATTGGTATAGCGGTAGCGCATAGCTTTACATAGCCTAACCCCGTCAATAATGGAGGCGTGGTTCAAAGCATCAGATATAATTGCATCATTCTCTCCTAATAATGGTTCAAATACACCCCCGTTGGCATCAAAAGCAGCAGCATAAAGTATAGTATCTTCAGTGCCCAAAAATTTGGATATTTTACTTTCAAGCTCTTTATGTATGTCCTGAGTTCCACATATAAAACGAACTGAAGACATACCATAACCATGTGAATCAATCGCCCTTTTTGCTGCCTCTATTACTTTTGGATGAGAAGAGAGTCCTAAATAATTATTGGCACAAAAATTTATTACTTCCTTCCCGTCAGCAGTCTTTATTTCGGCTCCCTGAGGTGTTGTTATAATCCTTTCATTTTTATATAACCCTGCCTCGCGTATTTCATTCAGGGTTTTTTCTAAAACAGGTTTCATCTTCTCGTACATAGCCCTTTATGTTTAAATGGTATATTGTTTTCAACAAATATACACTTCCAAATTTGTCCTTACGACCACCAGCATATTTTTTAAAATAGGCTCCGTTCATGTGCATAGGTAATGCTACATTTGTCTAAAATTAACCGAGAATGACAAAGTGTTTAGTAATTGGTGCCTGTGGTCAACTAGGCACAGAACTAACTGCTGGTTTACGCAGTAAATATGGTATCAACAATGTTATAGCTTCAGATATTCATCCTCCGGAAGGAGGAGTCAAAGATGCCCCTTTCGAAATATTGGATGCAATGAATTTTGATGCTTTAAAAAGCATTGTAGAAATGCATCAAATCGATACTATCTACCACCTGGCTGCCATCCTTTCTGCCAAAGGTGAACAAAACCCTCCCTTGGCCTGGAGCTTAAATATGACCAGCCTCCTCAATGTGCTGAACCTGGCTAAAGAGAATAATTCAATTAAAATATTTTGGCCAAGCTCCATAGCTGTTTTTGGGCCCACCACACCAAAAGACAATACACCCCAGGATTGCATAATGGATCCTAATACGGTATATGGTATTTCTAAGCTGGCAGGTGAACGATGGTGCCAGTATTACCATGAAAAATATGGGGTTGATGTCCGAAGTGTTCGCTATCCCGGTTTAATTGGTTCTAAGACTTTGCCCGGTGGCGGAACAACGGACTACGCTGTAGATATTTTTTATAAAGTACTACAAGGTGAACAATACGAATGTTTTCTTGCAGAAGATTGCATACTTCCTATGATGTATATGGATGATGCAGTAGAAGCAACTATTCATATTATGGAAGCGGATAAACCCTCTATAAAAGTAAGAACCAGTTACAATCTCTCTGCTATCTCATTTACTCCTGCAGAGCTTTATCAGGAAATAAAAAAGCAAATACCTGAAGCTAAAATAACTTATAACCCAGATTACAGACAAAACATTGCGAATTCATGGCCTAACTCGATCGATGATTCGAACGCAAGAAAGGACTGGGGATGGAAACACACTTTTGATATGAAGAAACTTGTTGAGGTAATGCTCTCCGAACTTGAACCAAAGGTGGCTTCTATGTAAAAGTAGGCAACAAAAAATGGCGCCCTAAGGCGCCAATAGTAGATGGTTGTACATATTCTGTAAATCTTATAATTTGTAAATTCTGAAAAAAAGCACCCGGATAACAAATCCGGGTGCAGAAGCCAACTTTTGCAAACATTTGCAGTTGAAAAGTAAATCAATTAAACATTGTCAATTTCGTGCCAAAAGGAAAAATAGCTTAATAAGGCTAAAAACAAGGTTTTTATAAAATCACTCTTCCCAAAATAGGAATATATGCCAATTGTGGGAAGAGATGATTGGAAGTAGTGTGGTAAACAGGAGTTTACTTTAGTACAATTCGCTGAGCTCTTGAATTGGGTGCATCAAGAAGCCGGACAATGTAGATACCCTTTGGCAAGCCGGAAAGATCAACTTCTGTATTAAATTGTGATAGCTCTCCCCTAATTACCACCATGCCTTGTTGATTTATCATGTTATACATGAGTCCTCCTGTGGTGGGCAAAGATGTTCTCAAAGAAATGCGACCCGAAGATGGATTTGGAGAAACCTCTAATTGCAGGTTAGCAGTAAACTTAACCAATATGGTTTCAGAAAATTCAAAAGTGCCATCCAAATCAACTGATCTTAATCGATAGTAATTGAGGCCAGGCTCTGGATTAGTATCCAAATAGCTATACTCGTTTTTTGATGAACTGTTTCCAGAACCACTTATCTCGCCAATCGTTTCAAAATCCACACCATCATAAGCTTTCTCTATTGCGAAATAGTCAAAGTTTTCCTCCATTGCTGTGGCAAATTTTAAAACAATTTGGCTGCCAGATTCCTCTCCAACAAAATAGAGCAATTCAATAGGTAGTGGGGTTGTACCATTGTTATTAACAAAGTTTTCAATATCTCCGAATCCATCATCAGATAATTGATCTATTATAAATGAACTATCTCCACTTGAATCAATAGTATTTTCAGCATCTCCACTAAAAGAACCAGCATATACATTACCGGTTCCCGTATAAGACCCTTGAGAGCCTGACTTATTAAAATTTCCAGAGACCACCAGTGTTCCACTGGAAGCTATGTCTATTTTATTATTCATATCTAAATTTCCAAAAACTATAAAAACAGCACCTGGTCCTAAAACCAAGTTCATGGATTTATTAGCGAAATCCACATCACCATAAACTACCAGTGTATCATTTACAATAAAGTCATATGAATCTTTATTGGCTGAAAAGGTTAATATATTCCCAGATCCTGGAACTGGTGCCGGAGCCGTGCCTACTTCAATATAACCTTGAATAGTAATATCTCTAGCCGTTCCATCGGGCAAACCAAGTGTTGCTGGGGTGCCCCCTTGCGACCACCCCGATCCTCCATTCCATGAATTGTTATCGGTCCAGCTACCTGAATAATTGTTATTAGATATGTCTTGTGCCTCAATTAATTTACTAAAAAGTAAGGAAAAAATTAAAAAGAAAGTAATCCTTTTCATGTTCGTGTTATTAAAACTCAAAAAACCATTAGATGAATTTTATTCCCTGAAAATCACTTTTGCTTCATATTTAAAAGAACGCCCGGGTAACCACACCCGGGCGTAGTATATGCCAACTATAGTTGTCATATATAACTAACCAAAACCAAGTAGTACCTATACAACTTTGTGCCAGTTTGCAAAACACCCTAAAATGCTCAAAAACAAGGTTTTTTAATTTCTCCAATTCCCAGAACGGGAAAATCATATTCATATTGGTATAAATGCGAACCGAAAGGTTATTTACTTACATTTGCCCTGTATTTTAATCTTGCAAAATATGAATTCATTTGAAAACCTTCTTGTTTCCTTAGATGACAGGGTTATGTCGATTACGATTAACCGACCTGCCAGTTTAAATGCACTAAATATTGAAACCATAAAGGAACTTGGTGATATTATTGAGCTTGCCAAGAATAATCCCCAAGTTTCTGGAATAGTTATTACAGGCGCTGGGGATAAATCGTTTGTTGCCGGAGCCGATATTACTGAGATAGCAGATTTGAACGATGTAAATGGAAGAAGGTTTGCAGAAAACGGGCAAAATGTTTTTGAAGAAATTGAGAAGTGTGAAAAGCCCGTAATAGCCGCTATTAATGGATTTGCCCTGGGAGGTGGTTGCGAACTTGCTATGGCCTGCCACATTAGAGTTGCAGTTAAGTCTGCAAAGTTTGGCCAACCGGAAGTTAACCTTGGGCTTATTCCAGGGTATGGAGGTACGCAGCGCCTTACGCAGCTTGTGGGCAAAGCAAAAGCATTGGAATTAATGATGACAGGAGACTTAATAAGTGCTGACGAAGCACTTAGCCTGGGCCTGGTAAATCATGTTGTGGAGAATTCGAAAGAGTTAGAAAACAAGGTTGAATCGATAATGAAAAAGATTCTGGCCAAAGCTCCTTTAGCTGTTGGAATGGTGATAACCTGCGTAAATGCAGTTTTTAGTGATGAAAATGGATACCAGGTAGAGGCCAACGGATTTGCTCATTGCTGTCAGACAGAAGATAAAACAGAAGGCACCAAAGCTTTTCTTGAAAAGCGTAAACCCGAATTTGCAGGCCATTAATATATCTCACCCTGTTGTTTAACTACCATTCAGCTCCATGGGTCATTTAAAAAAACTGGCAGGTCAAACCATCATTTATGGTGTAAGCAGTATTCTGGGAAGAATCATCAACTATTTTTTGGTTCCTCTACACACTACACTATTCTTAAAAAATGAACTTGGGGTTGTATCCTATTTTTACGGGTACACAGCGCTGGCTCTAATCCTAATAACTTTTGGAATGGAAACCACCTTTTTCAGGTTTGCAACCAAAGATGATAATCCTAAAACCTATCATGTAGCTGCTACCTCTGTCATATTCATTAGCCTTTTGTTTTCCATCTTTATTTCAATCGGCACTCCTTATTTGTCAGTTTTTCTTACCTCTAAGTTTAATATTGCCATAAATGCCCGGATGATCTATTGGCTGGCGGCTATTGTATTTATTGACGGAGCAACTGCCATACCCTTTGCCAGACTTAGGTTAGAGAACCGCCCAATTAAGTTCGCTGCAGCCAAAACAATAGCCATATTGGGCAACATTGGTCTGCAATTACTTTTTCTTGTTTTGTTCCCGGCTATTCACAATCAGGAATTTTTGGTTGGGCTTAAGCCGATGGTAGATTCTATATACAACCCAAATTTAGGCATCGAATATATATTTTTAGCTAACCTAATTAGTAACTCTGTCTGGTTTATTTTGTTAGCTAAGGAGTTTCTTCAAATTAAACTTTCGCTAAACTGGAATGTACTAAAACCAATGCTTTTTTATGCATTGCCTATTCTTATAACAGGGTTTGCAGGATGGGTTACCAACGAATTAGATAAAGTGGCTGTTGCAGAATGGAGTAAAGGAGGTGTTTTTGCACAGGGGGTCTATAGCCAAACATTTAAATTAGGCGCACTAATGATGCTGGCTATACAGGCATTCCGTTATGCAGTGGAGCCTTTTTTCTTTTCTCAGGCTAAGGATAAGCAAGCACCTGCGCTTTTTGCCAAAACAATGCATTTTTATTTTATAATGGCACTTTTAATAATGCTTGCAGTCTGTCTTAACATCGATTTAATTGCCGACTTGCTTCTTCGCAGACCCGAGTACCGCGTTGCTCTGTTCCTGGTGCCGATTATTATGTTTGGCAAGCTTCTGTTTGGCGTGTACATTAACATATCCATTTGGTTTAAGTTGAAGGATCAAACTTCGTATGGCATCCTTTATACGCTAATTGGTGCCATTATTACGTTTACGGGTAATTACTTTTTCCTTGGCAGATTTGGCTATATAAGCAGTGCAGTAACAATTGTAGTTGCCTATTTTGTTATGTCTCTGGTAAGCTATCGTATGGGGAAAAAACGATATCCCGTACCTTATAATTTTAAACCTTTGATTGTTTATACAATTATTGTACTTACCCTAATATACTTTGGTTACCACATTACGTTAAGCAATATGTGGTTGGATTGCGCATTGAATATTATTGTGACACTTGCATTCATTGCCATAACCTATTCAATTGAACGAAAACGTATTTTTCAACCCATCGAATAACGATACTTACCCACACCACTTCATAAAAAATAAGTAATTGAATTACTTTTGAATTATAATGCATTTAAAAACAGGCCTTTATTTTCTTATTAGCTTATTTCTTCTTCAAGGAGTTACAACCAATGTTTATGCCCAGAAGAAGCAAAAAGGCAAAAAAGAAACGGTTTCCAAGAGTAATGAGTATATTGAACAGGAATCCGAATACTATTTTACGGAAGGAGAAAAACAGTATATTCTTGAAGATTATGCTAAAGCTGTCAACAGCTTTAGATCCAGTTTACAACTGGTTCCTGAAAACGATGTAGCTTATTTTAAGCTTGCCCAGATATACAGCAAGACCAATCAAACGGATGCGGCCAAACTTTCCATTGAAAAAGCATTGGAGCTAAATAAAGAAAATCCGTACTACTACCTGCTAGCCGCTGATATCTATACCAACACCAACGATCTTGAAAAGGCAACCGAATATTACGAAGAGCTTTTAAGGACTATCCCCGGAGAAGAGCACAATCTTTTCCAACTAGGAGCAATGTACATGTACTTAAAGGATTATGAAAAGGCGTTGGAAACCTACCAGAAAACAGAAGATTATTTTGGTGTAAATGAACAGGCTTCTGTTCAAAAGCAAAAGATATATCTTAAACTAAATAAAGTAGATGAGGCTATTGCCGAAGGACAAAAGCTGGTTGATGCATTTCCTGATGACCCCAAATATGTGTTAATGCTGGCAGAAGTACTTTCTTCCAACTCCAAAGATGAAGAGGCAATCACTTTAATAAACAATTTGCTTAAAACAAATCCTGAAGTAGCTGGTGCACACCTCTTCCTTGCCGATATCTACCGAAAGGAACGAAAGCTAGACGACTTCGAAAAAGAGCTGGACAAAGGTTTTTCCAATCCATTGGTTCCCATTAATGCCAAAATAAATGCAGTAATGAAATACATGGCATTATTGCCAGATCAGCGCTTAGAAGTATTATTGCCTGCTTTGTGTGACAAAATAATTGAAGTCCACCCAAACGATCCTAACGGGTATCTGCTTAGAGGTGATGTTTATTCTACATTTGTTCAAAAGCAATATCTTTCCAAAGACAGTACTGATCTGTTTAAGCAAAAAGCAATTAATTCTTATTCAAAATACGTAACCTACGATGCCTCCAAATTCAATGTTTGGCAGAACCTGCTAAATCTTGAGATTCAGCTGAATGAGGCAGATAGCACCATTTTGCATAGTGAGCAAGCTTTGGAAGCTTTCCCTAACCAGGCATGGCTTTACCTTGTTGCAGGGGTAGCACATTTGCAAAAAGATCAAAATGAAGAAGCAGCTTTTTATTTTGAGGAGGGACTCAAAAGGGCGGCCAATAACAACCAACTGCTTGATCTGTTTTATGGATATTTAGGTGATACCTACAACAGCCTTGACGAGTATGAAAAGTCGGATGAAGCGTATGAACACGCTTTGGAAATAAATCCCAACAACGAGTTGGTATTAAACAACTATAGTTATTATCTATCTTTGCGAGGACAGAATCTGGAAAAAGCAAAGGAAATGTCCACCAAGCTTATGCGCTTAAATTCGGACAACCTGGCTTATTTAGATACTTACGCCTGGGTTCAATATAAACTTGGATTTTATGAAGAAGCCAAAAGAGTATTGGAAAAAGTAGTTGCAGACAAAGAAGCCAATGCCGAGAATTTCGATCACTTGGGTGATGTGCTTTATAAACTGGGAGACATTAAGAATGCCAAAATTCAATGGCAAAAAGCTAGGGAACTTGACAAAACAATAAAAAACATTGATAAGAAAATTGAACAAGGTAAGATCATTCAGTAAACTTTTAGGATTACTGATAATAGGCTCGGTAATGCTGCAATCTTGTAGCAAAAACATTACTGTTTTTAACAGAAGCACACCTGTCAAAGATTTAAAAGTGGAGCAACTCAACTTTGATTATATGACTATTAAATCGAAGGTAGAATTCAAGGAAGCACATAAAACCACAAATGCCACTGCACAAATTCGTCTTAAAAAAGACAGTGTTATCTGGTTCAATCTATCCGGAGCGTTAGGGGTGCAAGGAGTGCGTGGAATTATTACAAAGGACTCCGTGAAAGTGATTAACAAAGTGGAAAAACAATACTACGCTTACGATTTCAAAGAAGTGAGCAAAGAATTTCAGTTTCCCATAGACTTTGAGTTGATTCAAGCCATAGTTGTTGGGGATATGCCAAAACCTCTTAATGATGATAGCAATGCTAAAATTATTGGCAAGAGATACGTGATAAAACAAAACATCGATAACTTTCGGATTACCAATTATATTGGCCAGGAAAACATGAAATTGGAAGAGGTTAACGTAACTGAAAAAGAAACGGATAATTCACTTAAGCTCCTTTATAAAGATTTTAGACCAATTGATAATCAAGGAATTCCTTATTCCATTTTCGCCTCCCTTATTCACCATAATGAGTTTGGAGAACTGGAAACTCAGCTATCTATTGATCATTCTAAGGTTGAAACTTCGGATAAACCCATAAAGTTCCCGTTTACGGTTCCAAAAAAATATGAAGTTCAATAAAGCACTTCTTGCTTTAGGCTTGTTTCTTCTTTCTGTGCCAGTATTGGCACAAAAAACCAAAGAACAATTACAGAAAGAAAAGAAAGAAAATCTTGAAAAGATAAAAGAAGCACAAGCCACTCTTCAAAAAACAGCTCAACAAAAAAAGATCAGCCTTGGGCAACTCAATGCCTATAAATTTCAAATCAATGCACAACAAAACCTGATCGCTAACTACAAAAGTGAAATTACTTTACTTGAAGAAGATATAGCTCAGGATCAGGAAATAATAAATTCGCTTAAAAAAGACGAAGAAAACCTTAAAAAGGAGTATGCAGCCATGATTTATGCCGCCTATAAGGCAAGCCGCGGGCAAGACATACTCACCTTTCTGTTTTCTTCCGAATCGTTCAATCAGTTCTTCAGGCGCATGCATTACATGGAACAATACTCGGAAGCGCGAAGAAAACAGGTGGAACAGATCAATGCAGTTCGAGAAATGCTAACACTACAGATCGCATCAATAGAAACTAAAAAGAAAGAACAGGCAAGTTTATTAGATCAGCAACTTACCGAAAAGAATAAGCTTGAAGCACTTAAAGAGAAGGAACAGAATGCTGTTTCTTCACTAGCCTCACGCGAAAAAGAGCTTAAAAAAGAGCTTGAAAAAAGAAACAAGGCACTTGCCTCCCTTAATAAATTAATTGATGAAATAATTAAGAAAGAGTTAGAAGCTGCTGCTATGGCAAAGGCTAAAGCTGCTTCTACAACCAAGGGGTTATCTACCGATTTCGCCAAAAACAAAGCCCATTTACCATGGCCTGTTAAAGGGTTTGTTTCTCAACATTTCGGTATTTCCAAAGACCCGATACTAAAAGGCGTTGAAAGAAATAACCCAGGAGTTGAAATCCAAACAACACCAAACACCCAAGTTAAATGTGTTTCATCAGGTAAGGTTTCTAGAGTTGTAGTTATTCAGGGCTTTAATAAAGCTGTAATTGTAAATCATGGAGATTACTTTTCAGTATATGCTAAGCTAAATACTGTTACTGTAAAAACCGGTCAATCCCTTAACGCTGGAGACTCTATTGGAACTGTTCAAACGGGAGATGATGGAATCGCTGAGCTTCACTTCGAGATCTGGAAGTCGTTTACCAAGCTGGATCCGGAGCTGTGGCTTACCAAAAAATAGTTATAGCGCGTTTTTGCAACAAAATTATCTATTTAAGTTAGATACACTTGAAAACAGAATACCTATCTTTACAGCCTAATTAAAGCGTTATACATATGAACATAGAGTACGCAATATTCGGTAGTTTGGGAGGATTTGAGATTTTCGTCATCATTTTTGCTCTTTTGCTTTTGTTCGGTGCTAAAAAAATTCCTGAATTGGCAAGAGGCATGGGTCGCGGTATTAGAGAATTCAAAGACGCAACCAAGGAAATTAAAGACGAAATAGAAGAAGGGATAAACGATAAGCCTGAAAAAAAATAGCTGTTGCTTTACAGTTCCCTCCAATCAATTCAATCTGAATTATTTGCCTCAAAGATTACCATGAGGCGAATAATTGAGGATTATCTCCAAAGAATAAAAGATAAAAAGCACTTAAATGCTTTTCTTGAAGTTTTTGAAGACGAATGTCTTGCAAAAGCTGATGATATTGATTTGCGTTTAGCTAATAAACAGCCCGTTGGCAAGCTTGCCGGTTTGGTTGTGGGCATCAAAGACCTGATCAGCTACAAAGATCATTCACTAACCTGCAGTAGCAAAATCCTAAAAGGATTTACGGCTAAATTCTCTGCCACCGCTGTTGAGCGATTGTTGCTGGAAGACGCCATAATAATCGGACGACAAAATTGTGATGAGTTTGGAATGGGCTCATCAAATAAAAACAGTGCATACGGAAGAGTCCTTAATAATATAGACAACAATCTTGTTGCTGGTGGATCCTCAGGCGGTTCTGCGGTTGCAGTTCAAGCTGATTTGTGTATGGTTTCACTTGGCTCCGATACTGGTGGTTCTGTTCGTCAGCCCGCTTCTTTTAATGGCGTTATTGGCTTAAAGCCAACCTATGGAAATGTATCTCGTCATGGTCTTGCGGCCTTTGCTTCCTCTTTTGACGTGATAGGAATTTTGTCAAAAGACCTGGCAGACAATAAAAAAGTATTTGATGTTATATGTGGAAAGGACGAATTTGACAGTTCATCATCAGATGTTTTAATTCCAGAAACAAAGGCAACTGACAAGTCAAAAAAGCTTGTTTATTTCAAACAAGTCTTAGAATCTGAAGGTTTATCAGAAGAAGTAAGGTCACATTTTGAGACATGGATTCAAAAGCTTAAGGAGCAAGGTTATACGGTTGAAGAAGCTAATTTTCCCCTGCTTGAATATTTATTGCCAACCTATTATATCCTTACGATGGCAGAAGCCAGCTCAAACCTTTCCAGGTACGATGGAGTAAGGTATGGACTAAGAGCTAAAGAAAATGATTTGTATGGTCTATATAGCAAAACCCGATCTAAAGGTTTTGGCGAAGAGGTGAAAAGGCGAATTATGATGGGAACTTTCGTACTTAGCGCTGGATACTACGATGCTTATTATACAAAAGCGCAACGAGTTAGAAGTCTCATAAAGGAAAGAACAAAAGAGTTGTTGAAAACCTATGATTTCATTATTTCACCAACAGCCCCAGGGCCTGCATTTGAGGCTAACAAGGAGAAGAATAGTCCCATAGAAGAATACTTGCA
This sequence comes from Cyclobacteriaceae bacterium, assembly GCA_020436165.1. Taxonomy (GTDB): domain Bacteria; phylum Bacteroidota; class Bacteroidia; order Cytophagales; family Cyclobacteriaceae; genus JAKISE01. The sequence continues at coordinate 47,947 of JAGQYI010000051.1, read as the reverse complement.
AGACATATTCACAGTTCATGCAAGCCTTGCAGGACTTCCCGCAATTTCAGTTCCCATGGGTAAAACCAAGAAGGGTTTGCCAACCGGTTTCCATATTGTTGCTAATGAATTTGAAGAACATGCGTTGTATACTTTTAGCGAGTATTTAGTAACGTTGTAGTCAATTACATGAAAAAACTTCTATTTATACTGTCTTTTCTTACAGCATTAAATGCTTTTTCTCAGGATGTCGCAGAGCCTGTTGAGATGTTTTCTGAACATGCAACCTATGATCTGGTAGCTGACAGAATGGGATGTATTGAAAATGAAATACCACTTCATTTTAATGAACGGGTGTATGCATTTGTGAATTATTTTACTGTAAAAAACCGGCCCTATACAAAGGAAGTTATAAGAAGATCGTCCCAGTTTTTCCCAATTATCGAGCAGTACCTTAAAAAGTATGGATTGCCGGATGAACTGAAATATCTTTCAATAGTTGAATCAGGGCTAAACCCACAGGCTATTTCACGGGTAGGTGCTGGAGGCCTTTGGCAGTTTATGCCTTATACGGGCAATATGTATAAACTGCACCAGGACTGGTACATTGACGAGCGGTTTGATCCGTATGAAGCAACAGATGCTGCCTGCAAGTATCTAAGCAGTTTATATACCATGTTCGGAGATTGGGAGCTAGCACTTGCTGCCTACAATTCCGGCCCTGGAAACGTTCGCAAAGCAATTCGTAGGTCGGGTTATAAAAAATCATTCTGGGAAATCTACAGATACTTACCAAGAGAAACACGATCCTATCTTCCTCAGTTTGTAGCGGTAGTTTATGCATTTAATTATGCAGGCGAGCTAAATCTTTTGCCTAACGATCCTGCCTATTTAATGGAGCACGATACACTAATGGTAAAAGGTTATGTTAATCTAAAATCCTTATCCAATGAGTTATCGTTTTGTTACGAAGATATACAGGCACTGAACCCACATTTAAAACGATTTGGTGTAAAAACAGATAACCAGTTTTACCCTGTTCGCTTGCCGAGCGATAAAATTGAACTTGCCAGGATAAACAGAGATAGTTTATTGTTAATTGCGTCTTCTGAAGGTGAAAAGGAGCTGGAACATTTGGCGCAAAATAGTGTTGGAAGCACATATGGAAGGGAAAAACATGTGTATAGGGTTAAAAACGGAGACGTATTAGGCACCATTGCTCAAAGGTACCATGTTCGCGTAACTGATATAAAAAAATGGAACAGACTGAGCAGTAATACAATAAGAGTTGGACAGTCTTTAAATATTTGGGTTTACCCGGGCACTCAAGTCAAAACTGCTTCTGCAAAAGCAACCCCAGCACCCCAAGGAAATTTGAATTTTGATGGTAAAAAAACCTATATCGTTCAACCTGGAGATACGCTTTGGGATATTTCAAAAAAATATGAGGGCCTTGATATTGAAAAAATAAAGAGGTTAAACAATCTTGAGTCTGACCACATCAAACCCGGTCAGGTGCTTATTATAGGTTAGCATAAGTTAACTTAAAAAAATACTATTGTTTTAATTTGTCCCAAGCCCTTTTTGACACTCCTAGAATAGTTATCTTTATAGTTGGAAATAACATTTTGTTATGAAACAACTGAGTTTAGGATTATTCGCATTTTTGGCCTTAATAGGCATGTTTTCTTGCAATATTGACAGTGTAAACGAAAGACTGTTGGTGAACGCTTCCGGCAGACCCGGTGAGTTATTCGTGGTTATGGATTCAGTACAATGGAAAGGAGAACTTGGTCAGGTCATTAGAAATGAATTGATTTCTCACATTCCCGGCCTATCAACTGACGAACCCTACTTTACAGTAAGGTATATTGAGCCAACAAAGTTTAACTCCGTTTTGAATAAAGCAAAGAATATTGTTTTTGTGGCTACACTAGACAGCAAAACAAAAGGAGGCGAAACAGTTAGAGGTTATATCACCAGTAAATACATAAAAGAGCATCCTGATAAGTTTATTATATCACAGTCTGATCTTTATGCAAAAGGCCAGTCAGTTCTTTATTTATTTGGTGCCACCGAAGACGAACTAACCAATAGGATTGCCGAAAATGAAGGGATTGTGCGCAACTTTTTTGAAAAAGTTGAGATGGATAGGCTAACTAATAGCTTATACGCAAGCAAAGAGTTAACAGGAATAAACAATATGCTGCTTAAAAAGCATGGTTTTTACATGCGAATCCCAAATGGGTTTAGAATTGAAGAAGATAAACCTAGCTTTGTTTGGCTTCGAAGTCCTGGAATAACCGATGGCAGTGTTGATAAAAGTATTTTTGTTTCTTACAAACCCTACACCAATGAGTCCGAATTTGGTAAGAAAGAGATTTTGGCCTGGAGAGATGAGATAACAAAAGAATATATTTTCGAAGATCCTGAAAATCTGGCTACCTACATGGAAACCGATACGGTTCATGTTCCTGTTATTTACAGGGCAGTTAAGGTAAATGGAAATTTTGCCAGAGAAGTTCGCGGAATCTGGAGAACTCATGAAATTGGTGGAGTTGGAGGACCATACATTAGTTATGTGGTACTCGATGCAGACAGCGAAACACTCTTTTATTTAGATGGATTTGTAGTAGCGCCAGGAAAACCAAAAAGGGACGCTTTGCGTGAGCTCGAAACCATCTTAAATACATTCAAAACAAAAGAGCAGGCACTTTCTGAAAAGAAACCCAAACAAGAAAACAACTGATTTTAACTAAATACTAAGCTAACCTTAAGCTGATTTTTAAACGCATGAAACTCAAGATCAATAAACAAGATGCCCTTGACTATCATGAACAAGGTCAACCGGGCAAAATTGAAGTAGTTCCTACTAAACTGATGAACTCTCAATTGGATCTTGCTCTTGCCTATTCACCAGGTGTTGCCGAACCCTGTAAAGAGATAGCAAACAAGAAAGAAAATGTATACAAATATACCTCCAAGGGAAATCTGGTTGGAGTTATTTCTAATGGCACAGCTGTGTTGGGCCTTGGAAATATTGGCCCGGATGCCTCTAAGCCGGTAATGGAAGGGAAAGGTGTCCTTTTCAAAAAATTTGCCGGTATTGATGTGTTTGATATAGAAGTAGATGCAACCGATCCTGATGAATTTATTAAAGTAGTAAAAGCATTGGAGCCCACATTCGGGGGTATTAATCTGGAAGACATCAAAGCTCCGGAGAGCTTTAAAATTGAAAAAGAGCTTAAAGAAAAGCTAAACATACCCGTAATGCACGATGACCAGCATGGCACAGCCATTATTTCAGCTGCCGCCCTATTAAATGCGCTGGAGGTTGTAAAAAAGAAAGTTGATAAAATAAAACTGGTAATGAATGGTGCCGGTGCAGCTGCCATATCTTGCGCCAAACTTTATAAGAGCCTCGGGGTTAAGCCTGAGAACATTATAATGTGCGACAGTAAAGGAGTAATAAGGGCCGATAGAGGTGGCTTAGATGAGTACAAGCAGGAGTTTGCAACCAAAAAAGATGTAAACACTCTCCATGAGGCCATAAAAGATGCAGACGTTTTTGTTGGTTTGTCAGTAGCCAATGTGCTTTCGGCTGATGATTTGAAGAAAATGGCAAAGCACCCTATCGTCTTTGCACTTGCCAATCCTAACCCTGAAATAAGTTACGACCTGGCAACAGAAGCACGAAAAGATGTAATTATGGCAACGGGTAGGTCCGACCACCCCAATCAGGTAAACAATGTGCTGGGGTTCCCTTACATTTTCAGGGGAGCAATGGACGTTAGGGCCACAAAAATTAATGAAGAAATGAAGCTGGCAGCTGTTAAGGCAATAGCCAACTTAGCCAAAGAGCCGGTTCCTGAAATAGTCCTTAAGGCCTATGGCGACCGTACGCTTAGGTTTGGAAGAGACTACCTCATTCCTAAACCTCTCGATCCGAGATTGATCTACACAATTTCCCCTGCTGTTGCAAAAGCAGCTATGGAATCCGGTACTGCCAGAAAAAAAATAACCGATTGGGATGCCTACGAAAGCGATTTGAAAAGCAGGATTGGGACTGATCAGAAAATTGTTTCTAACGCTATTGCAAGAGCCAAACAAAATCCTAAAAGCGTTGTTTTTGCCGAGGCCGATCATTATAAAATTCTTAAAACAGCAGAAATTGTTGCATCTGAAGGAATTGCCAAGCCAATTTTATTAGGACACAAGGAAAAGATAGATGAGATAGTCGATCAGTATAAGATCAATCTTAGCGGATGCACCATTATAGACCCGAGCGATCCGAAACAAAGAAAAAGAGTAGATAAGTATGCTGATATTTTCTATGAAAGAAGAAAGCGAAAAGGACTTACATACAAAGAGTGTAGAAAACAAATGCTTAGCCGAAACTACTTTGGCACAATGATGCTGGAACTTGGTGAAGCTGATGCGTTTATTTCAGGTCTCACAAAAGATTATGCCACCTCATTGCGCCCCGGTCTTCAGATAGTAGGTGTGGCTGACGGATATAAAAAGGTTTGCGGAATGTTCGTTATATCAAGCAAAAAGGGAGACTTCTTCTTTGCTGATACAACCGTTCAGGTAGATCCTACAGCAGAAGAAATGGTAGAGATCATTGATCTTACTTCGCAAGGAGTCCGAATTTTCACACAAAATGAACCCAGAATTGCTGTCCTTTCTTATTCAAACTTTGGTTCCTCTAAAGGTAAAGTGCCTGAAAAAGCCAGGAAGGCTGTGGCACTTGCGAAGGAAAAATTTCCAGATTTGATAATTGATGGTGATATTCAGGCCAATATGGCTGTTAACCCTGACTTACAAAAAGATGTTTATCCTTTTAGCGATATCGCTAATGAAGGGGCCAACACACTCATTTTTCCTGATCTCGATTCGGGGAATATTGCTTACAAGTTGCTAATGGAGCTGGGAGGAGCTGATGTACTTGGGCCTATACTTTTAGGTATGCGAAAACCTGTTCATATTCTTCAAATTGGAACCTCTATAAGAGAAATTGTTAATATGACAGCTGTGGCAGTTATGCATGCCCAAATGATGACAAAGAGTAAAAAATGATAGCATACCTGAAGGGAAAACTTGCACACAAAGACCCCACCCATGTGGTAATTGATGTGGGTGGGATCGGTTATCTTGTTAACATCTCACTGAATACATTCAGCCAAATAAAAGATGAAGAAAACTGTCATCTTCATACCTATTTACATGTTAAAGAAGATGCTCATACTTTATATGGCTTTAAGTCTGGCGGTGAAAAGGAGCTTTTCTTACATCTTATATCTGTATCGGGGATTGGGCCATCTACCGGACTGACCATGCTTTCCTACCTTTCTCCAGAGGAGATAAAAGCTGCAATTGTGAATGAAGACGTTAAAATAATACAGGGCATTAAGGGTATTGGTAATAAGACAGCACAACGCGCTATCCTCGAATTAAAAGATAAGCTAAGAAAAGAAGGTTTTGAGCCATCTGAAGGGCAATTTTCTTCTGAAACCAACAATACGTTAAAACGTGAAGCGTTATCTGCTTTACTAACCTTGGGCATTAACAAAAATGTTGCTCAAAAAAGTATTGATTCTGTTCTTAATAAAAGTGGTAATACCATTAATTTGGAAACTTTAATTAAGCAGGCGCTTCAAAACTCTTAGGCGTATTTATAGCTTGGCAAAAAGGTTTACTCATATCAAACGGATGAGCGGAGGAATGTTGGTGGCATTCCTGTGGGTTAACTTTGTTCTTTCCAATAGGCCAGTTTATGCTTCTTCAGCATTCTTTCAACAGACTGCCGATTCGGTTGTTTTAACCAGTCAGGATACAATTCCAATTGAGGAGCAAAAATACACCCCGTCAACTCATCCGTCCTTTTACGGACAAGACAGGCTGGGAGACCCATTTAGTAGTCAAAGAAGCGAATCTCCTCTTTTATTTGGAACCCCATCAAACCTCGACTTGCAATACGAACTGGATACAGGCCTAAATTATACCATTTACGAACGTATGGGAGCTATTTACTATCGCCCCATTTCTTCCATGTCGTTCACAGAATATGATAAATACCAAACAGAGCAGCTGCTAAAAAACTATTGGAAAGGACGTGGTGCTGAAGCCGATGGAGAAACCGCAGTTAGTGGTAGAAGATTGATACCCAAAATTTACATAAGCCCCGTTTTCGATAGAATATTTGGAGGTAGTTATGTAGAGATTAATCCTAGGGGTTTGGTAAACCTTGATTTTGGAGCCAAATTTCAGAAAATACACAACCCTACCTTGCCGCTAAGGCAGCAAAAAAACGGAGGTTTTGAGTTCGACCAGCAAATTAGCATGAACGTGGTAGGTAAAATCGGTGAGAAGCTAAAGGTTACTGCAAACTTCGACAACAACAATTCCTTTGACTATCAAAATAACCTAAAGGTTGAGTTTACCGGTTTTGACGAAGACATAGTTAAAAAGCTGGAAGTGGGCAACGTAAGCATGCCCATAAGCAATAGTCTCATTTCAGGGGCTCAAAACCTATTTGGCGTAAAAGCGCAACTACAATTCGGCAAACTTTTCGTTACAAGCGTTGCATCAACGCAAAGAGGTAAACAAGACCAGGTAACAGTAGATGCCGGTGGAGTGCAAGCCAGAGATTTTGATATTAAAGCATCTGATTATGACGAAAACAGGCACTTTTTTCTAGGACATTTCTTCAGGGACCACTACGAAGAATGGCTGGCCAATATTCCAAGGGTTACTTCAAATGTGCAAATAACCAGAGTGGAGGTTTATGTTGTTAACATAAACAACGACACAGAGAACCAACGAAATGTAGCTTCTTTCATGGATCTGGGCGAAGGCAAAGTAATTTATCAAAAAAACCAAGGTGTTATTGGTAGTTCCGGAAAGGGCGATGTACCCAATAGCAATAGCGCCAACAACCTGTTCGAAGAACTTAGAGGCCTTGATAGAAATGTTGACAAGATAGATCAAACACTGGAAAGTTCACCTTTTAATATGGTGCAGTCAACTCATTATAATCGCCTGCAAGCACGTAAACTAGATGAACGGGAATATTATGTAAACAGAGAACTGGGATATATTTCATTAACCAGCAAGCTTACAACTGATCAAATGCTTGCTGTTGCCTATGAATACACGTATAACAACCAACCCTATAAGGTAGGCGAACTTACTGAAGATTATGCAGCAAGACCTGAAAATGAAGTGATCTACCTTAAAATGTTGAAGCCCAACAAAGTGGCTCCAATAGATAACTTAGGCAAGCGCATACCCACCTGGGATTTAATGATGAAAAACATTTATTCTTTGGGTGGAAGCCAGGTGAACTCTGAAGGTTTTCAATTAAGAATTTTGTACCGTGATGATAAGACAGGACAAGATAAACCTAGTTTGAATGAAGGTGTAAACACAAAGGATGTTCCTCTTATTGAACTCCTCGGACTTGACAGATTAAATGCTGCAAACGACCCCCCAAAAGACGGAAATTTTGATTTTGTTGATGGAGTTACAATAAATGCAACATCAGGACAAGTTATTTTCCCTGTGGTTGAACCGTTTGGAGATTATCTGGACAGCAGGTTTGATCCAACGGAATTCGAGTTAAAACAACGATATGTGTACGACACACTTTACGGAACAACCAAAGCCGATGCACAGCAAGATTCTGATAAAGATAAATTCACTTTGCAGGGATCCTACATGGCCGGATCTTCAAGCGAGATACTGCTTGATGGAATAAAGATTTCAAAAGGCTCTGTTCAGGTGACAGCCGGTGGAATTCCACTGGTTGAGGGAGTAGATTTTACTGTAGATTACAACTTTGGCAAGGTTCAAATTCTTAATGAGAGCATAATCAACTCAGGAAAAACGTTACAAGTGACCTACGAAAAGGCCGATATTTTCAACTTTCAATCGAGGACGTTGCTTGGAACACGAATGGAATACCGCCTGAGCGATGACATAAATTTTGGCGCAACAGTTTTGCATCATTTTGAGCGCCCGCTTCGAACAAGGCCCAGTATTGGTGAGGAACCACCTAAAAACACCAAATATGGCTTTGATGTGAATTACAAAACAGAGTCCATTCTAATGACCAAAATGGTAGATGCCATTCCACTTATTCAAACCAAAGAGCGGTCGGTAATCACAGCAAATGCTGAGTTTGCTCAATTAATACCGGGCACTTCTAACCTTGTGGATGGAGAAGGCACCTCCTACATAGATGACTTTGAAAATACGGCTACCCCCTATAGCTTAAGCAACTGGCTTAGATGGAAACACGCAGCTACACCTAAAACTGATGACAACCGGTTCGATCCAAGTGATGGAAACCAGGACGATATAACATCGGCTTATAAACGTGCGAGAATTGCATGGTACACTATCGATAATGTGTTCTACAGAACGGGAGGAAGAGCCAAACCAACTAATATTACAGATGATGATCTGAAAAATCACTTTGTCAGGCCAATTGCTCCGCAAGAAATTTTTCCTCAGCAAGACAAACAGGTTATAAATACTAATTTTCCTACGTTCGATATTGCCTATTTCCCTTCTGAAAAAGGTATTTATAACCTAAATCCAGATGTAACAAACGATGGGTTGCTCAAATCACCTGAAAGCAATTGGGCCGGTATTACCTCTGCCATTACCAATGAAGTGGATTTTGATAAGCAAAACATTGAATATTTAGAATTTTGGTTAATGGACCCATTTGTTCAAAGTGGCAGCGGGCTTAACGTTGTAGAGGATGGGATTTTCAATCAGCCAAACGTTACGGGCGGTGAGGTGGTTTTCAACCTGGGTAATGTTTCCGAAGATATAATGACCGACCGTAAAATGGCGTTTGAAAATGGCTTGCCAGCCAATGGCGATAAAGCTTCTGCCTCTGTTACAGAAAACAACTGGGGGTTTGTTACTAACGAACAGTACGTAAACAGTGCCTTCGATAATGAACCTGCCGCCAGATTGAACCAGGATGTGGGTCTTGATGGAATGACAAATGATGAAGAGTTGCTCAAGTTTCAAAATGAAATAGGCCAGCTGCCGCCAACCATTAGCACGAAAGCTATTGAAAAAATAAAGGCCGACCCTTCTGACGATGATTTTGATTATTTTTTAAGCTCAGAACACGATGCAAACAACGATCAGATTGTTCAGCGCTATAAATATTTCAATGGCGTTGATAAAAACTCACCCGATCTGACAAGTAATACATTGCCCTATTCTCCATCGGGAAGTACTATCCCGGATAATGAAGATCTCAACAATGACCACTCCATAAGTAGTTTGGAAGAATACTATGAGTATAAAGTCGATCTTAAACCAGGTCAACTAAAGGTTGGAGATGGTTATGTTGTTGATAAAGTGACCAACAATGAAAATGGGGACGAGGTAAGTTGGTACCTGTTCAGAATACCTGTGTCAAAACCTGATAAAGCCGTTGGAGACATTTCTGGTTTCAAGTCCATCAGATACATTAGAATGTATCTTACAGGATGGTCACAACCGGTTGTTTTGCGAACAGCAAATTTCCGCTTTGTAGGAAGCCAATGGAGAAAATACACAGGTAATTTACAAAGCAAGCGTTTTGACGAAATACCTGAAAGCAAAGAATCCGACCTAACCATATCGGTCGTAAATATTGAGGAAAACAGCCAGGGAGAAATTCCTTATGTATTACCCCCCGGTATAATTAGGGATAGGGACAATACCTCTGTGGTAGAAAGAAGACTCAACGAGCAATCCATACAATTATGTGTTGAAAATCTGGCAGATAAAAATGCACAAGCTGCATTTAAAAATGTGGATTTAAATCTGGTGAATTACGGGCGTGTTAAAATGTTTTTGCATGCACAAAGCGAGCAAGCTAAAGATGATGATCTTACAGGATTTTTGAGGCTTGGCACCGGCTTTGACAACTATTACGAGATTGAAGTGCCCTTAAAAATGACGCTGCCAGGAACAAGTGACCCCAACGAAATATGGCCTGCAACAAATGAAATTGATGTGCCCTTTTCAGAATTGTACAGGATTAAATCTGCGCGGAATACAAATAATGTAGACATTGAGCTTCCCTATTCAGATACATACAATCAGTATAAAATAACTGTAGTAGGTAATCCTAAGTTAAGTACAGTTACCACTTTGATGATCGGGGTTCGAAACCCTGAAAGCACCGACCAGCAGGATTATAGTGCATGCGTTTGGGCAAACGAACTGAGAGTGACCGATTTTAACAGGCAGGCCGGCTGGGCAGGAAAAGCGAATGTCAATTTGAAAATGGCAGACTTTGCCACCATAAGTGCCTCAACAAAATACACGAGTTTCGGATTTGGAGGTGTACAATCAAAAATTGGTGAGAGAACACAGGAAGAGAGTTTTGATTATGATGTCTCTGGAAATATGAACCTGGATAAATTTCTGCCATCAAAAACAGGCATTAAAATACCGGTTTTTGCTAGCTATGAAAGCAAAACAGTGACCCCGCACTACGATCCTCTTGATTCCGATATACCTTTGGAAAGTAGTATTCAGGGTAAAGGAACAGCGGAAGAACAGGCTGATTATAGAAATGCAGTAATTGATAAATCTGAGAGGCGAAGTCTTAATTTCTCGAATGTAAGGAAGGAAAGAACAAATCCTGAGAAGAAAAAGCAGTTCTATAACATAGAAAATTTCAGTCTTTCTTTAGCTTATAGCGATCGAAATCAAAGTAATTCCAATATTCAATCATACGAACAGCGTAAGTACAAAGGATCTGTAAATTATAATTTTAGCCCGGAGCCCCTATCGCTTGAGCCATTCAAAAATGCCAAAAAACTCAAATCTGATTGGCTAAAGTTGATCAAAGACCTAAACTTCAACTTTGCTCCTTCCAACTTAACCTTTAGGGCAGAGCTAGATAGGAGTTACCTCAGAACCCAATACAGAAATAAGGATCTGACCATTGATGGAGTTGCTCCTAATTATGAAAAAACATTCTATTTTAATAGATTATATGGCCTTAAATGGAACTTTACCAAAACACTTTCATTTGATTATTCAGCAACTGTACACTCTATTGTTGATGAGCCTGAAGGGGAAGTAACCGAGAGCAGTAAGGTTGTAATTATCAACAACCTGAAAAACTTTGGCCGAATGAAGGACTTTGACCAAAAAGTTGGAGCCAGCTTAAAAATCCCATTGGATAAACTCCCCATAACAGATTGGACCAATGCAGATATTAGATATGCTACAAATTACAAATGGACCTCAGCGGCACTAAACCAGATAGATACACTGGGCAACCAAATTGAGAATTCCAGATCAATAACGGCAACCGGTAAATTTGACCTCGTAAAACTTTACAATAAGGTAGGCTACCTAAAAGAAATAAACTCACCTTCCCGCAAGAGTACGAGAAGCAGGGTACAACAACCAGACACCGTAAAAAAATCGGATGCAAAGTTTGCCAAAGGATTCCTCAGGTTGCTTATGATGGTGCGGTCAATCAATGCAAGCTATAGTGTTAAAGAAGGCACCATACTTTCCGGCTTTCAGAAAAGCCCATATTTAGTTGGTATGGATACCAGCTGGGCCGCACCCGGGTGGAATTTTATTTTAGGCGATCAGGACCCCTCTATTCGATTTAGAGCAGCCGAGAATGGGTGGTTGGTTACAAATCCGGCACTTAATGACCCATTTAAGCAGTATCAAACCATTGACCTGAATTTAAAAACCAGTATAGAACCATTCAAGGATTTTAAAATTCAGGTGGATATGAAAAAAAGCAAAACTGCTCAATATCAGGAGGTCTTTAGAATTGATTCGCTGGGCAATGAATATGTTTCGTACGCCCCCTCAAGATCAGGAAGCTATAGCATTACTTTTCTTTCTATAAAAACAGCATTTATAAATGAAACGGGTGACAATGTGTCTCCTGTATTTCAACAATTTGTAGATAACCGAAACATTATAAGGAACAGGTTAAATCAACAAAGGGACGATACGTTGAAATATTCTGTAAACAATCAGGATGTGCTAATACCTGCATTTATCGCTGCATATTCCGGCCAAAGTGCAGACAAGGTTAAGCTAACCTCCTTTCCTCAAATTCCGTTGCCCAACTGGCGAATAGATTACGGTGGGCTAGGTAAAATTGAGAGTTTACGTAAAAAATTCTCTTCCATTACAATTTCACATGCCTACACTTCATCGTACAGTGTAGCCAGCTACACAAACTCGCAGCTCTATAATAATGCAAATGACCTCACATTGACTAATGATGTTGAAAACCAGGCAATTGCTACTCTACCCAATGAAAACGGAGAGCTGGTACCAGTATATGTATTTAACCAGGTTATAATAAGCGAGAGATTTGCCCCGTTAATAAAAGTTGCTATTAGAACAAGGTCAAGGCTTAATGCTTCGGTAGAGTACAAAACAGAACGCAGCCTTACACTTAATATGTCCAATACTCAGGTAATTGAAGTAAATGGAAAGGACTTTGTAATTTCACTTGGGTTTACAAAAGCCAACGTTAAAATACCTTTTAAAATCAAAGGAAGGACAACTACCCTAAAAAATGACCTCGATTTTAGAATGGACATTAGCCTAAAAGACACAAAAACTACTCAAAGAAAATATAATAATGGTATAACTGAAAATGATGAATCTATCGATACTGTGACAGGTGGCAATGTCAATTTTCAGTTAAAACCTAATATAGGTTATTCTTTAAATAATAGGTTGGCACTGCATTTTTACTATGACCGTAATGTAACGGAACCTAGAACATCAAGATCGAATAAGCAAAGTAATGACTCCTTTGGAGTACAAGTGAGTTTTAGTTTGGCTCAATAATTTTGAAGCTATTAAAAAGGATGTAAATTTGAGCTACTAAAATTTCAAACAATTATGAATATTCCAGCTGACCTTAAATACACTAAAGACCACGAATGGGTAAAAATTGAAGGTAACACCGCAACTGTAGGTATTACGGAGTTTGCATCTAAAGAATTGGGAGATATAGTTTTTATAGAAGTAGATACAGTGGGTGAAGAAATCAACCAAAGTGATGTCTTTGGAACTGTTGAAGCTGTAAAAACAGTATCCGATCTTTTTATGCCGGTTAGTGGCACAATCGATGAGTTTAACGAAGCCCTAGAAGATAGCCCTGAGTCAGTTAATCTGGACCCGTATGGTGATGGTTGGATGATCAAAGTTACCATGGCAGGCGATGCCGACACATCCGAACTTTTAGATGCAGATGCCTACAAAGAACTCATCGGACAATAAGTTTTTAAAAATCTTAGTTAAATTCAGTGCCCAGCTTTATGTAGGCTGGGTATTTTTTATTGCGTTGCTCACATTGCTGCCTGGCAGCTACTTGCCAACTATTAGCTGGGATTTTATCAGTATTGATAAACCGGTGCATATAATCATGTTTGGCTTCCTCACTTTTTTGGCTCTTTTGAACTCAAATTTTGGAGAAAAGAGAATTTTCCGAAAGTGGCCGGTCATTTTAAGTTTGTCATCCGCTGTGCTGTACGGGTATATAATTGAGCTTTTACAATCGTTTATTCCGGGCAGAAGTTATGACTATGCCGATCTCTCAGCCGATTGTGTAGGAACACTAGTTGGATATGGATTATTCATAGGAATTTCAAAGATTTTGCCTTTGAAGCAGTAAAACTATTAAAGAATACTCTTTATATTTGATTTTCCTAAATTGTATTAAACCAGAAAGCGAGTAAATGGAAGTTAAAAAATCACCGGAAGCAGATTTGACGAAAAAGTCAGGATTGTTTCTTAATATCGGCCTTGCCATTAGTATTGGGCTGGTATTATTGGCGTTTGAATGGAAATCGTACGATAAAGGCTCGCTAATGGAGCTTGCTGCTGTAAATGACGATTTTGAGGAAATGACAGAAATACCTCCAACAGAACAGCCACCTCCACCTCCACCAAAAATTCAGCAACCTGAAATTATTGAGGTTCCTGATGAAGAAGAAATTGAAGAAGAAATAGATGTAGACCTTGATATTGAGATGACTGAAGATACTCAAATTGAGGAAGCCGTTTTCGAGGAACCTGAAGAAGAGGAAGTAGCTGATGAGGTGTTTACAATTGTGGAGCAACAACCAGGTTACCCAGGTGGTATGGGTGCATTTTACCAATATGTTCAGAAAAAAATGAAGTACCCTTCTCAAGCAAGGAGAATGGGAATTGAAGGTAAAGTGTTTGTGCAGTTTGTTGTTGATAAAGACGGAAGCATAACTGATGTTAAAGTGATTAGAGGAATAGGTGCTGGATGTGATGAAGAAGCTGTTAGGGTTCTTGAAAACTCACCTAAATGGGCGCCAGGTAAGCAACGTGGTAAACCTGTAAAGGTTCGAATGGTGCTCCCAATTACCTTTAAACTTAGCTAAAATACAGACCCCGAAATTTGTCGGGGTTTTATTTTGATTTATATAACTAATTTTTTAGTTTTATAATTAAATAATTAGTTGATCTATGGAAACAAAGAAAAACAAAAAAGCAGATCTGTCTCTGAAGTCAGGTCTGTTTATGAACATCGGGCTTATAATAAGCATTGCACTTGTTCTCCTTGCATTTGAATGGAAGTCATATGACAACGGAGATTTACTTAAACTAGCCGAGGTGAGTGATAACTTTGAGAACCTTATAGAGGTACCTCCAACAACACAACCTCCACCACCTCCGCCCAAAATTCAGCAGCCTGAAATTACTGTAGTGCCAGATGAAGAAGAAATAGAAGATGAGGTTGAAGTAGATCTGGATATTGATTTTACAGATGAAACAGAAATAGAGGATGCTATTTTCAATGAGCCGGAAGAAGAAGAAAATGCAGAAACAGTTTTTACAATTGTAGAACACCAACCTGCTTTTCCTGGTGGAATAGGCGCCTTTTACAAGTTTGTTCAAAAGAAAATGAAATACCCTTCGCAAGCCAGAAGAATGGGTATAGAAGGAAAAGTGTTTGTTCAATTTGTAGTAGATACAGACGGCTCCCTGACCGATATAAAAGTAATAAGAGGTATTGGTGTGGGATGTGACGAAGAAGCAATACGTGTGCTAAAAATGGCCCCTAAATGGAATGCAGGCAGGCAACGAGGTGTGCCTGTAAAAGTTAGAATGACATTGCCAATAACTTTTAAACTTAGTTAATATGAAAAATATCTTAATAACCTTCGTAGCGTTTGCTTTGATAGCATGTTCAGACCCCGCAGCCAATGAACAAGACAATGTTCGAATTTCTTCGGACGATACCATTTATGATAAAGTGGAACAAATGCCTTCCTATGCTGGTGGTATGAATAAATTTGCACAATACATGCAAGAAAATCTTAAATACCCCGAAGAGGCTAAGCGCAAAGGGATAGAAGGAAAAGTATTTGTAGAGTTTGTCGTTGACAAAAACGGACAAATAACATCTGAGAACGTTCTCAAAGGCATTGGTGCTGGATGTGATGCAGCTGCCCTTGAATTAGTTAAAAATGCTCCTTCATGGAAACCAGGTATAAAGGATGGTGAAGCCGTAAATGTTAAAATGGTTCTACCGGTTTCTTTTAAACTTAATTAACTCGAAATAAAATAACAGCTAAAAAGATTAGCCGACAAAATCGCCTGAGAGTTTGCGGCAATCTTTTTTCTTTTTATTTACCCTGGCTTTCCACCAAGGCCAATGTGTGAATACCAGTGCGGTTTTAACCCCAGCATTATGCCAAAACTTGGTAAAGCCATTCAAACTTCCTGATTGCCCCTTATTTTGCACATCATAGAAAAATCCCATGCTTTTAGTAAAATCCTCAAAACATTTATTCCCGTACAAAATACCTTTTGTATCAAATTTTACAATTGTCATATAGTGCTTTCGCTTAGGCCTTTCTTTCTCCTTATTTACTTTAGCATTGGCATCAATCGTATTGGTTTTGGGCATGGTTTCCTGTGCATACCCCTTATTAAATCCTAAAACTGCAGCCAAAACAAATAAAACAATCGTTAATCGCATTCTGTATGATTTTGGGAAAAGTAATACTTTCTATTCTTATGAACATGTTTTTTCACCCGATATTGCCTTAAAGCAAAAGACCTCAGGAAATTTCCCGAGGTCTTTTATTCCGTGTTGTTATAAATTAGTTTTTGAGCTTCACTTTATTTTTTGCCTGTTCAAGTGTAAGCGATCCTTTAGAGAACTGATCCAGAACAGATTTATCGACAGTAAACTCTATATTTTCGGGGAATGAGCAGGAGTCACATTTTGTCATTTTTACATCAATAATGAGCTTACTGCCATCCTCCAGGCTTTTGATGGTACTTCCATACCTCACGATATTCTCTTTAAAGCTTTCCAGAAATTTAGGATACAACGCTTCAACAGATTTATCACGATCTTCTTTGTTTAGGTTGGATTGTTTTATGCCTGGTATTCTGTACAAGCCATTGTCTTCGTAGGAAGAATATATCTTAACGTTGTAAACCGCTCCTAAACCTGAAAGCAATTCGTATTTTGGCGAGGAAGAAATAAAATAAGTTTCGGTATAGCGCTGATCATACGCTGTTTTAAGCATGTTGGCAAACAGATCAAGATCGGGTTTACGCTCCATTTCTGCATTTTCAATAAACTTTATTTTATCAATTAATTTTTCTCTGGAAAGTCTACCTGCTTCAAAATCTTTATGATCCTTAACGAGCATTTCAGCACTTAATCGTGATTTTTCCACATTCTTATCGTCATCACCCATGTAAAACACGAAGTCATTATTGCTTTTAGTTGTTAAAAGTATTTTGTCAGTGGGTTTTAGTTGGCCGATCAACTGACTATAATCCACTAAGAAGGTTTCAAAAGCCTCTCGAAGGTTTTTGTTAAATTCATCGTTTGCAGCCTCAATCTTCTCCTCATATTCTTTCATTTTTTCCTCATCAACTTCCCAGTCCACATTTACATCCACATCTGGCACTGCCACAACAGGGGCAGCAGGAGAAACAATTACTACATTCTTACCTTTACTATTCCCCTTCATATCTTTTAAAGCTTCCTTCTCTTTTTCAAGCTCCTCCTTTTGCTTTGCAATTTCTTCCTGGGCCTTTGCAGCCTCTTTCTGAGCCATTCGTGATTCTCGCATTGCTCTTGCTACCTCACGCTGAGCATCACGTGCAGCTTCCCATTGTATTTTGTAATTGTAACGAAAGACCATATTGTCCTCAATTGTAAAAATTACTCCGTAACCGTCAACATAGCTGCCCTCAGGCTCACCTCCTCTAAAGAGATGGTCGGAATCGTTATTCATCAATGAGCCAAGAACATTGGAAGCAACCCTCAAGTCCCTGTTCATTTTTTCTTCATCTACCTGAGCATAACTGGTTGCACTCCCTGCCACCAGAGCTATTAATAAAATAAGTGTTGTAATCCTTTTCATTATTTTGAGTGTTAAAATTATTGTCCCATTGATCCATTATTAACCGTAGTAATAATACTGGCCAATATCTGATCGGTTTGCTGAGTCTGTAATCGGTTTTTATATTCTAAATCGTTAAAATTTGCCTGAATTGCCTGAAGATCCTCCTTACGTTGTTTGTCAACAAAAGCATAAAAATCCGTTAAAATAGTACTTACGTATTCCTGTTGCTTTGCTGCTGAAGCCGTAAAGAAATCGTTGATCATTGTCCTGTTGGTTTCACTCAACTGAGCAAGATAAGCCTCAACCTTATCATCAGGCAATTGCTTATAATTTGCTGCAATGCGTTTCATGTCTTTAAGTTGCAACTTATTATTAGCCGCTAATTGAGCTTGAAAATCAGATTTAATATCCTCCCTGGCATCTTCTATTTGAGCAACTAGCCCAACGTTATTGGTTGTAATCGACTGGTTGATCATTTGTTGTACCTGGTCGGATGTTAACTGAGCAGGTATCTCCTTAGTAGAATTTCCAAAGGCGAGTTCGAACGAACCATACGATATGTGAAATTTTGTAGCATACGCTACTATTAACAATAAGGATAACGATGCTGCTACAGCAATTACCGGCCAAAATGAGCGATTCTTTTGCTGCCTTTGAGTAAGCTCCCACATAAATCGTTCAGGCTCTAGCACCTCCTGATCTTCCAGGTTACCTAAAAATGACCTTGACTGATTAAGTGCTTCAATTTCAGCCTTTAAATCAGGATTTTGTTTCATAGCCTGCTCTAATTGAATACGCTCAGCCTCTGACAATGTGCCATAAACAAAATCGATTAATTGTTCTTTTGTTGGTTCAAAGCTCATAATCCAATGTTTCCTGTGTTACATTCATTCTTGTCATTGTTTTTCGCAAAGCAGTTAAACCGTAATATAACCTTGACTTTGCTGTGTTTTCCGAAATTTCCAGAGCTTCCGCAATCTCCCTGAATTTCAGTCCTTCGTACTCCTTCATTATCACTACTTCGCGTTGTTCAATGCTCAGTTCGTTCAGGCATTTGGTAACTAATTCAGCCATTTCCTTTTTTAGCATTTTTTTATCTGCGTTAGATGAAACGTTATCCGGTACTGCGGCAATCACAGGACTTATCCCTTCATCATCCGAGCCAAACATTGAAACAATTTTCTTTCGAAATTTTCCACGTTCTTCTTCATGACATTTATTATGTGCTATCCGATATAACCAGGACTTGAACCTGTCGGGTGATTGCAATGTATGGAAGCTTTTATGAACTGCTATAAACGTTTTTTGCGTAGCCTCCATTGCTGTATCATGCGACCCAAAATATTTATAACAAAAGTTATAAATACGCTTGTACCACAAACTCACCAGCCTGTTAAAGGCATACTCATCACCACTCCTGGCTTTAATTATGAGCGACTCTGAGTGTTCCATAGCTATCTGCAATAAGTCGGGTCCTGTCATATTCAGTTGGCATTCGTATATAAGAGCCATACCAATACCAAATAGTTTTACAACATGTAAAATTTATTAAAATTAATTTACCTAAGCATTTTATAATAAACTAACATTGCGATTATTTAGGATTTAAGCACTCATATGAAGTATTTAATTAGCTTTTTTATACGGTATATACCCCGCAAATATTTGCAGTTATTTAGCCATTGGGTGCTCAAAATTGTTGCTGTTTTTTATACAGGAAATAAAGTTACCTGCCCGGTATGCGACCATTCTTTTAGAAAGTTTTTGCCTTACGGCCGTAAAGCCCGAACAAATGCATTGTGCCCTAATTGCCTTGCGCTGGAACGTCACCGGCTAATGTGGGTGTTTTTAAAAAGAGAAACTGATTTTTTTGAGAAACAAAAAAAGGTGCTTCATATTGCGCCTGAGATCTGCTTCATTGATAAGTTTGAAGCCATCCACAAAGAAGACTATATAACCGCAGACATTGAGTCTCCGCTTGCTAAAGTAAAGTTGGATGTACATGAAATGCCTTTTGAAAACAACCAATTTGATGTTGTCTTTTGTAACCATGTACTCGAGCATGTTGCAGACGACCGAAAAGCAATGTCGGAAATTCATCGTGTACTTAAACCTGGAGGGTTCGCCATTCTTCAAATACCTTTATTTCATCCTCTAAAGGACAATACATTTGAAGATGCTTCCATTATATCTCCTAAATCCAGGGAAAAAGCGTTCGGACAATCGGATCATGTAAGAATGTTTGGAAGGGACTATGCTGACAGGTTGCGCTCTGCCGGTTTCAACGTTGATGAAAACAGGTACATAGAAAAAATGCCACTTGAAGAGGTAAATCGATTTGCTCTTCCATTTGACGAACCCGTTTTCTATTGCACTAAGTAATATTTCACTTGTAAAATACCTGCTTTCGATCGAAGGCAATTTCAAATGTTAACTAATATGGCTAACTTACTGGTTATTTTGGAGTTACTAACCTAACCATCGTCAGATGAACCACTATTCAGAAAATATAAACTTAACTAAATTAAGTAAACTGAATAGGATGCTTCTAATGCTTATTGCAAGTATTTTCTTTTTAGTTACCACACTCCATGGACAGCAAATAACCACTAGCGATAGTTTAAGAATTAGCAGAGCTATTGAAAATGCGCATTCTGCCTTAGCAAAATACGATTACAACAAAGCCATTGGTTTGGCAAATATATCCCTAAGTGAATCTGACTCACTAAACTTTAGTTCAGGATTAATTAATAGCCTTCTCATTTTGGCAGAATCGCATAAGGCCTTATCTGAATATTCGAGTGCCTTAAACTATTATCTACAAGCGCAAGCGGAACTAGAAAAAAATAAAAACTACAAGGAGTTAGCCAAAACCAACTATAAAATAGGACAGCTGTTTTTTGAATGGGGTGTTTCGGAAAAGGCACTAGCCTATTTTAATAGTGTACTAACGGAAGACAGAGTGAGTCTTAAAGAAGCTGACCAGATAGACTTGCTAAACAGAATTGCGGAAACATATCTTAAACTTGATGAAACAGATAAATCTCAGGAAACCTACCAAAAAATTCTTACCATTAATAAAAACGATGGGGAAACGGACCAAATTATCAACACGTTAAGAAAAATTGCCTCTATCTACAATCAGCAGGGGCAGTATGAAAATGCATTAAGGTACAATTTTGAAATTCTTGAGCTCAATAAACAACAAAGAGATACGCTTCAAACCGCAGTTTCATGTAATACCATTGGTTTCCTTTACAAATCTCTTGATAAACTACCTGAAGCATTAAATTACTTTGAGCAGGCACTCGAATACAATCAACAGATAAATAAAAATGGAAGCAATTATAACTCCATCGTTTCCAACCTAATCAATATTGGGGTAATTGACCAATCTATGGGTGATTACAAAAATTCTATCAAGAGTTTTAGCAAAGCACTTAACATAGTAGAAAAAAATGGCTCCAAGGTTGAAACTGCTGTTTTAAACAATTATCTCGCATCTATTTATTTAAGCACTGGAAACTATTCAGATGCCAGAAAGCACACATTACAGGCAATCGATCTTCTTAAAGGAACCAATAACATACGTATGATGGCTGCGAGCCAAAAGCGTTTGTCAGAAATATATGAGAAAACAGGGAGTTACGACCTTGCGCTTGATAGCTATAAGCAATATTCCATAATAAAGGATAGCCTCTTGTACAGAGAACAACTAAACCAGGAAAAAGAGCAGTATAAACAAATACTTGTTGCAACGGTTGAAAAAGAATCAAAGCTTGAGCTGATAGATCAGGAAATGAAAGCTCTGGAATTAAGAAATGAAAAGGTAAAATCAGAAAGGGAAAAACAGGAAATTGAGCTACAGCTTAAAGAGCAGGAATTGAAAAACATTTCGCTGCAAAATGCGCAATTAGAACGCGAAAGGCAAGTGCAAAGGCTTACTTTACTTAAAGAACAGATTGAAGCGCAACGCAGAAACCAGGAAATAACAGTACTTGAACAAAAACGAGACTTACAGGACCTTCAACTTAAACAAAATGAAATACTTAGAACGGAAAAGCAAAAAGAAATTGAGTTGCAGAAATCGCAGCTTGAGCTCCAGGAGTCTCAACTTGAAAGCAGCAAATTGCAAAAACAGTACCTCAAATGGACTGTAGGGCTGGTCGTGGTAATTCTTTTGCTAATGCTGGCCGGTTTTATTACAAAACAGAAAGACAATAGGGCACTTCAAACACAGTACGATAAAATAAACGAGCAAAAAGAAAGTATAGAGAAAATAAACGAGGAGCTTCTTGAACTCAATGAAGAAAAAAACAACCTGATAGGCATAGTTGCGCACGATCTAAAAAGTCCTCTCAACCAAATAAGCGGGATTTTGGATATAATTAAGCTTACTTCAAAAGATCAAACTAGTGAACATCAAGAGTATATTGATAAAATATCGGACTCGACAAAGCGGCTTAAAAACATGGTGACCAAGATTCTTGATGTAAATGCTATAGAATCGAAAACACTGAATCTCAACGTTGAGGAAATCAATTTGAAGGTACTCCTTGAAGAAACCATAGGGCACTTTGAAGAAATGGCTAAAAAGAAAGGTATTGTTATTCACAAACATTTCGAGGTTGCACTTTCTACCGCCCAGGTTGATGCCGGTTATACCTCAGAGGTGTTTGAGAACCTTCTCTCCAATTCAATAAAATACTCTCCACTGGACGAAGAAGTTTATGTAAAATTGAGCGAAAGCAAAAAAACTTTACGAGCTGAATTTATAGACCATGGACAAGGGATTAGTAAGGAGGATATGAAAAATTTATTTGGCCGATATCATAAACTTAGCGCCCGTCCTACAGCAGGAGAAGATTCAACCGGACTTGGGTTATCCATTGTAAAGAAATATGTTGAAGCTATGAATGGAAAAGTTTGGTGCGAAAGTGAAGAAGGAAGAGGTTCAAATTTTATTGTTGAGTTCAAAAAGGTGAGCTAAAGCATTTAAATAGTATAAAAATAAATTAATTGGTCATTTCAAGCTATTAGAAGTAAAACCAAACATCTTTGCACTGACCTGAACATATGACGTAACCAATTGCTGAAAAGGCACTTTTAACCGCTATTTATGACCGCCAGAAAAACGAAAAAAATCTTTACTCCCTATCAGATCTTCATTATTGCTATTCTTGCCTTTTTGCAATTTACCGTAGTACTAGATTTTATGGTTATTTCCCCATTAGGCGTAATGCTAATGGATGAATTAAGCATTAGCCCATCAAAATTTGGAGTAGTGGTATCTGCGTACGCGTTCAGCGCAGGAATTTCGGGCCTGCTTGCAGCTGGTTTTGCAGATAAGTTCGACAGAAAGAAATTCCTGCTATTCTTTTACGTAGGGTTTATGATTGGCACTATTTTATGTGCTTTAGCGCCCAACTATCATTTTTTGCTCATTGCCCGAATTGTTTCCGGCACTTTTGGTGGCGTAATTGCTTCTGTTAGTTTTTCAATAATTACCGACCTGTTTCCTTTGAATGTAAGAGGCCGTGTAATGGGTTTTGTACAAATGGCTTTTGCGGCCAGCCAGGTGCTTGGGCTGCCAGTAGGACTGGAAATGGCCAATAGATTTGACTGGCATGCTCCATTTTGGCTAATTGCCATTATTGGAGTTCTTGTTGGAGTCATTATTTCCATTTTCATGAAACCTATCACAGCGCATTTGAACCAAGATCATTCTATCAACCCATTCAAGCATTTATACTCCATTGTGTCCAGATCATGGTATCTACAGGCTTTTTTAGCTGCTACACTGCTGGCTACCGGTGGATTCATGCTTATGCCCTTTGGAAGCGCATTTAGTGTCCATAACCTGGGAGTAGATATTAAAAATCAACTGCCTGCTCTTTATGGTATAACAGGCGTTTTTACTATCATATTTGGGCCCATTTTAGGAAAATTAAGTGACAGTGTAGGTAAGTACACAATGTTTGTAGTTGGCACCATACTAACAAGTATTATCGTGGCCATTTATACTAATTTAGGCATGACGGCTTTTTGGCTGGTTGTAGTAATTAATGTTATCATGTTTATTGGTGTTTCTTCACGCATGATTGCATCGTCTGCCTTAATTACTGCTGTGCCTGATTTAAAAGATCGTGGTGCTTTTATGAGTGTTTACTCCTCTGTTCGCCAAATTGCTGGAGGTTTGGCAGCAGCACTGGCCGGGGTAATTGTTGTTCAGCAAAATGACGGCCCCCTTCAACAATACGATATCCTTGGATATGTTGTGATTGCCACCATGCTTCTTTCCATGTTTATGATGTATTTTATTAACCGTGGGATACAAAGGAACGCATCAGTAGAAAATAGTTCTCTTCATGGACCTGCATCAGAAGAAGCCTCTTAGAGTTAGTTCTTAAATACTTTCAAAAGCCCTTCGGAGATAAAACCAAAGCCATAGGCACACAGCTGGATTGTCGAGGTAATTGTGGCTAAAAAGGCCACAAGTAAATTTTTTTGTTCGAAAAAACAATGAAAGAAAACCAATGCGTAAAATGCTCCTAAAATTATTAACCCCAACTTAAATAAAGCAGGCACCAGAAAAAATAGAATTGGAAGCATTATTAAGCCAATTAAAAATAAGGCAGGGAATGTATGTACCCACTTTATCTCCTTAGGGTAAAACCTGCCAATATTTATGCGAGCTCTGCCAAAAAAATGTAGTTGCTTGAAAAACTGAATAAGACTTGTTCTTCTTTTATGGAAAACATAGGCATCAGGAATTAAGCCTACTTTAAACCCAAATTTCATAATTCGAATACTGAATTCAATATCCTCTCCCATTCGGGTTATTGTATACCCTCCTGTTTTCTCAAAAACCTGTCTGGAAATACCCATGTTAAAACTGCGAGGATGGAAAACACCGGTATGTTTCTTATTCCCTCTAATTCCTCCGGTAGTAAACGGAGACGTCATGGAATAACTAATTGCCTTTTGAACCAGTGTAAAGTTCGGATGTTCTTTATCAGGACCTCCAAATGCATCCCAACCCTTATTCTTTATTGCTTTATCAACTATTTCCAGATAATTTTCTGGGATAAGGCAATCTGAATCAAAAACGATAAAGTAATCTCCGTTGGCTCGCTCAAATCCATAGTTTCGTGCAAAGCCCTGACCAGCATTTACTTTAAATAAATACTCCACGCTTAGCAGCTTCTTGTATTTCTCAACAACATCTTTGCACGGGTTTGAGGAACCGTCTTCAACAATCAGTACTTCAAAATTGGAATAGGTCTGACGTGTTAGAGATTCCAATAACTCATCCACCTCGTTAGGGCGATTGTACACCGGAACAATTAGGGAATAAAAACGCATTAGTTGGGCAAGCCGATCGACTCAATTATCAGATAATCATCCCTTTCGGCCTTATTTATAACCAGTAGCTCGCCAATAAACCCAGCCATAAATAGCTGTACGCCCACAATAATAGCTACCAGCGCAAGAAAGAAAAGTGGCTGATCTACTACCTCGCGGGCAACAGGTACTTTTAAGATATAGATTGCCTCTAGTTTTTTCCAGATAAGCCAGGATGCTGAAAGCAACCCAAACAGAAAGGATAATGTACCTAAAAGACCAAAAAAGTGCATGGGCCGTCTTCGGAACTTGGTTACGAATGTAATGGAAAGGAGATCGAGAAATCCGTAAACAAACCGTTCAATACCAAACTTTGTGGTACCATATTTACGTCTGCGGTGTTCAACTACTTTCTCTCCTATCTTATTAAATCCATGCCATTTCGCAATCACCGGTATATAGCGATGCATTTCGCCATACACTTTAATGTTCTTTACAACATTGCTGCTGTAAGCTTTTAACCCACAGTTGAAATCGTGGAGTTTAATGCCCGAAATCATTCGGGTTGTAGCATTAAAAAACCGGGAAGGAGCCGTTTTGGTAATAGGATCATGGCGCTTTTTCTTCCACCCTGACACCATATCCAGTCCATCCTCAGTTATCATTCTATACAACTCAGGAATCTCATCAGGACTATCCTGCATGTCGGCATCCATGGTTATTACAACATTGCCGGTGGCCAATTTAAAGCCCGTATCCAGCGCAGCCGACTTTCCGTAATTACGGTTGAACTTAACTGCTTTGATATTACTATTCCTTTTGCATAATTCGGTTATAACCTGCCACGAATTATCAGTGCTGCCATCATTAACAAGCAGTATTTCATAACTAAAGCCGTGCGAGGTTGTCACACGGCTTATCCAATCACATAATTCGGGCAAGGATTCCTCCTCGTTGTATAATGGTATTACTACCGAAAGGTCTATCACGTTTTAAAGTTCTAAAGCAGGATCGTTCTTTTTAGTTATTGCTGAAACAATTAAAGCAATTATAAATCCAAATAATATTCCAAAAACCAAACCCATAATTAAGGTCATTTCAGGAGTAGTGAATTTTTCCACATAACCCATTGCAGCATCTATTTGTGCATCGCTCTGACCCTGATCTTCCATTTTTGCTCTTGACATATCCAGCACTTCCTGAATATAGCCGGTATTAATAAACTTGATATAGATATATGAAAAAAGAGCTGAAATAACAGAACCTATTGTCACCATTAGTGTTCCTAATCCTAAGCCCTGTCCGTAGGACATATATCCATTGCCTGATTCCTTAAACTCTTTATGTGCTAAGACCATTAAAACAACGGTGATTACAGCACTTACTAGGCCAATCCATGAATTTCCCATCATGCCGGCAAAGTACACAACAAGAAATACTACGATTGATAAAATTCCGGATATTAAGCCCCATTTGATGGCGACTTGTTTGACCGATACACTTTCGTTTTGTTCTTCCATTTTTGTTTTGATTTAAGTTAGTTTCCCTTCCTTCTCATTAATGTGGAAAGTAATAATGTTAAAATTAGGCCAATCGGCATACTTTTCAAAAAGTAATCGAACGCAAGGTTAGATGCAGTGGTTTTCGGTAACATAGTAAGGGCATCGGTAACTGTCTTTTCACCTAACTTTTCAATAAATGCTTCTTTATTATTATTGATCTGCTCAATTGCAACGGCTATATAGGAAGATAGGAAATGGGTGGCATCTATTGAGGCAAAAACAGCAATAAAGGCAGATGCCATTTGTACTATAATCAAGTAAACCAAAAACCCTAAAAGCACGGCTTGCCAAAAGTGCAAAACTCCTTCGTTTTGATCTCTGAACATTCTGAGCGAAAAGAAAACGAAGAGGCCCAACAATAAAAATCGTGTACCTATATCTATCACAGGATTGAGCAATAACGGATGCCTCCCAATGTAATAAAAAATTGTAAGGGCAAGGACGTTCATTAGCGCACCTATTAAGCCCATTTTTATAGCAACCTGAATAAGTTGATTCGGTGGTTTCATTTAAATAATGGTTAGAAAATATCGCTTTGGCCATTATTAAAAACAGCCTTAACTTTTCCGGTTAACTGTGTATTCAAAAGCGGAGAGTTTTCTGATTTTGAAACATTGTTATCCAGTGTGTATTTCCATTTTTCTGAAGGATTAAACAACATCAGGTTTGCCACATTACCCTCCTCGATAGTTGCAGCTTTTAATTGAAGAATCTTCCTCGGTTCGATTGTCATTTTGTTTAGTAGCAGCTCCCAACCTACCGTTTTTGCAATACCTGAAAGCATCGGCAAAGTAGTTTGCTGGCCAATAATACCAAAATCAGCCATGTCAAACTCTAATTGCTTGCACTCCGGGTCATGCGGCTGATGCGATGAAACAATGGCATCGATAGTTCCATCCTGAAGCCCTTTTATAAGGGCTTTGCTGTCCGATACCTCTCTAAAAGGGGGACTCACCTTGTAATTTGCATCAAACCCCTTTACAGAAGAGTCATCAAAAACCAACTGATGGGCGGCTACATCGCAAGTGATATCTAATCCCTTCTTTTTGGCCTTCTGTATAAGTTTCACTGATTTGGCTGTAGAAATGTTAGATAGATGCAGGCGACCACCCGTGTATGTTAATACCTCAATATCCCTGCTCACTATAAGCTCTTCAGCCAATGAGGGAATTCCTTTCATACCCAGTAAAGCACTATTAACACCTTCATGCATGGTGCCGAACAAGGCCAACCATTTGTCTTCAGGTTTATCTATAATTAGTCCGTTGATTTTTTTAATGTATTGAAGGCTCTTTAGCAAAATGTCTGAATTCCAGATAGGATTAAGTCCATCTGTAAAAGCTACAGCTCCTGCTTCTGCCAGGTCCAGCATGTCAGTTAAAGCCTCCCCTTTTGCATCAATTGTAATTGCTGCCAATGGGTACAATTGAACAAGCGATGAGGAATTTTTCTTGGTTATATACTTTACATCATTTTTTTTCTGAATGACAGGGTGCGTATTGGGCAAAACTGCCACCTCTGTAAAACCTCCTCTGCCTGCAGCACTGGAGCCGGATTCCAGGTCTTCCTTTTGCTCAAATCCGGGATCTGCGTAATTGGCTTGCAAATCGCACAATCCTTGAGACAGTATGCAGCCCTTTGCGTCAATAACTTGTTTTGCATCTGGCTTATCAGAACCGATATACTCGATTTTACCTTTATTAATAAAAACGTTTCGGTTCTTTAAATGATGCTTTGATGTGGCATCAATGATCTTTACTGAGGTGAGCAAAAAAGACATAATTACAGAAATCTAATGAGCAGGGCTTCGGTGAGCAAAAATAGTAAACAGATTGCAAGTGCGTACTTCCAAAGAGCATTTCCTCTGTCAAGATTTTCAATTCCCCTCTGCGTAATGGAAGAATTTTCCACAATTGAATGTTTGTAAGCCTTAAAGTATTCTTCCAATTGCGATTTATCAAGCATTTGGAGTTCGGACTCTTTGAGATCAGAATTAAATGCGACTGCCCCTCTAATGCTGTTATTTACAACAATTTGATAAATGCCCGGCTTTAAATTTTCATTCGGCAACATAAACCTCCACTTGTTCCCTGACTTTTGCTTATCAGGGATAAGCTCCATATCTCCCATTTTAAATTTTACAATGTCCTTCACATCAATTGAGTCAATTGTAATGTCAACAAATTCCTGATTAGTGCGGGCAAACAATTGGTTGTCAGGCGCTGACTTGTGGAAAGCCAATTTGTACATCACAGGTACGAATAAAGCATGCGTTTGCATTGTAGACATAGAATCTATTAAAGGACTACTGAGTAAATAGATTCCTTTACTTACTTCTGAGAGATAGGGCAAATTGTCTTGATAGGATAGAATGGCTGACCTATCCATGCCCCAACTCCAAACAGGCGTAGCATCCGGCATTTCCAGCGCTCCTTGTGCATTTTCAAGTACATCCTGAAAAAAAGGATTGCTTTTAGCGGGTTGCTGTAGCTTTTGCTTATACCCGGGTACCAACTTGAGCGAACCTAAAATGTTTCTATAAACTGAAATGTTTGGTTTAGTTGGAGGAATTACGAGCACATTGCTCCGTTTGAGGGCAACGGATTTAAGTGCTTCCAAAAGCCTTGCATCTGGCTCTTCAACCTGATTCAACACTATGAAATCCGCGTTTTCCAGATCTTTTACTCCTGTGTTACGCCAGTCGGAGCGCTCCAAAGTGAAGAGCTTTTTATTTCCAAACACTTCCTGGATGTATCGGGAAGGCTCCGCACCTGTTAAATCAAGAATCCGAAGCGGTTGCTGTTTATTCAAAGCAAAATAAAAAGTATTGTCAAACGAAACAGGATAATCCTCAATTTGAACATATCCTGATTCATCATTTTTAAGTATGCCCAAAGTAAAACCAACCTTAATTTGTTGAAAGGCAGGCACAGTTACAGAAGTAGAAGATACTTGTCGATCACCCAAAAACACTTTGACAGGCATGTCTCGTTTCTCTTCATTTCCTGTATTTCTAATAATCACCTCTATTTTGGTTTGACTCTCCAACGTAATATCCGAAAGTATTCTATACGCGCTATCTACAACACAATTTAAAGTGGTTTCCAGGGGTAGAGGTAAAAGCCAATAATAAACGGATGTATCTAGCTTGGGCAATGACCCAATGCTCGATTTCTGAAAATCACTAATAATAAATGCCTCATTTATCAGAAAGCCCCTTTTCTCATATTCATCAGAAGATACCCCCATACTTTGAAGAGAAAATGGTTTTTCAGAAAGGCCGATTGAAGCTATTTGATTTGAGGCTTCTGTAGCAGTTAAAGATGACCAAAACTGAGATAGGTTATCGTTATCTGTAACAATAATATCCTGTCCTTTGGGTGATTGCTTTACAACTAATTGCCCAATAGTTCTTCCCCTGTTTAAAGCCGACTCATTTGCATTTACACCTACACTCATACTTTGAGAATTATCCAGGTAAATCAAATTTGTCCCTTCCTTTAAAGTCCTATTATCATTAGTTGGAATTATTGGTTGAGCAAACACCAGTACCAAAAATGCTACGGTGCCAAGACGGCTAATTAGTATTAGCCATTGCTTGAGCTTAAGTGGTTTTTTGGAGGCATGCTTAACCTGTTTCAAAAATCGGATATCAGAAAAATATACTTTCCTGTTTTTCCTGAAATCAAACAAATGAATAATCACCGGAATAACCAGGCCAATAAGCCCCCACAAATACTCAGGATGCAAAAACACCATAAACCAAAGCTAGAAGATTATCTGTTAGAATCGGTAATGCCGAAACAAATTTGTAGATATTAGTGTACCAAACACTGCTTAATGTAAGTGTTCTGAAACAACAGGCATATTCTTTTTTCTTGCCTTTTTGGGTTTGCTCCAAGCAACGGCCAGAAAAATGCCATAAAATGGCATTAGCGGAACTTTATAACGAAACAAGGTTCCAAAATTATAAGACGATATACCAACCGCAAACGCAAATGTTAGAGCAAAAATTAAACTGAACAGTATTGCAGGATTGTTTACTACTGATAACAATTCATTGCGCCTTCTTAAAACCACAAGAATGGTAAGTATTAATATGGCTAAACCCTCCAAGGAAGCCAGTAGCATTAAAGGGTTGCGAACTTCCCAAAGATATGGTCTGAAAAGTGCTACATTAATCGCTTCAGGGGCAAGCTTTACCATGCCAAAAAAGGTACCATCAAGATCACCTAAGTCGTACCCACTTCCTGCATTTCTTCCTGTATAGCGCCCAACATCGTAAGCTGTTATCTGGGCAGTTTTAGCCAAATTGTCAATGGAGTATTTACTGCTTGTTTCACCAACGGAATACACGGCATAACCCGACATGGCAAATACAATAAGTATTATAAACGGGGCTACCATATACCGTAACATTTTATTTTTAACACGCCTGATATTCACAAAATATGCCCAGACTATCATGGCTGGGAGTAAACTCATAACTACATAAAGCTTAATTAAATAAATGGAATAAAGAGATATGAGCAGGATAAGCAACCATATAACCCATCGCTTTCGCCAATAGATTAAATGAATAAATGCTGCAGTTGCCCAACCAATAAAACCATAAGTTATAGTATCCTTTAATATGCCTGAGCCCCAAAAAACTGCTGAAGGAACAAAAAGAATGGCCAAGGCAAGCAGTCCTTCCCTTCCTGGGAAAATCTTGCAGAAGGCAACGTACATTGCCCAAAGACCAGTAAAGGATAAAACTGCAAAAATTAAAGATGTACCGATGTAAGAGCCTCCCAAAAATAGACTTATAAGCCCTGCTACCCGAACAACATTATAGGAGGACGGATCATTATACATCCATATATGAGAAGCATATTTGTATACCCCCCCCGTATAATCTGCCGGCCCAAAAATCAGTTTTAGCCCAACAGAAGGTTTTTCCCAAAAAGCATTGTAAATATGTACTGCCCCATGGGTAAAGTAGGTAACAGTATCACCTCCACCATAATAGTAATAATAGAGCGCTCCAAGTAAAATAGCGCCAGCCATTTTGGCGGCCAAGGCAGGAATAAAATATACACCAGTAAGCTTATTGCTTACAAAAGGACGTAGCATCCAGGCAAAAACCAAAAGCAGTAGTGCTACCGGAACACCAATTAAAACATCGTTAAAATTCAAAACTCAACTTTTGTTATGTGAAGATAGCAAAACCCTGGTATTTGGTGGTTTGAAGAACCCAAGTAAATAATAGCATTTAACAGTTTTTGAAATAAGGGAGATTATTTTGAGTAAAGATTTTAATTTAGCCGATCTACATAAACCTAAACTATGAATAAAAAAATTGGGCTTAGAGAAGCCATTTCAATTGGCATCGGTGGTATGGTAGGTGGCGGCATTTTTGCTGTTCTGGGTCTTGCGGTTACATTAGCTAAAGGAGGAACACCCATAGCATTTTTATTTGCCGGTATTATCGCACTAATCACCTCATACAGTTACACAAAGCTTTCACAAACGTATCCTGACAGAGGCGGCACTGTTAAGTTTATTAACCAGGGATTTGGCACAACAATTTTTAGTGGGGGTATCAATAACTTGTTGTGGGTGAGTTA
This sequence comes from Cyclobacteriaceae bacterium, assembly GCA_020436165.1. GTDB lineage: Bacteria > Bacteroidota > Bacteroidia > Cytophagales > Cyclobacteriaceae > JAKISE01. Next base: position 16,027 of record JAGQYI010000051.1, on the reverse strand, counting down.
TATAATAATGTTGTCATTATATGCATCTGCATTTGGTTCCTATGCACCCAATTTATTCCAAATTGTTGACAGGCAAGTAGATTTTCATATCTACACCAGTGCCATTATTATAATAGCAACGGCTATAAATTATTATAGCATTAAAGTAGTTGGACAAATCGAATCCTATTCTGTCACCATTAAACTTATAATCCTTCTAACATTTGTGGTTATTGGTTTGTATGGCCTTATTGGCAACCCCAATTTACATCAGCTTGCTTTGTCCAACTGGCAAACTCCCATACAGCTTGTATCAGGCGGAATGGTGATTTTTGTTGCTTATGAAGGTTTTGAACTGATCGCCAATGCGGCTCCTGACATTATTAATCCTGAAAGAAACATTGCAAAAGCATATTCTTACTCGGTCATCTTCGTAATTCTACTTTATGTGGTAATAGCAGCAGTCACGGTTGGTTCCCTACCCTTTAGTCAAATAGCCACAGCACAGGATTATGTGCTTGCAGAGGCAGCTAAACCTATGTTGGGAAAAATCGGATTTACCGTAATTACCATTGCAGCACTAATTTCAACTTTTTCAGCTATTAACGCCTCCCTGTATGGAGGCAGCAGAGTGAGTTTCGAGATAGCTGAGGATGATGAACTCCCTCATCACCTTACCGGTCAACTTTGGAATCAGCCGGTTGGATTAATGATTACAGCTGTAGCAACCTTTCTGCTGGCTAATCTGTTAGATTTGGAAAGTATTTCCACTGCCGGAAGTGTTGGGTTTCTTTTGATTTTCGCTATTGTAAATTATGTGGGCTTCAAGCTTTTCAAAGAAATAAATGCGAAAAAACATATTCCTCTTGCCGGTTTTTTGTTGTGCTCTGTAGCCTTATTAATATTGGTTGAGCAAGAATATGGAAGTAATAGATCGGGGGTAATTGTAGCCGGATCTGTTGTTGCTTTTTGTTTTTTAGTTGAGTGGATTTATAAAGGAACAGAAAAGCAGGATAAATAAAAAAGCCCTACATTAAATGCAGGGCTACATATGGTAGTAAAACCAAACTTAGTTCATTTTATCCAGCACTGCCATTACTTCTTTTACATGGCCTCTCGAAACCTCAAGTAGTGCTTTTTCATCATCATTGAGATCTAGCTCAATTATTTTTTCGATTCCGTTTTTACCCATTATAACCGGAACTCCTAAATAGCAATCATCAATGCCATATTCACCATCTAGCTTGGCGCAAACGGGAAACACACGTTTCTGATCTTTTACAATTGCCTCTACCATTTGAGCTGCAGCTGCGCCCGGAGCATACCAGGCAGAAGTTCCCATTAGCTTCACTAACTCACCACCACCAAATTTGGTGCGTTCAATAATTGCATTCAATTCTTCTTCTCCTATTAGTTCAGTTACAGGAATTCCACCAACTGTAGTATATCTTGGAAGTGGCACCATCGTATCACCATGGCCTCCCATCAATACTGCCTGAATATCTTTAGGAGAAACATTCAATGCCTCGGCCAAGAACGCCCTGTATCTTGCCGTATCCAAAATACCGGCCATACCAAACACTTTGTTCCTTGAAAGCTTCGAGGTAAGGTGCGCCTGATAGGTCATCACATCCAATGGGTTGGAAACAATTATAATGATTGCATTGGGTGAGTGCTTAACAACGTTTTCAGTAACAGACTTAACAATACCAGCATTGGTCTGAATAAGGTCATCCCTGCTCATACCAGGCTTTCTCGGCAACCCGGAAGTTATAACCACTACGTCTGATCCAGCTGTTTTGCTATAATCTCCGGTAGTACCAGTGGTGCGGGTATCATATATGTTTATGGGTGATTTTTGCCAAATATCCAATGCTTTTCCTTCGGCCATCCCTTCTTTAATATCTACTAAGACTACTTCATTGGCTATTTCGCGATACGCTAATACATCGGCACAGGTTGCTCCCACATTGCCTGCACCTACTACTGTCACTTTCATATTTTTTTGCTTTTGTTGAATGATAAAAATTCAGTGGCAAATGTACACAATAGAGGGTGTTTAGCCCTACTTATTTGCGGTTATACACATTCGACATGTAAAAAAATCCTTCAGACTTTTGGTAGGTCTTTAAAATGTCCTGATTAAGATCGTGATACAGATTGGAAACTGCTTCTAACATTTTAACTTTTATCTTAATATGGGAGCTAAAAATATCATGCACACTTACTTGCGGCAGAACAAATAAGGTGGCCCTCTCGCTTGTTACTATTGCATCAACAAATCTTCGTTTGTTTTTTAGTATAGAGGTTTCACCAATTACACTTCCCTTATCCACACGAGTTATTTCTTCCACCTCGTCCTCATGGTCAATGGTAAGCCTAACCTCTCCTTTTACAACAATATATAATGCATGAGCCGGATCGTTCCTGAGAAATATCACTTCATCCTTTTCGTAATTCCTTTTGTGCAAATGAGGTAAGAATAAAGCACGTTCATCCGTAGTCAGATTAGAAAACAGAATTAGTTCGCCCAAAAATGAGAGCATTTCCATTTCGTCAAGGCCATAAGTTTTTTTGAATGGATTGAACCTGCGTTTCATTCTGAGGCTATTTCAAATACTGTTTTTGTCTGGTTTGTTATCTTAAAACGATCGTCTAACCTGTGGTTTAGAACTCCGGCTATTTCATTTCCTGAAACAACCACCCAAACGTTGTTCTTCAAGTTTACAGGAATTTTTGCGTCAATCATAAAGTCGCTAAGTTTTTTTTTGCCTTTCATTCCTAACGGATAAAAAGCATCTCCTTTTTGCCAAACCCTTATCTCCAGCGGGAATTTTAGTTTATCCATGTTTAGCGCCAGAATAGAACTATCCGGCTTTATAAAGTAGTTTTCTTTAGCAGAAACCTTTGTGACAATACATTTATCTCCTAATGTATATTTCCCTTCCTGTTTATAAATTTTGAGAAAATTTGATCCATCATGAATAGGAGAAACAATCAATTGCTCTCTGTCTAAATTTACAACATGAGAATTTGAGTAGAACAATTTGCCAGAGATAGCTTCCAGATTTTCAATTATAGCTGTTGTTTGCAGGTAATTAAAGCCATACGGTTTTAACAAAACACTTAGAATATAACCATATCCTGGTTGATTTAGTAACTCCTCTATGTTTATGAACAGATTCTCTCCATTTTCCCTGGTAATCTTTTTTACTACTTGTTCTATCTGATGGCTAAGAAATTTCTCTGTTTCATTGATACGATTGGCAGATGAAGCTATTGCCTCCTGCGCCTGAGGGTTAATTTCTTCAAGAACCGGAATTACTGAATGGCGTATTTTATTTCTACTGTATTTTTCAGAAGCATTGGAGCTATCTTCTCTCCATTCAATTTCATTACCGGCTGCAAATTCACTAATTTCTCTTCGCGTGGCAAAAAGCAGAGGCCTCACCAAATGGTTGAATTTAGTCCGTATCCCATGAAGGCCTTCAATGCCCGTACCTTTTGTCAAATTGAAAAGAACCGTTTCTACGGTATCGCCTTTATGGTGAGCTGTTGCAATTTGTTCACAATTAGCCTTTTCTCTTATTTGTTCAAACCATTTGTACCTCAGTTCCCTTGCAGCCATTTGAATGGAAATACCTTTCGTTTCAGCATACGAAACTGTTTCAAATCTCTCACAATAGAATTCAACACCTAATTTCTCCGACAGGTTTTTAACAAACTGCTCATCTTTATCAGACTCCTCTCCCCTTAAACCAAAATTGCAGTGTGCAATTGAGAATTGAGCCCCTGCTTTATGAAAGAGATGGGCTAATACCACAGAATCAATACCACCACTTACGGTAACCAAAGTCTTGGTTACTTGAATGGCAATATTTTTGCTTTTACAGAATGCTAAAAAAGCGTCAACCATAATTCAAAAGTATCGAAAATAGCATTATGCTCAATTTCCTGTTTTGATATGGTAATGTGTTAGCTTTGAAATTGCAAATTGAGACGAATGAGGAACAGCCCAATGTACATAAGAACAGCATTGCTAATTGCTTTGACTTTTAGTTTGGCTGGTGCATTGGCTCAAAAGAAAATCAAACTGGAGCCTGGCTCACAAAAGTTGTCAGGATTTAGAAAAGATGGGATTAATTACACCGTTGTTACTGGCAACGTAAAGTTTACCCATAAAGGCACAATTTTTCTCTGCGATTCTGCTGTTTTGGTTAAAAAAACCAATTATATAGATGCGTATGGTCATGTTAAAATTCTGGATGGTGACTCTGTTACAGTGATAGCAAAAACGCTTCACTATGATGGGAACACCAAAATTGCGCGTTTGCGCCAAGACGTAATACTTACCAAGCTCGGCCAAATGCATTTGTACACCAACAACCTTGACTATGACAGAAACACATCTGTTGCCTCCTATTTCAATTTCGGAAAGATTGTTGACACCACAAATGTGCTGACGAGTCAAAAGGGCTATTTCAACACACATACCAATTTTGCCTCCTTTAAAACAGATGTTGTTGGAACAAATGAGGATAAAACACTTAGATCGGATACCCTTGTCTATAATACCAAAACGGGCATAGTTTATTTTGTTGCTCCAACTGAAATAACAGATAAAGATGGAAATGTTTTCAATTACTCAGAAGGTGTATACAACACCAAGGTAAAAAGCTCTAACCTGGATAAAGGTATTGCAGAAACAGAGTCGTATTATCTTCGTGGCGACCATATGATTTTGGACGACATTCGTGGTCGCTATATCGCACAGGGCAACGTTTACATGCTGGCCAAAAACGATGACATAATAATTACAGGCCAAAAAGCTGTAATGGACAAGAAAACCAAAGTCACGAAAATATTTGAAAGACCCTTGCTTAAAATGATAGATTCCAAAGACACCCTTTATCTTACGGCAGATACGTTGGTTTCTATCGATAGCGAAGAAGATATAAATAAAAGATTACTGGCTTATTCAAATGTTAAAATATTTAAAACGGATTTGAAGGGGGTATGCGACTCCATTTCTTACTTTGTATCCGACTCCATTATGTTTTTGTATGGTAAGCCCGCTTTGTGGTCTGGCGAAAATCAGATGACAGCTGATACCATTGATATGGTTATCCGAAACAAATCCATGAACAAAATAGACTTGTATCCAGACGCATTTGTTGTCACTCTCGATTCTGCCCAGTATTTCAACCAGATAAAGGGCCGTAGCATGGAGGCATTTTTTAAAGATGATGAACTTTCGAAAGTTAATGTATATGGAAACGGTGAAAGCATCTTTTTTATGCGGGATGAAAAGACTCGCAAACTTATCGGAATGAACAAGATAATTTGCAGCGATATAATCCTAAAATTTGATGATAGAAAATTAACAGATGCCTCTTTTTTAGTAAAGCCGGAAGGAGACTTTATCCCCCCCCATGAATTAAAGGAAAGCGACACCAAGCTAAACGGCTTCACCTGGCGAGGTGGAGAAAGGCCCAAAAAATTTGAACTACTTGCAAACGAGCTTAAAACACAACCAAAATTAGAGCCTCAAAAAGAAATTGAAGCGGTACCAATTAAGCTCGAAAAAGGCATAAATCCTGAAAAAAGACCGCTTAAAGAAAGAATTAAAAATTAAAACGAAATTGCCAGCCATATTTTGACGGCATAGGAATTATTTGCGTATATTTAGATACGATACCAAATTGTACCCTGTTTGTTGTGAAAAAGTTACTGCTGATGATCCTAGCAATTTCATTTTCTGGCCATTTAATGGCACAGGGACTAAAAATAATTGACACTGATCTACATGTTATTTCTGAGGTCGGTTCAGAAGTTTCAACCCCTATTAAAATACAAAATACTACGGATCATGTCATGCGTATTGGAATTGAGCGTACCGAATCCAACATCCGATCCAGCCAATCCGCGCGCTTCTGTATCAATAACGACTGTCTGGAAAAAAATATTGTGGGAGATGTAAAATTTGTTAAACTGGAACCGGGAGAGGTGCTTTCAAATTTTGTTGCCGTTTTAGAAACGGGGCTTGTCCCGGGTAATAGCAGTGTTAAGTTTCGAATTTTTGACGTTACTAACACCAATACACAAGTTGAAATTGAAGTGAATTACTCAATTAAAGAAAAAATTAAGGAAGGTATTTTGTTTACTTCAGATGTTGTTGAGCTAAGTGATGTTTTTCCTAATCCTGTTAAAGAAAAAGCCTATTTTAATTACACCTACCTTAATCCTGATAAAGAAGCCCGCCTCGTTATCCATAGTGTACTGGGGTCAGTCATAAGTGAGTTCAAACTTTCACCTTTTGAGTCCAGGTTGGTTATCCCCGTAGCGGATTACAATCCTGGAGTATATTTTTATACACTCTACATAGATAACGAAGGCGTTGCCACAAAAAAAATGGTTATTAGAAAATAATCTGAAACCTTTTCGTTATCATCTAAGTTATTTCATTCATTTTTAGAAGCAGTCTGCTATATTTGCACCCTTATGCGAAAAACCGGGATATCTCGTATTGTATTTTCTGTAGTCTTAGTGTATTTAGTTTCCTCCTGTAGCGAATTCAGGAGAGTTCAGAAAAGTGATGACTGGAAACTTAAATATGACAAGGCAATGGAGTATTACGAAAAGGGCGACTACTACAGAAGCATTGCTCTTTTTGAAGAGGTACTTCCTCTTACCCGGGGTAAAATTGAAGGAGAGAAAGCTCAATTTTACTACGCATATGCACATTTCAAAGACAGGCAGTACATTTTAAGTGCGCACTATTTTAAGACTTTTTACGAAACGTATTCAAGAAGTCAGTTTGCTCAGGAAGCCCAGTTTATGTATGCCTATTCGTTGTACATGGATTCGCCCCTGTACTCACTCGATCAAACCAATACACGTGATGCCATTGATGCATTACAGGCTTTTATAAACAGATACCCGGAAAGTGAGTTCGAAAAACAGGCAAACGATATAATTAATGAACTTCAGGTTAAACTTGAAACCAAAGCTTATTATAACGCCAAAGAGTATTACAAAATTGGTCTCCTGCTAAGTGCTAAGGTTGCTTTTGAAAATTTTTCGAAAGATTATCCTGACTCAAAATACAATGAAGAGTTGAGATTCTTAAGAATTGAGGCTACCTTTAAGGTTGCGCAAAAAAGTATACCATCAAAACAAAAGGAAAGGTATCATGAGGTTATCGAGTTATACGAAAAATTTGTTGACCGATATCCGGATAGCAAATATTTAAATATGGCAGAGAAATACTATTCATCTGCCCTAAACAGTTTAGAAAAGAATTTATCATAAAAGAAGCAATATGTCGTCACAAGCATCTTTACAAACTAGAAACGTTCAGGAATTAATGGAAGAAACTGACAACGTTTACAAATCAGTAGCCATAATTTCCAAGAGAGCTCGTCAAATTTCAGCCAGTCTTAAAGAAGAGTTGAATTCGAAACTTGCTGAGTTTGCATCTACGGTCGATAATCTGGAAGAGATCTTTGAAAACAGAGAACAAATTGAAATTTCAAAATTCTACGAGCGTATGCCAAAACCAGCTACATTGGCAACAGATGAATTTTTGGAAGGACAACTCGTTTACAGGGATAAAGAAGAGACTGAAGAGTCAGAACTTTAAAGTAAATTTAACCCCATGCTCCAGGGAAAGAAAATAATTGTAGGAGTGTGTGGTGGAATTGCTGCATACAAGTCAGCCTTTTTAATAAGACTTTTAAAAAAACAAGGAGCAGAAGTGCAGGTTCTAATGACCGCTTCTGCTCATTCTTTTATTACCCCCCTGACCTTATCAACCCTGAGTAGTAAACCGGTATTAACTGATTTTCAAAAGGATAGTTCAGGTCAGTGGAACAATCATGTTGAGCTCGGTTTGTGGGCCGACCTGATGATTATTGCTCCTGCTACCGCAAGCACATTGTCTAAAATGGCTCATGGTCAAAGTGATAATTTGCTTATTACTACCTACTTATCGGCACGCTGCCCGGTATTTGTTGCCCCGGCAATGGATCTGGATATGTACCAGCATCCTACAACTAACAATTCGCTTAGTATACTTGGCAGCCATGCGGTTAACATTATTGATGCCGAAGAAGGAGAGCTTGCAAGTGGACTCGAAGGCAAAGGTCGCATGGCAGAGCCTGAACACATAGTAAAAGCAATTACAGATTTCCTTAATCCTGATTCAATTCTTTCGGGTAAAAAAATTCTTGTGACAGCTGGTCCTACATTCGAACCCATTGATCCCGTACGTTTTGTTGGCAATTATTCATCAGGGAAAATGGGATTAGAGATTGCCCTGGAAGCCCAAAAGCTTGGAGCCAAAGTAACCTTGGTTATTGGCCCAAATTCACTGAACTTAAAGCAGTTTGCTGGAGATATCGTGCTCTGTACTAACTCGAAGAGTATGTTTGAAGCATGTAATGCTGTTTTTAAAGAGCAAGACATTGCCATTTTTGCAGCAGCAGTAGCCGATTACGCTCCAAGTAAAGTCGCCAATCAAAAAATCAAAAAGAACTCAGATACCTATTCGCTTGAAATGTCAAAAACCATTGATATTGCAAAAACGTTAGGTCAAAAAAAATCAGGCAAGCAGTTTACGGTGGGTTTCGCTCTTGAAACAGAAAAAGAGATTGAACATGCACAAGCTAAGCTTGATCGCAAGAACCTTGATATGATCGTTCTTAATTCGCTAAATGACCAGGGAGCAGGTTTTCAAAAGGACACCAATCAAATAACAATCATAGACAGGCAAAATAATATTCAGAAATTTGAGTTAAAGTCTAAAAACCAGGTAGCTCTGGATATACTTCATGAAATTGAAAAACGCATCTAGACTTCTAACTATTTATTTGCTTTTATCAGCACATGTCGTCCTAAAGGGTCAGGACCTCAATTGCGATGTTGTAATTGATGCCGATAGAATTGAGACCTCTGACAAACGCGTTTTTGAAGATATGGAGAAAGCCTTTGAGAACTTTCTTAATAACCGCGATTGGTCACCGGATGAAATCAAACCTGAAGAACGAATTAAATGTGGGCTTTCAATTACATTAAATGAAATGCCTTCCATTGGTGTGTATAAAGCAACCGTTCAGATTCGTTCAGCGCGGCCTATATACAACACCACTTATGAATCAATCTTATTCAATTTTGCTGACAGAGACTGGTCGTTCGAATACATAGAATCGCAGCCTCTGAATTTCAATGACAATGACTATATATCCAATATAACATCAATGCTAGCCTACTATGCCTATGTAATAATCGGGTTGGACTACGATTCATTTGGCAAGCTCTCAGGAACACCTTATTTTCAGAAAGCTCAAAACATTGTGACAAATGCGCAGCAGGGTAACAGACCTGGCTGGGGTGCACTGGAAAGTACCCGCAACCGATATGCCCTTATTACAGATATAACAAATCAGCAGATGGAAGACCTGCGAGTGGGATACTACAAGTATCATCGGTTAGGGCTTGATGTGTTTGAAAGCAAGCCTGACGAAGCAAGAAAACAGGTACTGGAAGTGCTCGAAAGTATTAAGAAAATTAAAGAAAGATATCCCTCCTCCATTTTTGTAATCAGCTTTTTTGATGCAAAATCTGAAGAACTGGTGAACATTTTTGCCGATGCAACTATTCAAGATAAGCGAAAAGCCTATAATCTGTTGGTTGAACTCAATCCAACTAAAGAAGATATCTACAAAGCAATTTTAAAGTAGAGCTTTTTAACTTTGAACTTCTGTTCAAAAAAATGCCTATAATCGCATATGCTTAATCGGCTTACCATACAAAATTATGCGCTCATCAAAGAATTGGTAATGAGTCCTTCCAGAGGACTTAATATTATCACTGGAGAGACAGGTGCGGGTAAATCGATTATGCTGGGTGCCGTTGGACTTCTTTTGGGAAATAGAGCCGATACAAAAGTGCTACTTGATGAAGGAACCAAGTGTATTATTGAGGGTATATTTACCATAAATGAATATAACCTGAAAAACCTTTTTGAAGAAGAAGACCTGGATTACGATAAAGAGTGTGTAATCCGAAGAGAAATAACGCCTTCAGGTAAATCCAGAGCCTTTGTCAACGATACACCTGTAACGCTTGATGTGCTCAAAAAGCTTGGTCAATATCTCATGGATGTGCATTCTCAGAATGAGACCCTTCAGCTGGGAACATCCGATTTTCAACTAGGACTTATCGATGCTTTTGCGGGTACCCAGAAGCAAGTGGAAGAATTTAACAACTTCTACAAGAGCTTTAAGGAAAAGGAAAAACATTTTCATAAGCTGGTTTCAGAAGGAAATGATTTACAAAAAGATGCTGATTACAATTCCTTTTTACTTAACGAATTGGTCAAATTAAATCTCGAAGCAGGTGAACAAGAGCATCTGGAAGAAGAACTTAAAGTTCTTGAAAATGCAGAGGAGATCAAACAGAAGCTAAACGAAGCACTAACCTCTCTTAATGACATGGAATATGGAGCGCTTGATAGGTTACAATTGGTCAAAATGAATCTAAAGCAATTAGCTAATTATGGAACTGAGTTTCAAAAACTGGATGAGCATTTTGAGCGCGCCTTTATTGAGCTTAAAGAACTTGCACGCGATATTGAGAATGAGGAAGATTCGATTGAAGTTGATTTTGCTCGCACAGAGCAAGTACAGCAACGACTTAGTAGCATTTACCAACTTCAAAAAAAACATCAAGTAACTACTGTAGAATCGCTTATCAAAATTCAAAAGGAATTGGAAGATAAGAGCTTTACTGCTGGCAATCTTGAAGAAGCTATTGCAAAAGCCAGGGCAGAAATGCAACAATCGGAAGATAAGGCCCTTGAACTGGCAAAAAAAATAAGCATCAACAGAATTGATGCTTCCGAACCCTTTTGTAAGGCAATTGAATTGTTATTGGTGAGCCTTGGCATGCCGGATGCAACTATCTCTGTTCAGACAACTAGCAAAGCGCTTGGGCCTAATGGAATTGATGATTTCACGATCTTATTTAGTGCTAATAAAGGTTTGGCGCCCCAAACTTTAAAGCAGGTAGCTTCTGGTGGAGAATACTCCCGCCTTATGTTCTGCATTAAATACCTTTTGGCTGACAAAACTGCTCTGCCTACCATCGTATTTGACGAAATAGATACAGGTATTTCAGGAGAAATTGCCTTAAAAATGGGAGACATGATGCGCAAAATGGCTCAGAATCATCAGGTAATTGCAATTAGCCACTTGCCTCAAATAGCTGCTAAAGGCGAAACACACTACTTCGTTTACAAGGACAACTCTTCAGACAGGGCAATGAGTAACATCAGAAAGCTCACCAGCGACCAAAGCACCGAAGCAATTGCCAAAATGATAGGTGGAGACAATCCATCCGAAAGTGCTTATGAAAGCGCACGCGAATTAATGTCATTATAACATTTTTTGGTTTGGAAATTATCAGAACTAAAAGGCTATCCATTTTTGAGCTGAAGCCGGAAAATGATTCGGACATTTATAAGCTCATGAATAGCCCAACCTGGATACAATTTATTGGGGACAGAAATATAAAAACTGTTGAAGATGCCCGGGAGTATCTTCTAAACGGACCAATTAAAAGTTATCAGGAGCATGGAATAGGGATGTATGGATTAAGAATAATAAGTTCTAACGAGTTTGCTGGTATCTGTGGGTTTGTAAAAAGACATTTTCTCAATGATTTTGACCTGGGATATGCCTTATTGCCGGAATTTGAAGGCAAAGGCCTGGCTTTTGAAGGTTCAAAAGCCGTTTTAGATTTTGTAAAAAAGAAGAATATGTGTCCAAAGATTGTGGCCTTCACCACCCAGGAAAACAAACGATCCCTGAAACTACTTGAGAAATTAGGATTCTTGTATACTAAAACTTTTATGCTGGAAAATGAAGAGTGTCTGCTTTTTGAAAGTCAACTTTAGGCCAATTCCAGCTAATTTCTCGCTTATTAATTGAAACAGGCTTAAAAAGCAAAATCCCCCGAACTGATAGCATTTATAAACTACCGCCCGAAGGATTTACTTTCTATTAGTTGGCTTGTTGATTCTAAGGTATGGTGTTGAAGGTAAATCAGAAAATAAAAATCGTTGAGTTGCAGAAATTGTCGATGAATGACATAAATTAAAGTTTATCTAAACTAAAATGCTATAACTTTCTGATTTTGTGTGTGTTAAAAACAAATAGAAAATAGTCTAAAAAAGTATATTCGGCTGCTTGAATTGGTTTAACACTAAACCATTTAAAACGTAAAATCCTTCGAACTGATAGCAATCATAAACTATCGCCCGAAGGATTTACTTTCTATTAGTTGGCTTGTTGATACTAAAGTACAGTGTGCAGACCAAAGTGGAAAATCAAAATCAATGAGCTGCATATATCCTCGATAAACAACATAAAAAGGAGTTGAATCAGTTTTCCTCAAATTGTTTTTCCAAAGACATATGTTCCTCAAGATCCTTTACAATTTCCTGATCGAGGGGTGTTTCTTTTATAACGTTGTAGTTGTCCCAGAAAACCTTATTGTATGCGCCATGCTGATATTGGAGTCCATAGTGCTTCATTTTTTGCGAGCTGCTTATCCAATTTGGGGTTTTATCATTTATGTTATTTATCAATAACTCCTGAAACAACTCTGTGTCCTTTTCATTGGTGTCCAAATTGGTGTTAACCCACTGGTTCTTGTAGTTTGTTCTAATGTATTTAAGATATAGTTTGCCATTATGTGGCTCAAATTCTACCAGTTTGTCCAATCTCATCACATTGTTCATCAATTTTCGATTTTTTCTGTATGTAAAAATTGGGTCAGCTCCATTTCCCCAGCCAAATTCAATTCTTATAATTCCATATGTTTCAGGGTCAATGTATACATTCAGATCATAACCTGGTTGATGCAGATAAATAAGATAAAGTGGCTTGTTATCAACTCCACTAACCATTTTTCTTTTAAGCATTTCGTAGAACTGAGGCTCATTATTAAATGATCTGTACTTTACATTGTTGTCCAAAAGCAAATCTTCCAGTAAATTATACTGCTCAAAGTACTTGGCATAGGCAATATCGTAATCATAACTTTTTCGAATCTCTTTAATTGCAACCCGTTCCCTCACTTTTGTGTAATCCCTTGGGGCTTCGTAGTCCTTATCATAAATAGTAATGGCTGCTTCCAGTAGAGAAACATACTTATCGCCCACCTTCTTTACATCCCTGTAAAACCCATCCATTTCGTAGGGCTCCATAGGATAGTTAAGAGGTATTCTATTTAATGCAATTGTAAAAATTTCTCCAGCGGTAAGGCTATCGCTTACCACAACTTCTTCCAGAACCGTTGTGCTTTTCTTTAAAGCAAACACATTTAATGTTTCTGCCTTTGTAACAGGCGCGCGAAACCCTTCATACCCAATCATGGTAATTTGGAAGGTTTCCGCAGAATACATAGCAGGAATATGGAAATCAAATTCACCCTGAGAGTTTGTTATTGTTCCTATTGGTAACCCAATTAGTCCAACAGTTGCATAGGGCAAAACCTCTCCTGTTTCTGAGTCAGTAACCTTACCGGAAATCGTAATGCTTTTCTCCTGACCAAGAGCAATGCCAACAATAAAAATCAAGCCAATTAAAAAAGTTACTTTTTGTTTCATACAACTATTTATGCAAGATATATATCTTCTTAATATAGTTATCACAATTCTATTAACTTTGGTAACCAACCTCAAGGTAATTTGTTAAAACAAATCAATATATCTTCAATTTGGGGTAAGTCCTTCCTGCTTTTGTGCCTTTGGTACACATTCATTTTTACCATTGGGGTCACGTTTCAATACATAACGCTTCGTCCATTTGCATCTACCGTAATCAATGGCATTTTATTAAATATTTCTGTTTGCGCGATGGCTTGGGTGGCCTGGAAATGGTCTTCGCTATTATTTAAACGAAAAATAGTTGTTCAAATTGCCGGACACCTTGTGGGCATTATAGTATCATTTATAATACTTGCTTCCATCAGTTACTTTCTTGAATACTATCTTGACGATTTCAAGTCGTTTGAGGAGTGGCAGGAATATCTTTTGGAACAACTGGGTATTGCCTCCATGCAATATAACCTGGAATATGTTACGGCCATTACGGTTTACTATATCATAAGGTATATAGAAACCATTCGCCAAAACGAAAACGAAAAGACCAAACTGGCTATTGAAAATAACCAGATGCAAATGTCATTGCTCAAATCGCAGATAAATCCTCATTTTCTTTTTAATACGCTCAATAGCATAAGTACTCTTATGGGCACTGACAAAATAAAAGCCCGCAAAATGATGTCGATGCTTTCGGATGTTATACGCTATGCACTTGATTCTAACGACCTTCCAGCGGCCTCATTATCAGAAGAGCTTGAGTTTATCAGAAATTACATTGCCATTCAGCAAGTGCGGTTTGGAGAACGCCTGGTTTTTAAAGAGGACATAGATAAGGAGTGTATGGGCCTGAAACTCCCTCCCATGGTGTTGCAGCCATTGGTAGAAAACTCTGTTAAACACGGAATTTCTCCTAAGGAAGAGGGTGGTATTATTACCTTACGGATTACTAAAGGCAAAGATTGGGTATATATTGAATTGAGTGACAATGGGGTGGGCATCCATAATAACTCGGAATACGAAACAAGTAAATCGGGCGTTGGATTGAAAAACTCTAATGAACGACTCAAAAATATGTTTGATTATAGGTCGAGGTTAAAAATAAATGCAACTGAAGAAGGGTACTCAGTAAACTTTCAAATTCCATGGAAAACAAAGTAAAATGTCTGGTAGTTGATGATGAACAGTTAGCTCGGGATTTTGTTATTGAATATTTGGCCGACTTCCCTCAAATTGAAGTAGTGGCGCAATCGGGCAAAGCGAGTGAAGCTATTCAGTTGATAGACAGTAAGAAGCCTGATCTTCTGTTTTTGGACGTGCAAATGCCCGGTAAAGATGGGTTTGAGGTTTTGGAAAAAATAAATCATGAGCCCTTCGTTATTTTTTGTACTGCGTACGATAAATATGCCATCCGTGCATTTGAAAACAATGCGATCGACTATTTGCTCAAACCCTTAGACAAATCTCGGTTCGACCAGGCGGTTAGCCGAGCCATTAAGCGAATTGCCAACAACGATAAAAACTTTGAAAAGTTAATTGAAGAGTTTACTCAACAGCAAATTCAAAGTTATACGCCCAACTTGTTTGTTCAGAAAAAGGATAAGCTCATCAACTTGCCGGTACAAAATATAATTTGCCTGGAAGCTTCCGGTGATTATACGGTTATATCTACCCAAAGCGACCAGTTTTTAAGCTCATCGGGTATTTCCAAACTGGCCACAAGGCTGGACCCAGCCGTCTTTATCCGGATTCACCGCTCAACAATTATTAACATTAACCGGTTGCAGGAGCTTGAAAAGCATAGCAATGGAACATTATCTGTAGTAATGGAAAACAAGAAAAGCTATTCGGTAAGCCGTTCGTATGCTAAGCAAATAAGGGATATGATTGTGTAAGCTAACTATTGTTCAAATTAAAAAAATGCTAATTCTAAACATACTTGAGTTTACTGGTGCCCTATTAATATGGATATTAACTGGTTTAAGAGGGAGCCTAAATGAAAGATCTGACAAACAACGGATCTTTAATATTGCTGTTGGCAGTGTTATTATGCTAGGTGCGTTACTTTTAATTGAGTATTATTATTTTTAAAATATTCCTACTAACTCATCCCTTCCCTCAAAAACGCATTAAAAGGAGCCATTTCCTTAAAGCCGGAAACTACTTTTTCCACATAATCCTTTCCAAGCACCACTTTATCAGCAAAGCTCTCCATCAACAAAAAGCTTTTCATCTTTAGCCATTCAATATGCGGATTGGTTTCATCATAGCCTTTGGGCGGGCGCACCAGCTTGTCTTCGTTGTAAATATCAAATCGTTTTTTAAACGAATCCTTGTTCATAATCTTCATTAACTTATCTCCATTGTAGTCAATCTCCTGGC
>JAGQYI010000050.1 GCA_020436165.1 Cyclobacteriaceae bacterium | reverse complement strand
CGTTTACACGAATCTGGTTCCGCTCGTCTGACTTTGTGATAGCCCGCCAGGTGCTTTCGCAAATCACGCAACATCTTTCGTTTTCAGTCGCCTGGGATGTGCTGGTAGGTTACAAATGGGTCTTCATCACTATGCTCATTGGTTATATCATCCATTGGTTGCCCTCTGCCTGGAAGCAAGGCTACACCAATGCATTCGTTCGAATGCCCTATTATGCTCAGGTAGGAGTGGCGTTTACCATTTCCTTCTTCCTGTACCAGGTGCTTTCATCAGACATGCAGCCGTTTATTTATTTTGCCTTTTAGGAACTGGTTCAGCACTTCGTTATATTTGGGTATACAGTTTAAGAAATGGAACCCCAAGAACTTAAAAAAAATCTTCAAGAATATATAGATGGTGCTGATAGAGAATCTCTCCAAAGAATGTATGATGTGATTTATTCAGATAATCCATTATCAGACATGACTAAAACTCTTGAAGAAAGGAAGGGTGAATATGTTTTATCTTCTAAAGTTTCGGAAGCTATTAAAAATAGAATATTGAATCGTTTAAATAACCTAGACGAAGAAAAATTAAAGGGAGTAGAAGATTATTTAGACAGGGAATTGGAGTTATCGAAATCATTGGACAGAGCGCTCCTGCAGGTTGAAGAAGGCAAGGTTACACCGCATTCTGTGGTGAGGACAAAATATGAAAAATGGCTCTGAAAGTAGTCTGGACCGATGAAGCCAATGAGGATTTAGATGAATTAATTTTATACCTTGAAGCAAATTGGACGCATAGAGAAATAAAAAGTTTTTTTAGAAGGTTGGAGGACTGTATAGAAAGTATCAGAAATAGCCCTCAAAGACAGAAAGATTCTTTGCGGAAAAGAGGAGTCAAGGAGTATCAACTCTCAAAACAAACAACTATCTTTTATAATTATAATAAAGAAGAAGTTCACATTTTAAGACTTTGGCTTAACGTAAAGGACAGTAGAAGTCTATGAGTTAAGAAAATAAATTTAAAGTGCATTCTATGAAAAAGCTCTTGTTATATATTTTAATAAGCATAACACTTTTCTTTTCCTGTACCTCCACCCAATTGAATTCGGTCGTTAAAACCGTTTCAGGAACCTGGGATGGAACCGCTAACAATGAATTGACAACCGCCCAGGTAGTAAGCGGGCTAAAAGAAGCTTTGATTAAAGGAGCCGAATATAGCTCGGCAACGGCCTCCAGGACGGACGGGTATTTTAAAAACCCGGAATTAAAAATTCCATTCCCACCTGAAATTGAAAAAGTGGAAACCAAGCTTCGCCAAATCGGGCTTAATAAACCGGTGGATGATTTCGTGCTGTCCATGAATCGTGCTGCAGAGAAAGCAGCGGCAGAGGCAACTCCCATTTTTGTGACGGCTATTAAGAGCATGACCATTCAGGATGCCTGGGGCATTTTAAAAGGCGACAACGATGCCGCAACGCAATACCTGAAGCGAACCACTGGTGATCAACTCAGGGCAAAATTTGAACCTATAATTGCAGATGCTTTGCAAAAGGTGAATGCAACCAAGTATTACACAGATGTAACTTCAACGTATAACAAAATACCATTTGTGGAACCCGTTGAAACAAACCTGACGGCCTATGTGAACAATCTGGCTATTGACGGTTTGTTTAAATTGGTTGCTGAAGAAGAGCTGAAAATTCGTAAAGACCCTATTGCCCGTACTACTGATTTACTTAAAAAAGTTTTTGGATACCAGGAGTAATTAAACCTTTTATAAACTTTTTAGTCTAACCGCTGTCGTTCTTTTGAAAGCGGTTTTTTACGTGATATGGATTACCAAGTACTCCTATCGATTTTAATATTTTTGGTATAAGATTTTTTTGACATGAAATTACAAAACAGATTTTTTAAGACAGGTGCCATTTTTTTGGCTGCATTCTCACTATCCGCATGCGACTTCAATACGGAAGAACCAACTCCTGAAGTTACGCTCCCTGAAACAGAATCCAACGGATTGGTTTTTATGAGAGAAGAGGAAAAATTAGCCCGTGACGTTTACATCGAGCTTTTTAATCAATACGACATACAGGTGTTCAACAATATTTCCAGAAGCGAACAAACCCATATGGATTTGGTCCTGGAAATGATCAACAAATATGGCCTTGAAGACCCTGCTTTATCTGAAGAAGGATCATTTGTAAATACAGATTTACAAAAGCTTTACGATGATTTGGTTAGCCAGGGAAGCGATTCGCAGGAAGCGGCCCTTATTGTTGGAGCAACTATCGAAGATCTTGACATCAGAGACCTGGAAGCATTCAAAGCCGAATTGACAAATAATGACATAATAGAACTGTACGATTTGCTTATTTGTGGTTCCCGAAACCACTTACGGGCATTCACCAGTCAGTTGGCCAATCTGGGAGTAACATACCAACCTCAGTTCATCACGCAGGAAGCATACGATGCCATTATTGCAGGTGAGCACGAGAAGTGTGGCCAGATGTAATTTGGAACTGTTTCTAATTTTTAATGGGTAGAATTAGTGATATTGTTTAATTTGGTTTTTCAATAAATGAAAAACTTAATGAAGCCAAAACTAATTCTAGCCATTCTGTTATTTGCATCGCTTTCGTGCACTAATAAATCCGCTCAAGATCAGTCAGAAGCAACGAATCCCTCTGGTGAATCCTCTTTTCAATGGGCTAACGCCAATGTGTATTTCTTGTTGACCGACCGATTTGCGAATGGCGATATCACCAACGATTTTGCCTATGACCGAAAGCGTGATGGAGCTAAGTTCAGAAGCTACGAAGGTGGCGATATCCGTGGCATTATTCAAAAACTGGATGCCGGTTATTTCGATAGCTTGGGGATTAGTGCAATATGGACAACCCCTGTATTTGAGAATATTCATGGAGCTGTTGATGAAGGGAGTGGCAAGACCTACGCCTATCATGGCTACTGGCCCATCGACTGGACGAACATAGATGCCAACCTGGGCACTTTGGCGGATTACAAGGAGCTGATAGATAAAGCCCACGCGCACGGCATCCGTGTACTAATGGATGTGATCATTAACCATACCGGGCCTCATACCGATATGGATAATGCATGGCCTGATAGCTGGGTGCGCCAGGGCCCTCCCTGCACCCATGTTAATTACGAAACCAATGTGGATTGTGCCTTGGCTGGCCATTTGCCGGACATCCGCACAGATAGCGATGAACCTGTGGAGTTGCCTCCATTCTTGTTGGATAAATGGAAAGAAGAAGGCAGGCTTGACCAGGAACTAGCGGAGCTGGATGCGTTTTTTGAAAGGACAGGATATCCCCGGGCTCCACGCTTTTATCTGATCAAATGGATAACCGATTATGTGCGTGACCTAGGCATTGACGGGTTCAGGGTAGATACGGCCAAACATACCGAAGCCTATGTATGGGATGAATTGTTTAAGGAAGCGCAGTTGGCATTTGAGGAGTGGAAGAAAAACAACCCGGACGCTGTGCTGGACGAAACCCCCTTTTACATGGTGGGAGAAGTGTATGGTTTTTCCATTTATTCGGGTGAAAGCTATAATTACGGAGACACTGCGGTTAATTTCTATGACAATGGATTTCAAAGCCTGATCAATTTTTCGTTTAAGGACGATGCCAAAAAACAACCTGAAGAGCTATTTAGCCAATACAGCGATGCACTGAACGGGGTTTTAGCTGGTAAAGAGTTACTCAATTACCTGGATTCTCACGATGATGGAAGTCCGTACGACCGCATGCGTGAAAAGCCGTTTGAGGCGGGAACAAAGTTGCTTCTATCTCCCGGCACCGCTCAGGTGTATTATGGCGATGAAACGGCACGGCCCCTCCAATTTGAAGACATTGGACATGATGCTGATCTTCGCTCGTTCATGAACTGGGAGGACCTGAAAGACAACACCTCCAAAAATGGATATACCACCAGCGATGTATTTGCCCATTATGCCAAATTGGGCAGGTTCCGTAGGGCACACCCTGCAGTGGGTGCCGGTGTTCATAAAAAGCTCTTGGACGCACCTTATACCTTTTCAAGAACCCTTGATGATGACAAAGTGGTAGTAGTATTGGATAAAACAGAGGAACCCATTGATGTTTCCTCTGTTTTTGGAGACGGAACCGTGCTAACAGACTACTACTCCGGCACCAAAGCTACCGTACAGGATGGCAAAGTGAGCTTTGACAGTAGCTTCGAAATTTTATTAATAGGTAAATAAGTTGTTTATCACTAGGATTTAATAGGAGTCCAAAGGGTTGAATTACTTATATTTTCGTAATGGTAAATTCAACCCTTCGGTTCTTTTTTCTACCTTCCTCGTTCCGGTTGTCGCCAACTGGTTTACTGCTACCGTAGCCTTGGATGGCAATCCGATCGGAAGCAACACCTTTTTCAACCAGGTACATCTTTATTTTGGCGGCTCTGTCGTTCGACAACCTTAGGTTCAATGCCTGGTTCCCTTGGTTATCCGTGTGCCCGTCAATTTTTATGCTCATGGTTTTATGGGTTGTCATCAGCTCCAGCAGTTTGTCAAGCTCCGGGAAAGAGGTTGGTAATAATTCGGCCTTACCCTGGTAGAAAAAAATGTTGTTCAAGGTAACGGAAACCCCCACTTCCACTGGAGCAAGGTAGAGATCGCGTTGGATCTCTGTATACTCATTTATTTTTTCTACCGAAAGATTATCCTGAATAGCGTAATAACCTCTTTTTTCGGCATAAAAGCCATACGTTTCTCCAAATGGAAGCACAATTTCATAATACCCTGTTAAAGAATCGGAGTTGGCAATACCCGCCTTTGCATGAGTGTTAAGGTTGTTGTAGGTAATTTCAGTGCTAAGTGGCTTGTTGGTTTTTTTATCCCTGACAAAACCTTTTACAAGAACCACAGGCTCGGGCTTAACTTCCTCGGTTAATCTTATCCGGTAAAGTTGGTGCTCGGATGAAAAATAGGCGTAATCACCGGAAGCTGTAAGCGAATAATAGGCATCAAAGCTGGCAGTATTGATATCAGGGCCCATATTCACAGGCTTGGTCCAATTCGTCCAGGTATTGTCCAGTCGTTTGGTTACAAAAATGTCCGAGTTGCCATAAGAAGGAAAACCTGAAGTTGCGAAATACAAGGTCTTGCCATCGGCAGCCAAAAAAGGTGAAATCTCGGAGGCTGCTGTATTTAGCATAGGTCCAAGGTTGAGAGGTTTGGTCCATTGATTGGCATCCTTTCTAAAGGATACATAAAGATCCTTGTTGCCGTAGCTTACATCCGATCTATATACTGTCATAACCATCACTTGTTGGTCGTTCGATAGGCAATATTCACCGTAATCACTTTTGTTTTCAAAATCTTCGATCTCCTGTTTGATTGGGAATCTCCATCCCTCTCCTTGCTTTTTGCTAATAGAAATACCTTTGGAAACTGAACCATCCGCATTATACACATTGATTACTAAGGCGGTTTGTCCATCAGGAGTTATGGAGGCTAACGAACTGTTGGCTTCAGCTTTATTTAGCGGTTCTCCTATGGAATGGGGTTGAGAAAACGTGCTTTCTTCAATATCGGCATACCAAATGTCCTGATCACGGCCGTCACCTTTGGGGTAATCGAGCGTGTAGTACAAACGTTTGCCATCCGGTGTAACTACAGGGAGGAGATGCCTTTCTTCGGAAGTATTGATATAGTCCGGGAGTTTTTCTGCCGTATGCCTTTCCAGTTCCTTTGGCAGATTTATACTAACCGTAAGCGGACTTGCATCTGATGAAATGCCGATCGCATCAATGGTGTTGTATCCACCAACAGCTGAAGTGTTTAAAACCACCTTTACTGAGTTAATATTTTTTAAAGGAGTATTTGGAAAGACTCTTAGGGGTTCCAGATCCTCTCTTTTGGAGGGTGAGGCGTTTTCAAATACTTTGTAAGCCATTGGTTCTGCTGCACTTGTATATGCCCAAACTTCAGTAATAGCTCCTAGGTTAAACCCTTCAAATATTGCTATTTGTGCAACAGTTTGTGGGGTTGCAAACTCAACCTGTATCCATTCGGTGCCTCCATTTGACGCGGAAGATGTCCATGCACATGCTTTAGGTGCCTTGTTGGATATGAGCATGCTCGGTTCTCCGAGCACTTGTTCAGGAATAAATGCCTTAGGGTATTTATCGTAATTGAAGTAGCTCGAATAACCGGTTACTTTATTGGCCCACTGTACCTGGGCTGAAATGCTCTTTGAAAAAAATGCGAAAGAACCTACTAAAAGTATTTTCAGGGTTAGGTTGTTGAATTTCATGGCTTAATAGAAAGTAAAGCCGTTAAATATAGTAAAACTGAAATTAGCTTAAAACGAACCAGCTAACCTTTGGGTATTTTATTTTGATGATAGCAAACGCAATCAGCAGGTTGGGCACCCAACAAAGCCAGGCAACAACGCGATATGAATCGATAAATTCCATGTGCAATACAGCGCCCATAAAGGGCAGCCACAAACGAAGGGTAACCGCTGCAAATGTGAGCGCATAACTTTGAATCATCCACACTTTGTGTTGCGGAATGTGCTTCTTGCGTACGGCAATATAGGCAATGGCGGAAGTTAAAAGCCATAAAACGCCCAATATGCCAAATCCAAAAGAAGGCCCGATACCGCCTGTGGCGTAAAAAGCAATGAAAACACTGCTTATACCACTTACCAGAACAGCTATCATGTAGATTTTACCCAGGGTTCTATGAAGCTGAATGTTTCTTGCGCGTATCTTCTTGCTAAATTGAGACCACCCCGTAAGTAAAGAAACCCCGCCAAAACCAATGTGAAGGTAGAAGAATAAACTCCAGAGCGAGTTGCTAAGAACTTCGGGTGGTTTGTTACCAAGTAGACCCTGGCTCATATCCACCAAAGCGTAGAGAACAGGGTAAATACCAATACTTATTGCAAAGAAAGCAAAAATAAACCAGGTGATTTTGGAGATTTTCATGGGCTTAATATACGCAGATTTTCAATCTAAGGTGAATAGGGATGGGAGTCATTTGGTTTTTATTTAGAATGATTCTAAATTAGCATTATATTTAAATCTAATAAACGAATGACACTAAGAGAAGCCACCAGCCAAAAGCATAAACAAGCAGAAGAAATGCCTTTTAATGCACGAATGTTTAAAGGGCAATTAAGCAAAAATGAATACTTACTATACCTTGAACAACAACTTCAAATCTTTGAGGCTATTGAAAAAACAGGGCTTCCTACGAATAGTTTGAGCAGAGTTGACAAAGTAAGGCAAGACATTAAGGAATTGACCGACCAGGGCTTTTCGGCTGACTTTGTGTTGGACAGCACAAAGGCATATGCCGACTATCTGGGCTCTCTATCGTATGAAGAAGTTTTGCCCCACGTGTACTTAAACTATATGGCCATAATGTTTGGCGGCCAAATGATGAAAAAGAAAGTTCCTTCAACCGGTCGCATGTACGATTTTGAGAACATGCAGGAAGCCATCCAATCGATAAGAGCCGTGCAAAAGAACGAGTGGGCCGATGAGGCAAACAAAGGATTCGATTTCAACATTGCTATGTTTGATGAGTTGGAAGCCGTTTGCGCAAGCGGAAAACTAGCTGCTAATTCATGATTGAGTTTCTCACAGATATTGGGATTGCCGGATTTCTTTTCTTTTTTATCAAAGGCCTGTTGTGGATTGTACTTTTTGTGCTGGTCTATTTGGGAGTAATAGATAAGGAAAAAGCAAAGGCAATAAAGAATAAACTAACGTTTTGGAAGAAAAGTAAAAATACGCAGGAGTAGATCAGGTTTATCTATATCGGTCTTTGTAACCACCCTTTTTATAGTTTTTGAACATTTTGCCAAAGGCCCTGTCTTTCTTACGTTTTTCGGCAACGGTTGATTCAAAGTGCTCTTTTTCGCGCTCCATCTTAAGGTAGTTTTCGTAAGAGGCTTCATCGAGTGTTCCGTTTCCAAGGGCTTTCACAACTGCGCAACCTGTTTCGGTTGTGTGGGTACAATCTGAGAACTTGCAGTTTTGGGCCAGTGCATAAATGGTATCAAAGGTTGCTTCCATGCCACTACCCGAATCGGCAATGCCCACCTCACGCATGCCAGGATTGTCAATCAGAAGACCTCCATTGTCGAGCACCAGCAGTTCACGGTGGCTGGTAACATGCTTGCCCCGGTTGGTGCCTTCGCCAATGGCAGCGGTCTTCATCTGTTGTTTGCCCAGCAGGTTATTGGTAAGTGTGGACTTGCCCACTCCGGAGGAGCCCAGCAAGCAATACGTTTTGCCTTTGGCAATTAAGTGGTTGATCGCTTCAACTCCTTTTAGGGTTTCATTGCTGATGGCCACAACAGGTATGTCTTTTTCCCGTTGCTGAACAGCCTTGGTAAGTTGTTGTACCTCCTCTTCGGTAATCAGGTCGATTTTGGTAAGTACGATAATGGGCTCCACCTTAGAGGTGTGGCAAATGGTAAGGTAGCGTTCTATCCGGTTGATGTTGAAGTCGCGATCTACTGCCTGAACGATAAAGGCATAATCGATGTTGGTGGCGATGATCTGCTTTTCTCCGTGCTTGCCTACGGCTTGCCGTTCAATGCTTGTTTTGCGGGGCAATACAGTATGGATAATGGCCTTGTCTTCATCGTATTCGGAGATGGCCACCCAATCGCCCACAGCCGGGAAGTCGGAACGGCTTTGGGCCGTAAACCGAAGGTTGCCTATAATCTCAGCTTCATATTCTTTGTCAGATGTTTTAACCACATAGCGTTCCTTATGCTCAGCAATAACACGCCCTACTTCGAAAGAATCAAGGCCGTTTTCTTTTCGGTAGGTTTCAAGTGCGGGGCTATATCCCAGGTCTTGGAGTGTCATTGTTAACTTTTGTAAAACTCATTTTCATCCACCACAATTGTGGTTAATTCAACCGTATGCCCATCAGGGTCTTTGGTATAGATCGAATGAAAATAGTGGTGGTTCTGAATGCTAAAATCAAGGTCTAATTCTTGGTACCGTCTTTTTGCTTTTTCAAAGTTTTCGTTTGTTACATTAAATGCAAAATGATCAATTTTTATATTGCGTGAATTGGGGTCGAATTTCTTGTCTTCAAGATGGGCAGGGAACAGAGCAATACCCGATTTACCCGTAAGCATAAAAACAGGGAACTCACCCCATTCCGGCAGTTGGTATTTCGTTAGGCCAAGTACATTTTCATACCATTGGGCGGAAGCATGTGTGTCTCGTACCCGAATGGCAACATGGTCTAAAAAGGCAATGTCAATATTGTCATTTTCGCTTTCCAATTTTAGTAATTGCTTGTTTTAAAATAGTCTTTCTACTTCTAAGTTCAATTTTTCAGAAATATTCTTAATGTAATTGTCAAAGTCTTGGAGGCTAATACTTCTCTTCAATTCAACTATCCGGTTGTTGTCAAATATTAGGTTTCCAATGTATTCATTAAAATCAGTAACTCCACTTCGACCCCTACTGTTGGCTGTATAAGTATGTCTTTCTTTATCAATCGTAATTTTGTCTAATGTTTTGAATTTTATTTTTTCACATTTTGTCCTAATCCACAAAAATTGAAACTCATCTTTAATTAGTTTTTGACTAATATCTATTGTTGTTATAGATTTTGTTGAAAATAAGATTAGCACAAGGACAATAAGTATTAATGGAATCCACCAAAGTGTAGTCCAAAAGAGCAAGTAGATACTTAGTCCTGCACTTCCAATAGTTAATGTCCATTTCAGTTCTTCAGTAAAATAGTAGTCTTCAACTTTCACTTTCATAAAGTTGTTAGGTTTATTTCTATTGCAGATCCTTAGTGTATGTTCTTATTTCTATTTCCATGATCTGTGACGGCACAGACCATGGATGAAGAGACATACCTCGGGAATAGTAATCTTTTTCTTACTTAGGGCATTCTACAACGTTATCTTGTGCTGCAATAATCTGCCATTTTCCATCTCTTTTCATCCAGGTATCTGTCCATACCAGGCAACGTTTATATTCCTTTCCGTCTGCTCCTTTGTGAATGCTGCTTTCATTTCCGTAAGCTATTGCTACATTATCACCGAAGAATTGTATTTTAACATCTCCGAGTTTGCATTGCCGATCAAGGTTAGTTACATCTGATGTCATGGCATATTCTTTACCATAACGAGTTCCATTTGTTGCTGTTCCCTGAAACTCTTCAGCAAAAACTTCTTTCAGGCCGGGTTGAGGACTGCAATTTGATTCGCTCCACATCTTATCCATTGCAATAAGTTTTAAGGCCACACTGTCGTCTGGTGCTGCCCAATAAGCCTTCTGAGCTGAAACGGATATTGTTGTCAAAACCGCTGCGCAGAACATTAAAACGAAATTGATTTTTCTATGCATTTCTATGTTGGTTAAGTTGAAATTATAGTTTGTTTAATGCTTTTTGTTTTTGATTAACCATACCGTATGTATAATACTTCTATTTCCTTGGTCTGTGTCCGCACAGACCAAGGATGAGGCATCATTCTTTAGCTTCGTTATATCTCTTAAGGAAAGCAAACATCTCTGGTACATTCTCCATTTTTAAGTTCGCGTTATCAAATTCTGCTAAGAGTTCCGGATTGTCTGAAATCAGTTCTCTGCATATTGTTGGGCTCAAAAGTTTGATAGTTCCATCTTGTTGCATGACATATCCCACCTTACAACAGACACTAGTCAAAGGGTCATCTTTACCAACTATTCCTAGGGAGCGCTGTTCGTCAAGAGTACGAGCGGGTTCACCAATGAAATACGAATAGAAGCCAATTTCTTCAAACTTATTGTACCCTTTAATTTTTGAATATGGATATGCATTTATGTAGAATTCACCATTATATTCCACACCCCAAAGTTCTTGTTCGATTTGAGTAATAAGTTCTTTACTTTTAATTTTTTTAAAAATGTAGTTAGTAATTCCACCCTTCATGAAAACATTGCCCTCAGTTCGCTGGATAAAAGGATAATTTATGGTCAGTGATGCCTGTCTAATCTTAAATTCCTCAAAGCTACGAAACCCCTTACTTGAGTTTTGAGATTGACAAATAGCATTTGTAAAAAATGCAGTTGTGATAATTGTTGTTAAGATTAATTTCATTGGAATGGATTAAATTAATAATTTTTAATTAGCTATTTCCAGAGTCTCAATTAAAAACTCGCCAAAATTCATATCAACAGAATTTATTCTTCCTGTATTAAAACTTATTCCCATTACGCCCACAGAACTACCAGGACCAACACCAAAACCATTTACTGACAAGTAAAGTGGTAAGCGATCTTCTTTCCATCTTATCCAAACCTTTGTTCCCATTAGCCCTCCCTTACTTATAATAGTTTCTCCATCAATCTTGTTTTGATAGGAAAGATATTTGGTTGGAGGGAGTTCGGTCTTAATATTATTAACCTTAATAGTAATTGGTTTAAACTTCAGTGCTTCAGGGTTCAAATCCCCTAGAATATATATCTTGTTAGTTGGGTATAGCATATAGATAGAATCAATCTGGGTCTCAGATAATGAATAAACTGTAATGGTAAATTTGATTGAAACTATAGAATGATATTGGACACTATCAATGTGGAAGGCATTAGCTCCCATCTCGTTAGATTTCTTCCAAAAATCATTGAAAATGTCAACTATCGTTTGCTTTTTATTATTAGTAACAGTGCCTTTAAGTACAGCTCTTTTATATGCATCCGACAAATGAACCTCTTGAGGCACACAATGAAATTCTTTGGTTTCTGATAAACCAATGGAATTGTTCGATTCCTCTAATACTTCTGTGGTTTGCCCAAACGAAAAACACGAAATGAAAAGAAAAACAGATGGTAATAATTTTTTCATGATTTATATTTAAACATTAATATTTAATCGACTAACCACTGCACTCACCTCAATCTCTACCAGGCAATTAGGTTTAACCATTGAACTTCTTTTCTGGATTTTTCCTAACATCAAAAAATGCCAGAATGATCACCTTTGTACCCCGTATTCTGTAAAGTATTTTCGTCTGACGTGTGAGTTGGAAACCTCGTATATTGTCTTTCTCAACCTGTCCTATTAGGGGATAATTCTGTAATAGATTAAATAGCTTGTCTGTTTTGTCGATAAACTGCTTGAGTGTTTTGCTGCCCCATTTTTCTTGCAAATGGTTTACTATGGTTTCAAAATGCTTTTCAGCAGTTGGAGTAACAAAAACCTCCATCAATATTTTTTCTTAAGCTCTTTCCAACTGGTAAGATTTTTATCGTTTTCAGACTCCTCATAAGATAGATACACCTCTTTTTTCTGTGCTTCTGTGAGTGTTCCCCATATCTTGCCCTCCTGCTGATTTTCGGATTGCTTCAAAAAATCATAAATAGTTCTCAACAATGGCTCATTATCAATGGAGTCAAGTATCTTATGTAAATCTGATTTTAACTCAAGTGTGCCCATAATAGCTTATTTAAAAGATAGCTAAAATTAAATGTTTTCTATGAAACCACTGCACTCACCTCAATCTCTACCAGGTAATCCGGGTCAATCAGTTGTGAAACCTCGATCATGGAAGTTGCAGGCCTAATATCGTGAAATACCTCTCCATGCGCTTTACCAATGGCTTCCCATTGGCTGATGTCGGTTACAAACATACGGGTGCGAACTACGTCCTCTAGTTTGGCTCCGGCCTGGCCCAAAACTTCTTCGATAATTTCCAGGATGCGTTTGGTCTGTGCATAGGCATCGCCTTTGCCTACCAGTTGGCCATCTTTCAGGGCTACCGTACCTGAAACTTCCACAATATTACCAATGCGTACTGCGCGGCTGTAGCCCACCTTGTCTTCCCAGGGTGCTCCGGTGGATATGTTCATACGTTTCATGATTAACTATTATTTACTGTCCCACTTGTCAAAAGCTGTTTACCTTTGCAGCCTTTAATTACGGAATGAAAATAGCCGATTTTGTTAAGCTTTACAAGAACAGCAGTATGGTGCTTGGGGTGGCCGATGCCATTAAACCCAACCATGCCTTTCGGCTAAAACTTAAAGGGCTGGTAGGTAGTCTCGATGCTGTGGTTGCCGCCTCGGTCTATGGCCTTAACCACCAAAACCACTTGTTTGTACTGCACGACAAAGAGGAAGCCGCATATTTCTACAACGACCTGCAAAACCTGCTGCAGGGTAAAGAAGTTCTGTTTTTCCCTACTTCGTACAAACGCCCTTACCAGTTTGATGAAACCGAAAACGCCAACATTTTGCAACGTGCCGAGATCCTGAACCGGATCAACAACAAGGCGGCTTCCGGGGAGCTCATTGTTACGTATCCTGAGGCGCTTACCGAGAAAGTGATCAACAAAAAATCGCTTCGCGAAAACACCTTTTCCACCAAAGTGGGCGAACAGGTAGACGTGACTTTTCTGGAAGAATTACTAACTACCTACGATTTTGAGAAAACGGATTTTGTGTATGAAGCCGGTCAGTTTTCCATTCGTGGAGGCATTGTGGATGTGTTTTCCTATGCACATGACCTACCCTATCGCTTGGAGTTTTTTGGTGATGAAGTAGACAGTATTCGCACGTTTGATCCTAACACTCAGCTTTCTGAAGAAAGTCTGAAATCCATCAACATTATACCCAATGTGCAGACCAAACTGGTGCTGGAAGAGCGCCAATCATTTTTTGATTTTGTACCCCGTAGCACCAAGTTGTGGTTTAAAGACATGAGTCTTACGTATGATACCGTGGACAAATACTTTGAGAAGGCCAGCGAAAATTTTGAACAAGTGCTTGAAGTGGCAGGCCAAACCAAGGTGGTCTTAAATCCGGAGGATTTGTTCGAGTCGGCTGAAACGTTGAAGGAGCATATCTTCAATTTTCCCATTATTGAATTTGGTAATAGGTTTAGCAAGGTAAGCGCCCAGGAAATTAATTTTGAGGCAAAGCCTCAGCAATCCTTTAACAAAGATTTTGTGCTATTGGCGGATACGTTGGCTAAAAATGAGCATAATGGGTTGATTAATGTAATTGCCGCAGAGTCGCCTAAGCAGCACGACCGCCTGCAAACCATTTTTGAAGAGGTGCAACCTAACCTGGAGTTTCACCCTTTGGTAACAGGTTTGCGTGCCGGGTTCATTGATCCTAACCTACAGATTGCCTGTTATACCGACCATCAGATATTTGAGCGGTTTCACCGCTACAAGGTAAAAGATCAGCATTCTAAATCAAAGGCCTTAACACTTAAAGAGCTTCGTACCTTAAATCCGGGTGATTATGTTACCCATGTGGACTACGGTATTGGCCGTTTTGCGGGCCTGCATAAAGTACCTGTTGGCAGCAAGCTGCAAGAGGCCGTTCGCTTAGTCTACAAAGACGATGACATTCTCTATGTGAGCATTCACTCCATTCATAAAATATCTAAGTACTCGGGCAAAGAAGGCGAACCGCCTGCCATGAATAAACTGGGTTCACCTGAATGGGAAAACAAGAAAAAACGAGCCCGCAAACAGGTAGCCGACATTGCCCGCGATTTGATAAAACTCTATGCCAAACGTAAGCAGGCCCCTGGCTATTCCTATTCAGCAGATAGCTTTATGCAGGCCGAGTTAGAATCTTCCTTTATTTATGAGGATACACCAGATCAGGCCAAGGCTACCAGCGATGTAAAGGCAGATATGGAGCAAGCTCACCCTATGGATCGATTGGTATGTGGTGACGTGGGTTTTGGTAAAACCGAAGTAGCCATTAGGGCTGCGTTTAAGGCTGTGGCTGACAGCCGACAAGTGGCTGTATTAGTGCCTACGACCATTTTGGCCATGCAGCATTATCGTACCTTCAAAGAACGAATGGGTAATTTACCTGTTAATGTAGAGTACATCAACAGGTTCAAATCAACTGCAGAGATTAAAGCAATTTTAAAGCGTGTGGAGGCTGGTGAGGTAGACATTCTTATTGGTACGCACCGCATTGTGAACAAAGATGTGAAGTTCAAAAATCTGGGACTGATGATCATCGATGAAGAGCAGAAGTTTGGGGTGAAGGTAAAAGAGAAACTTAAGGAAATGCGCGTGAATGTAGATGCTTTAACGCTTACCGCCACACCCATCCCAAGAACATTACATTTCTCCCTGATGGGTGCACGTGATTTGAGCATTATTTCAACGCCACCACCCAACCGTCAGCCGGTAACCACCGAGCTGCATGTCTTCAACGAAACTATTTTGCGCGATGCCATTTCGTTTGAGTTAAGGCGTGGAGGACAAGTGTTCTTTGTGCATAATCGCATCCGCGATATTGAGGAGATAGCCAATATCGTGCTTCGTCTTGTACCCGATGCACGCATAGGCGTAGCACATGGCCAAATGGAAGGCCATAAGCTGGAAAAGGTAATGATGCGCTTTATTGAAGGGGAATATGATGTGCTGGTTTCAACCAATATTATTGAATCCGGACTGGATATACCGAATGCGAATACCATCATCATCAATCAGGCGCATATGTTTGGTTTGTCCGATTTGCACCAGATGCGGGGCCGTGTGGGTCGCTCCAACAAAAAGGCGTTTTGTTACCTTCTTTCACCACCAACCATTGGGTTAACCACTGATGCGCGCAAGCGCTTGAGTACCCTCGAAGAGTTCTCCGAACTCGGAGATGGTTTCAAAGTAGCCATGCGTGACCTGGACATACGGGGTGCAGGCAACTTGCTGGGCTCGGAGCAATCGGGCTTTATCTCCGACCTTGGTTTTGACATGTACCACAAAATTCTGGATGAGGCTATCCAGGATTTGAAAGAATCAGAATTCAAGGAGCTTTTTGAAGAGGAAATAAGCAAAACTGTGCACGAATTGGTGCAGGATTGTGTAATTGAATCGGATATGGAGCTTATTATTCCGGAGGAATATGTACAAAATATAACGGAACGATTGAGTTTGTACACACAGCTGGACAACATTAAAAACGAGGAAGAACTTCAAAAATTCAGCAAGGAAGTAAAAGACCGTTTCGGGCCTTTGCCACAATCGGTTAAAGAGCTAATGACCTCTGTTAGGCTGCGTTGGCTGGCCGAAAAACTGGGTTTTGAAAGGGTGACTTTGAAGAATGGAAAATTGAAAGGCTATTTTGTTCCGCAGGAGAAGGAAGAATATTACAAAGGGCCTGTTTTTGGAAAAGTGCTTGGCTATGTTCAGCAGAACCCCAAAAAGAGTCAGCTGAAAGATATTAAAGGAAGGCTTGTACTTACGCTTTCTTTAATTGAATCTGTTGAGGAGGGTAGAGAAGTACTGGATCAGATGTTGAATGGTTAGGTGCTTTCAGTCTCCGTAAGTTGTTTGTGGTATTTTGCAATTGCCCTTTTGGTCGCCTCCTTACCAACAGCCATCAGCTGGTCCGCTTTATGGAAGTCCATAACGCCACATTGTTTACGCGAGATTTTTACATGTATATGGGGGCGGTTACGCTCCAAAATCATGGTGGTTAGCATATCCTGGGTCAAATCAAATGCCTCGTTCAGCATATCAAAAACGCCAAGATCATTTTTAGAGCTACTATCTCCGTTGCGCCATTTCAGAAACTTATTGGCCAATTCATCGAGTTTGCTTTGTTCAGATTCGCTTATGGTCACTTTCATAGGCTTATTCATGGCATTTAGGTCAACAGCCACAAGCAAATCGTTTCCAGTCCTTTTTACCAGGTCAACCGGCAAAGGGTCCACAATGCCTCCATCAAGGTAATAAATTCCGTCTTTTTCCAATGGTTTTAAAACCGTAGGAATTGAAACAGATGCGCGAATGGCGTCTTTGATATTTCCCTTCTTAAAAACAACAGTTTTTTTATTAACAATATCAGCCGCAACAGCTACAAAAGGTATGGGTAAGTCTTCAATATTACCCTTGGGTAAAAAAGGGTCTATTTGTTTAAAAACCTTTTCGCCCTTTATAAACCCTTTACTTGTAAAGCTAAAGTCCATCAAACGGAACACATCCCAGTAATTGAGTTTCCCGAGCCAGTCTCTGTATCCATCCAGTCGTCCACCTGCATACATAGCCCCGATGAGCGACCCAATGGACGATCCGGCAATAGAAGTAATGTTGAAACCTGCTTTTGTTAATTCTTCAATAGCAGCTATTTGAGCAATTCCACGTGCCCCCCCGCTACCAAGCACAAGAGCTATGTTCTTAGATTCTGACATTTTTCAAAAGTATAGAATTAGATACACCTGTTTTCAAAGCAAGCACAAAAAAAGCCTCAAAAGAGGCTCTTTTTATAGTTATTTTAAGATTTATCTAGGCCTTAGCTTTAGGTTGTGGTGCTTCTGGCAAGCGCTTTGTAATAATTGTTCTGCGTTCTCTGTGTCCGCAATAAGAACATTTGTAGTAATTCAAAATTTCTCCTTCTTCTTCTACAGTGGCAGAACGAATTAATTCCTCGTTCTCAACCCTCAATGTTCTGTAACCACATGAAGGACATTCTACTGCAAGCGAAGCACCATCGTATTTTTCAATTTTTGTATATCCTGTTTCTTCATCCAACCATACGTCATAGTCAACAGCATGCTTGGCTTCTTCCTCGATCATTTCCGGGGTTAAGTACTCATCTTCACTTTCCTCACTCATAAGCTTCATTTTATTACCGTTGTTAGGGTTAACCCTTGGTTTGTGACGAAGCTTATTCAATTTCTTTTCAACGTAAAATGGATAATACACTTTAATCAAACTGTTGAAGATAAGTGCAAAAATGGTAGTAAAACTAGCAGTTACGAAAAGACGCACAAAGAAGAAAATCATTTCTTCTTTAACTGTTTCGTTAAACGAAGCATTGAGCCAGAGCCCAACACCTATACATAAAGTAAGCATGCTGTACCAAAACATGTTAATCTCGTTCGCATTGATATAGTCATGTCTCAATTTAGGATCACCAATGGTAGTTTTTTTGAAGAAGTAATACAGGCTGATAAGAAAGCCTACTACTACAATTACAATGGCTATTCTATGCACCCATGTATTCCACATGAAAAGAAAATCCACGTATGATTGATTGTAATTATCCATTTTGTCTTTTATCTAGGTTTTTAGTTATCGAGATCTCAAATATTATAATTTCAGGCACAATTTATACAAATACTGCGTAGGAAAAAAACGGATTCTAGTAAAATATTAAAATTTTACGATGAATCGTTCAGGCTATATTTCCATGAAATGCTCCCGAAAAAGAAATTTTATAGTGTTTTTAATTTTTTACAACTGGAAAGTTAGCAAGGTATTTTTTATTTAACAACTTCAACAGAAACCTTTGCTAAGCCTTTTTCAATAAAATCCAGCTTGCGGGCGGCTGACTTAGAAAGGTCTATAATTCTGCCTTTCACAAATGGTCCTCTGTCATTTATTCTCACAATTACTTTTTTACCATTTTCAAGGTTGGTAACGCGTACTTTTGTTCCAAAAGGTAACGTTTTATGCGCTGCTGTGAGTTTATGATGCGAATACTTTTCTCCATTTGCAGTGGTTCTGCCAACAAACTTATCGGCATAATATGACGCTATTCCTGTTTGTGTTTTTGATTGCGCTCTAACTCCGGCAGCAATAAAAAGGAACAAAACGAAAAAGGACACTTTCGTTTTCATGGGATTTGATTTTCTGTTCAACAATCAAATAAACGAATTGAAAATAAGTTTTTATGTGAATGTGCTAAAATCATTAAAAAACAAGGTAGCTTTGCACCGCAAATAAATACACTTATTTGCGCCATGTCTTTAGATAATTCCAAGTTCCTTTTTGAAGCACTAACGTACGATGATGTGCTTTTACTGCCCCGATATTCTGAAGTTTTACCCCGTGATACATCTACACAGGCTAAGCTTAGCAGAAATATAACTTTGAACATTCCTTTTGTGTCAGCTGCCATGGATACGGTTACAGAAGCCGATATGGCTATTTCAATGGCTTTGGAAGGAGGCATTGGGATTATCCATAAAAATATGACCATTGAGCAGCAAGCTACTCAGGTGCGCAAAGTGAAACGCTCCCAGAGCGGAATGATCCTTGACCCAATCACTCTTACTGCTGACGCTACCATTGGCGATGCCAACCGGATAATGCGTGAAAATAAAATTGGCGGTATTCCTGTAGTTGGTGACCAGGGCCAGTTAATTGGCATAATTACAAACCGAGACCTCAGGTTTATTACAGACATGAAGCTTTTGGTGGATTCTGTAATGACAAAAGAAGGCCTTATAACAGCAAAAGAGGGTGTTGATCTGTATTCTGCTGAAGAAATTCTGAAGCAACATAAGATAGAGAAACTTCCTATCGTAAACAACAAGGGGATTCTTACCGGACTGGTTACTTATAAGGATATTCTAAAGAGACAGCACAGGCCAAATGCATGCAAGGATGACTTTGGAAGGTTACGGGTAGGTGCTGCTGTTGGAGTTACTGTGGATTTGATGGAACGCGTGAGGCAGTTAAAGAATGCGGGGGTAGATGTAATTAGCATCGATACGGCTCATGGACACTCAAAAGGGGTAATTGAAGCATGCAAGCAAGTAAAGATCGCATTTCCTGATCTGGATGTAATTGTTGGGAACATAGCCACCGCTGAAGCAGCCAAAGCGCTGGCAGATGCAGGTGCCGATGCGATTAAGGTGGGTGTTGGACCAGGTAGTATTTGTACTACCAGAGTGGTGGCAGGAGTTGGAGTGCCCCAGCTATCAGCGGTAGTTGAGGCATATAGTGCCTTAAAGGATACCGATGTGCCCATAATTGCTGATGGAGGAATCAGGTTTTCAGGAGATGTTGTAAAAGCCCTGGCAGGTGGAGCCAGCAGTGTTATGATCGGCTCTATGCTTGCAGGTACAGAAGAAGCACCAGGCGAAGTAATTATTTTTGAGGGTAGAAAGTATAAATCCTATCGTGGTATGGGTTCAGTGGAAGCCATGGAAGATGGCTCTAAGGACCGTTATTTCCAGGATGCTGAAGATGACGTTAAAAAGCTGGTTCCTGAAGGAATTGTGGGTAGAGTTCCTTACAAAGGTCTGGCTTCGGAAGTTGTTTTTCAATTGGTGGGGGGCCTTAAAGCAGGAATGGGCTACTGTGGAGCGCCAGATCTGGAAGACTTAAAAAACGCCAAATTTGTTAAAATAACCAATGCAGGAATGCTTGAAAGCCATCCGCACGATATTAGCATAACACGCGAAGCGCCCAACTACAGCAGGTAACCCTTAAACTGGGTTGTTCGTTTTGTAAGGGTCAGATGAGTTATTACTACATTTGGCCCAAATTATGTTGTAAATTAACGCAGCAAAACGAACTGGTTTGTCAAAAAAATTAACAGCACAAATTGCTCTTGGAATATCCATTTTGGCATGGTTAACTCTGTCTATTGTTGACCTTTCCAACCAGTTTAGTACTGCCAATAATATGGATTCCGGTTTTTTTGACTGGCTTCCAAATTTTCTTTTTTTAGTTTATTCACTTTCAGTATTTGCATTTTATAAATCCAGAATTGAGGTAGCCGATCGGCTCAATCTGGTGGATTTGCTGTGGAAAATATTTGTAACAGGAATGCTAACAACCGTTGTTTCACTAGCCATACGGTCTTTGGACTTTGTGCTTGGAGGAACTCAGCTTATGAAAAATGCCCTGGTTGTTGATTTTCTTTTCCTGATCAACCTGGGCTTGCTCACAGCTTTTATAATTGCTACCCTGGTGGTTTGGAAACGGCTAATTCTGTACCAGAAGACCAAGCGTTTGCTAATGTTTTGGGCAATTTTCGAATACGCTCTTTTTGGAAGCATCTTGCTTAATCTGCTGGCTATACCCTATTCGGAGTATTTTTTAATCGTAATTGTTGCACTTGGCCTCCTTGTTTCAGTGAACATGAAATGGGTAGCTTATTTAAGCTTCAAGCAGAAGTGGAAAAGCATCCTTTTACTGGTGCTTATTCTTTTATACCTTGTATACTTCTATATAAACCTGAGTACTTACAGAGAGCTTTATCCCTATCTTTCATTACTAACCAACAGCATTTTTATAAGAGCTGCATTCGTTTTTACCTCTACATATGCTGTCTTTTCCCTTTTGGTTATTCTATTTAACCTACCCACCACTTCGGCCTTTGAACAGAAACTTAATGAGGTGCTTAATTTTCAAAGGCTCAGCCAGTCTATTCAAACAGAAACCAGCGAGGATCAAATTTTTGATATTTTGCTTGATAGCGCAGTAAGAACAGTAGAAGCAGATGCTGCCTGGATAGAGCTAAAAAATAGTGATAAAGTATTTCTACATGAAATAACCTATGATGAGGCCAGGCAGATCAAAACCTCTATTTCTGAAAGCGATCTTGGACTTACCCATAAAAATCTGGTATCGGGAGAGCAGAGTGCTGGGGTTGCCGGAAAAATAAAAAATGGTTTGTATAAATCTGTTGCTGTATTTCCTATTCGTGTAAATGAGATTCAAGAAGGCGTCCTCTATTTATTAAAAGAGGTGCGTGACGGATTTACACGTGAATTGATTGAAATAACCGGAACTTTTTCCAATCAGGCTGGTATTTCCATTGCCAATTTCAGAATGCTTAGCGAGGCCCTGTCTACCGAACGCTACAAAGAGGAGCTAAAAATTGCCAAGCAGGTGCAAACCAAGCTTTTACCCATTGCACTGGATACAAACCATGACTTTGAGGTGAGCACATTTACGGTAGCGGCCGATGAGGTGGGAGGCGATTACTATGATAGCTTTAAGATAGATGAAACAAAAACGGCACTTATAATAGGAGACGTGAGCGGGAAAGGAACTTCCGCTGCTTTTCATATGGCGCAGATGAAAGGTGTTTTTCTTGCCTTGGCTCAGATTGATTTACCACCTGCTCAGTTTTTAAAGAGAGCAAATCTGGCCATAAGTTCAGGTTTGGATAAAACCTCTTTCGTTACCATTTCGTATTTTATAATTGACAGCGCTGGTAAAACCATCGATTTTGCTCGTGCCGGCCATGCACCATCCCTATACTTCAACAAAGAGAAAAACAAGGCAGAGTATTTTAAAAACAAAGGTCTGGGCTTAGGAATCATCAGGGGTGATAAATACAGTAATTATATTCAGCAATCGTCATTTACCTATAATCCGGGAGACATTCTTATACTTTATACAGACGGGATAACCGAAGCCAAAAACACAGACAATGATGAATACGGCTACGATAGATTGCTGGAAGTGATTGAAAAGAATGCAGATATGGCTTCAGAAGAAATTAAAGAAAGAGTAATAAAGGACTTGTATAGCTTTTGTAATGATAAACCACTTCAGGACGATTACTCTCTGGTGGTAATAAAATTTAAGTAATATGGTAAAAATAGAATCAGGAACTGCCGACAACATTGTATGGATTAAAATAGATGGTGAGGTTGATGCCAGCTCCTCCATTCAATTAGATGAGAGCTTGCATGAGCATTTGGGTAAGGACAAACCGGCTATAGCGGTTGACTGTGCTCATCTCAGCTATATTTCATCTGCTGGCCTGGGTGTTTTTATGTCATATATCGAGGACCTAAAAGTGAACGGGCAAAAAATGGTTTTGTATGCCATGAATGAAAAAGTATTCAATGTTTTTAAAATGCTCGGCCTTGACCAGCTAATGAACATTTTTGACACCAAAGATCAGGTTATTGAATTTTTGAATGAAAAATAAGCTTCAAATATCGTGTAATCGCCAAAACCTTAAAAATGTAAGAGAGTTCATTGCCAGGAGTCTTGACGGGACCAAACTATCTGGCGTGGAGATCAATTCGTTGGTGCTGGCGGTGGACGAGGTTTGTGCCAACGTGATAATTCATTCCAATAAATGCAACGAAAATGAAAAGCTGGAGGTGTTTACAGAGCTCAAAGAAAATGAAGTGATTTTTGAAGTGATAGATAACGGGCGAGGCTATGATCTGAGAAAACATGAAGCCCCCAATCTCAAAGAAATAGTGAAGTCGAAAAGAAAAGGTGGAGTGGGTTTGTTACTGGTTCAGAAAATAATGGATGAAATTGACTTCATACCCTACAATAAAGGTCATATTATCCGTTTAATTAAGCACATCTGAAAGGATTAAAGTGTTAAAATTGCATTTTATTTTTCTTCATTCCTGAATGATTCTGGGAAGTTTATCTGTTGTGAACAAGATTATGTTAACAAGGCGAATACTTTTAATTAGCATAGTGCTGATTTCCGGTTGTACTGTTTTTAATTCTACGCAAAAAGAAAGTTCTGATTCTTTGTTTTCTATTGATGGGGAACCACATTACTCGGATGAGTTTATTTATGCGTTCTCAAAAAACAACCAAACCGATAATGTTACCCAAGACAGTATTGACAATTATCTTGATTTATATGTTAAATTCAGGCTCAAAGTAAAAGCCGCAAAGGACCTCGGCTACGATACTACTGCAAGTTTCAAAAAGGAATTTGCACAGTACAAGGACCAGTTGCAGGCATCGTATTTAAGCCCCAAGAAAGAACAGGAAGCACTAATAAAACAAGCATATGAACGAAGCCTTTGGGAAGTAAAAGCTTCACATATTTTAATTGAATTAAAACCCAATGCCACACCGGAGGATACGCTTGCTGCTTACAACAAAATAGCTTCTATACGAAGTAAAGCAATTAGTGGTGAAAGTTTTGAAAAACTAGCCCGGCAGTTTTCTGAGGACCCATCG
Organism: Cyclobacteriaceae bacterium; assembly: GCA_020436165.1. Taxonomy (GTDB): domain Bacteria; phylum Bacteroidota; class Bacteroidia; order Cytophagales; family Cyclobacteriaceae; genus JAKISE01. Next base: position 34,736 of record JAGQYI010000050.1, on the reverse strand, counting down.
GCTAAACAAAATGGGGGAGAGCTTGGATATTTTTCTGCTCTTCAAATGGTATACCCCTTTGAAAATGCAGCTTTTGAAACACCTGTTGGCCAAATATCAGAACCGGTGCGCACACGGTTTGGATACCATATTGTAAAGGTAGAAGACAAGCGGAAGAACGAAGGAAAAATAGAAGTAGCTCACATAATGGTGCGCTCTACACCAAAGGACTCAGAAGATTTGAAAAAGGCAGCTAAAGCCAAGATAGAAAAGATCGATTCTCTTTTGCGTTCAAGTGACGATTGGAACAAAACCTGCAAAGCGTATTCAGAAGATAAAAACTCCGTTTACAATAATGGAATGCTAAGGCCTTTTAGCAGGGGCCAGATTGTGCCTGAATTTGAAACTACTGCTTTCAATTTAAAAAATCCGGGCGATATTTCGGAGCCTGTTCAAACACAATTTGGATGGCATATAATAAAGCTAATTAAAAAGATTCCGGTTGGTTCGTTTGCTGAAGAACGTGATGACCTTGCCAGAAAGGTAAGCCGCGACAGTCGTTCCTCGTTACCTGAAGATGAAATGCTTAAGAAACTGAAAGCGGAAAATCATTTTGAGCAAAATGAAATGGTGATTCAAAATATTACCACCCCAAATGCGAACACACATTTGAATTTTCCTGATACAACCTGGTTGTTTAGTATCGGTGGCCAGCAGGTACCAATAGCTGTATTTAAAAAGAGATACAACGTAAAAAGCACTCCTGAAAAAATTAAGCAAAGTATTCTTTCATTCGGAGACTCTTTGGTTATTGCATATGAAAAAGAGCATCTTGAGGAAAAATATCCTGAGTATAAGTATCTTGTAAATGAATACTACGATGGTATTTTGCTTTTTTCTATTATGGAAGATTCTGTTTGGAACAAAGCTATGACGGACAGTCTCGGTCTAAAGCGCTTTTATGATTCCCACAAATCCAATTACCTGGCCAACATGATGGATACAACTATATTCTATTCAAATCAGGAGAGCACAATCGATGCTGTAATTGAAAGAGATAGTGAGAACTCAGCAGATTGGGAAACGCTAAAATCCAACCTTTTAGAAGAATACAATATAAGTCCATTAACTTTGCGCGTTGTTTCAAGAGACAACGCCATGTGGAACAGAACTATTTCTACATTAACAAGTAGAAATATAAACCCAATAGAAGTGTATGGCAACTGGTATTGGGTAAGAATAAGAGAAGAGCTGAAGCCCCAGCCTTTGAACAATGTGAAGGGGAAAGTAATAACTGAGTATCAGAATGAGTTGGATGATCAATGGGTGATGAATTTGAAGGCAAGATACCCGGTAGAGGTTAACAAAAAGAAATTAAAGAAAGTGTATGAACACTTTAAAGCAACTAAGTAGTGTATTAATTGTATTAACCTTTTCTTCGCTTTGGAGCTGCGAGTTGCTTCAGGTGAAAAAACAGGAAGAAACACAGCAACCGGAGAAAAAGCCGGTAGCACGTGTACACAATGCCTATTTGTATGAAAATGATCTTGAGGGTATTGTTCCTGCAGGAACCTCCGAAACAGATAGTGCAGGGAGGGTTGCTATCTACATTAATAACTGGGTAAGGAAACAATTACTTATTGATGAAGCTAAATCGAAAATCGACTTTGACGAAGCTGATATTCAGCGGAAAATATTGGACTATAGGTATAGCCTGATTGCGTATCAATATCAATCGTACTACATAAACCAGCATTTAGATAAGAACGTAAGCGAGGAGGAAATAAAGGAGTATTATGAGGCAAACCTTGACAATTTTCCTTTGAAGCAAAACATCATCAGAGGCAAGTTTATAAAAATGGCTTCTTCAGTGCCAAAGATCGGAGAGGTGAAAAATTTGATATTATCCAACCAGGAAAAGAATAAGGAGAAACTTCAGGAGTTATGTTTTGGTTATGCTGCTAATTACACCCTTGAGGATTCTGTCTGGATTAATTTCGATGATCTGGTAAAGGGATCTCCTTTTGCTGAAATACCTAATACCGTTCAGTTTTTGCACAGTAGAAAATACGCGGAGGCCTCGGATGATACCTACAGGTATTTTCTTAAAATAACAGAATATAAAAAGACAGATGATATATCTCCTTTGGATGTTGTGAGAGATCAGATAAGGGATATAATTATCAATAAGCGTAAAATAGAATTAGCTAAGGATTTAGAGAAAGAAGTGTATAATGAAGCAATTAAGCAAAATTCGTTTGAAATATATAGGTAGCTTGCTGCTAACGTTCCTTTTTATCAATCAGGGTTTTGGGCAAGAGTCTAAGCCCGAAGTGGTTGATGAAATCGTTGCCAAAGTAGATGACCATATTATTCTTTTGTCGGACATTGAGTATTCGTATTTAGACATGGCCTCCAGAGGTGCATTAGTAGGTTCAAGCCCACGATGTCAGATACTTCAGTCGTTGATCACGTCCAAGATGCTGTTGGCCATTGCAGAAGTTGACTCTGTCGAGGTTACCGATGAAGAAGTTGAATCACAACTGGAGCGAAGAATGCAATATTTTATTGCTCAATCGGGAGGTTCTGCGGATGCGTTGGAAGAATACTATGGAAAGCCTTTGGCTGACATTAGAAGCGAAATGCGTGACGACATGCACGACCAAATGGTAGCACAAAAAATGAAAGACAAGATTTCAGAAGATGTAACAATTACGCCATCCGAAGTAAAGAAGTTCTTTAACAGAATACCTAAAGACAGTCTTCCATATTTTTCAGAGGAGGTAGAAGTATCGCAAATCGTAAAAATTGCCAAAATAGGGAAGGATCAGAAAAAGCAGGTTCAAGCTAAGTTATTCGATATTAAACGTCAGATTGAAAATGGAGCTGATTTTGGTGAATTGGCTAAAAAGTATTCAATGGATCCAGGTTCTGCACGAACAGGCGGAGAGTTGCCCGGGTGGTATAAACGGGGCGAGCTTGCTCCGGAATACGAAGCAGCTTGTTTCCAAATGAACGTTGGGGAGATATCAGACCCTATTGAAACGGATTTTGGGTTTCACCTGATTCAATTGCTTGAAAGAAGAGGTAACGAATTCAGATCGAGACATATCTTGATCATTCCTTCATCTTCCGACCTGGATATAAGCTTAGCCGAGCATGAATTGGATAGTATTCGTACGCAGGTTATTGATGGAAAAATTGACTTTGAACGGGCTGCTAAGGATCTTTCTGATGATAAGTTTTCGGCTCCAAGTGGAGGGTATTTCCTGGATGATTTTGGGTCTACCCGCATTTCGGTAGATCAGCTTGATCCAACTGTTTATTTTATGCTGGACACCATGCAGGTGGGCAGCATTTCCAAACCTGTTACTTTCAGGATGGCTGATGGAAAGGAAGCTGTTCGAATTATTTATTATAAAGCACGTTATGAGCCGCATCAGGCAGATTTAAAGGTAGATTGGCAAAAGATACAGATGGCAGCCTTAAATGAGAAGAAGGGTCGGGCCGAGGTACAGTGGGTGAAAGATTCAAAAGATAGGGTGTATATTTACGTCAATGACGATTTCAAAAAATGTAACATTTTAGAAGAATAGCTTAATGACACAAGTGGCCAATGAAGTTGAGTTAGCCGATTCGTTACATAAGGCTTATAATGATCTCAAAAAGGAGATAGCAAAGAAAATTGTTGGTCAGGACGATACCGTTGACCAACTGCTGATTTCTATTTTTAGCCAGGGGCATTCACTTTTGGTAGGTGTGCCGGGGCTGGCAAAGACCTTGCTCATTCAAACGCTTTCCCAGGTTCTGGACCTTTCGTTTAATAGAATTCAGTTTACACCCGATTTAATGCCTTCCGATATTCTTGGTTCGGAAATGCTGGATAAAGAGCGAACCTTTCAATTCACTAAAGGGCCCATTTTTGCTAACATAATTTTAGCAGACGAGATAAACCGTACGCCCCCAAAAACACAAGCAGCATTACTTGAAGCAATGCAGGAAAAGGGGGTTACAATAGCTGGAAAGCACTATGATTTACCACTCCCGTTCTTTGTGTTGGCAACACAGAATCCAATAGAACAGGAAGGTACCTATCCTTTGCCGGAAGCCCAGCTTGACAGGTTTATGTTCAACATTTTGTTGGACTACCCAAGCATGGAGCAAGAGAAAGAAATTGTTAGCCTTACAACCAACGATGAAGTAGTTAAGGTAAATAAAGTACTTTCAAACGAGGAGATTTCTCAATTCCAGCATTTGGTTAGGAGGGTGCCGGTTGCCGAAAACGTGATTAACTACGCGGTCAATTTGGTTCATAAATTGCGACCAGGTTCTACGGTGTCTTCTGATCTCACAAATGAATATATAGAGTGGGGTGCAGGCCCTCGTGGTTCGCAAACCTTAATATTAGCTGCAAAATGCCATGCGGTACTAAAGGGCAAATATTCTCCCGATATTGAAGATGTGCAAGCTATTGCAACACCCACTTTACGTCACAGACTAGTTCGCAACTTCAAAGCCGAAGCAAAAGGATATTCGGTAGATAAATTGATCAGAGAGCAGCTCTAGTACTTGTAAAAACCTTTCCCGGTTTTTTTGCCCCAATGTCCTGCGTCCACTTTTTGCTGCTGGATTCGGCTTGGCCTGAACTTAGCATCTTTGTAAAATGCGTTGTACATACTTTTCGTCACATTGAGGTTGGTATCAACACCAATAAGATCCATTAATCTGAAGGGTCCCATTTTAAATCCTGAAGCTTCCATAAGCCTATCAATTTCTTCTACTTTGGCAACATCTTCTTCGAGAATTTGAAGTGCCTCCACATAAAAATGGCGGGCCACTCGGTTTACGATAAAACCTGGTGAGTCAGCAGCTAAAACAGGCTCCTTGCCTATAGTTTTAATAAAACTAACCGCCTTTGCCACAACTTCAGGATCTGTCGAAGCTCCTGAAACGATCTCAACCAGCTTCATTATATGGGCAGGGTTAAAGAAATGTACTCCGATCATTCGTTCGGGGTATTTCAGGGCAGAAGCTATTTGAGTAATAGGAATAGAAGAGGTATTACTTGCAAGGAGGGCGGTCTCGCTATTTACATTTTCGAGTATAGAAAATACATGTTGCTTTGCATCAAGCTTTTCAACAATTGCTTCAATAAGTAAGTCTGCTTTTAGCAATTGAATGTCTTCAATAACTTCAATTCTTTCGAGGGTGTCTTTTTTTTGTTGCTGATCTAGTTTGCCTTTTTCAATTCCCTTATCCAGATTCTTTTCTATACTTTTTAATGCTTGTGAAATAACCCCATCGTCCACGTCAAACAAAAAGGTTTTGTAACCGGCCAAAGCAATAACCTGGGCAATGCCCAAACCCATTGTTCCGGCACCAACTATCCCAACTGATTTTATCTCACTCATAGCGATTTAAATTGCTCCAGGAAACGGATATCATTTTCCGTAAATAGTCTCAGGTCATTGATTTGCCATTTGAGCATAGCTATACGTTCTATGCCCATACCAAAAGCAAAACCTGTATATTCTTCCGGGTCGATATTACAGTTGGCTAGGACGTTAGGATCGACCATTCCGGAGCCTGCTATTTCTACCCAGCCCGTATATTTACAAATGTTGCAACCATCGCCTCCACATATATTGCACGAAATATCTATCTCGGCACTGGGCTCTGTAAATGGAAAATAAGAGGGCCTGAAACGTATTTTTGTTTTCTCACCAAACATTTCCTTGGCAAAGAAGTACAAGGTTTGTTTAAGATCAACAAAGCTCACGTTCTTGTCAACATATAAGCCTTCTACCTGATGAAATATACAATGTGCTCTGGCCGAAATAGCTTCATTTCTAAAGACTCTTCCAGGAGAGAGCGTGCGAATTGGTGGTTTCTCATTTTCCATCACACGTATTTGAACCGAGGAAGTATGAGTACGCAATGCAATATCAGGGTCCTTTTCAATAAAGAAGGTGTCCTGCATTTCTCTGGCAGGGTGGTTTGGAGGAAAGTTCAAGGCGGTGAAATTATGCCAGTCGTCTTCGATTTCTGGGCCGGAAGAAACGTTGAATCCGATTTTTGAGAAAATATCGATAATCTCGTTTCGTACAGCAGTAATAGGATGAGAACTACCCAAAGGAGCAAAACCAGAAGGAAGAGTCAAATCCTTATGTGAGGTTGAGGAAGAAGATGACGAGTTTTCAAGTTCTCTTATTAATTCTTGAAATTTATCTTGTGCTAAGTCCTTAAGTTCATTTATCTTTTGACCAAATGCTTTTCTCTCTTCATTTGATACTTCTTTCATTTTGCCAAAAAGCTCTCCAATTACACTTTTACGGCTAATGAATTTCATTCTGAACTCTTCCAATTGTTCTTGGGAAGATACTTTAAAACCTAGGATCTCTTTCTTTAGACTTTCAATATCCATATGTTCTCCTTAATTGAGTGGTGCAAAAGTAATACTTTGAAGGTTATTGGGATTTGCCAGCTTTGATAGATTCCTTAAGTTTTTTTCTCTTTTTACCTCCTTTGGTTCTAACTCTGTGAATTATTAATTGGTCTAATAAAACACTTAAGGAGAAGCAAACCAGGATAATAATTGGAAGAAGGATATTATCCTCATGTTGTCTGAAAATAGTAACAAAACCAATAAAAACAAGATTTGCAAACCCAAGAACGAGAGCAGCTTGCGCATGAGTTAATCCTAACCTGATTAAAACATGATGGGTATGATTGTTATCTGGCTCAAAAGGCGACTTTTTCTTCACTAGTCGCACAACTATTATTCTTGAAGTATCAAATAATGGAATAATTAGGACCGCAATTGCAGTGGAGATGGGTGCTTGAAATTTGTACCACTCTGTTGTAAGTGCGCTATCTTTATTTAGAAATAATATAGCCAATACAGAGAATAAGAATCCGAGTGATAATGCTCCTGTATCGCCCATAAATATCTTAGCTGGCTTCCAATTATAATATAGAAACCCGATTATAGATCCTGCTGTAGCGGCAGAAATAACAGCGAGGTAATAACTTTCATTTAAGTAAAACCAGGTAGCAAAGAAAGAAGAAATTATTAAAGCTATTGTACCAGCAAGTCCGTCTAGCCCATCGATTAGATTAAACGAGTTTGTAAAGAAAATAATGAATCCAATGGTAATAAATATTTTGACAGTATAATAAATGTCATCAAGACCAAACAAACCATAGGCTGAGCTGATCACAATCCCATCTGTGAGAACAATAAAAGCTGCCAGAATTTGAACAATTAATTTAACCCTTGGGCTAATTGGGATCAGGTCGTCTCTGATACCTGCCACAAACAACAGCCCTACACCGGCCAATAAATATTTTGATTCAATTATACCGTTAAAAGTGAGCCAGATTAATAAAGCAACAATTAACCCAACTACTATTCCAATTCCGCCCATTGATGGAATAAAACCTCTGTGAATTTTTCTTCGATCGGGAGAATCCATGAGGTTCTTTTTTTTAAGCAAGGCAATAATTAATGGCATTACCAGAAAGCTTACCAGAAGCCCTACAACAAACGCACCTAAAATGTTGTCAATCATACAAACTAGAACCTTAGGTTTTAATCGTCAATAGTTTCTCCAACTTCCATATGAGTAGCAGACTCTTCCTTACTCTTCGTACCTCTGGAAGCATATATCATTAAATAAGTTATGGAGGTAATCATAACCCCTTTTTGCCTTGTAAAAACGTTTTCAGTTAATGAGAAAAGAGCTATAAGAGAAACAATCAACAAATACTTGATTTCCTTGGAATCGTATGCTACAAACAAGGCATTAATAAAATAAATAAGCAGCGCAATTACACCCAAATATCCCAAAACAAGAAAGAAGTCCAAATATTCATTATGAGCATTTAGAGCCAGGTTTTCTGCTTTATTCATATTATGCATATGATAACAGTTTAATAGGAAATCCATCCGGTTTGAATAACCCACTCCGATTAGTTCATTACCTTTCATAACTTCTAAAACGCACTGCCATTGTGCTAATCTGTCTGAGGCGCCCAGTTTTTGAGTTTTTTGAAATGGAGCAATTAAGCTTTGAATTTCTGGTCCTTTGTATAATAGAAATGAAGTAATTAATACAACTACTGCTATAGAAATCTTAGCAATTTGCGATGACCCTTTTACAATTACTACAGCTATGCTGATTATAAATGCCGCACTAATGAAAAAGAAGTTCCCATTGATAAAAATGGAAACAAAAAACAGGACAGTTAAAGCAACTTTGATTTTATCATTAATCCTGGTTTTGGTAAACCATAAATAAATTATGGAGATAGTAGCAAAAAGAGGAGTGTATGAAAAGTCAAAAATACTTACCGATTTGAGGGCCAATCCAAAGGAAGTGTTTTCCACAAAGTGAAATAAAACAGCAATCAGGCTACCTATAATGATGCCCTTGTAGAAGCCTGTAAAAATGCTTTTATCAATTGAGAAAAAACCAACTAGTAAAGCCGTTGCAATGAATGGTAAACGAACTTCAAATGAATAAAAGGTAAAGGTTTCATTATGAAGAAGAATGCTTAAAAGAGGGACTAAAGCTGGGATGGAAAGTATTAATAAACTTATCCATTCAATCTTTTTTCCTTTCGATGAGATGAATAGTAAAATTAGGTTAAAAACGAAAAAGTAGTTGCTAAATTGAATAGAAAGAGGCAGCAAAATTCCAAATACCATTAACGAATTTTGAACTGAATTATATTTAGCTATTAATCTTCTAATTCTTAGCATTTAAATCAAATTCCTATTTAACATATTTTAAATACCCGTAAAAAGCATAGTTTATAAAATGATAAATACTTTTTAGTAAACCAAGCTTTTCAATTTCGCGGTATACCTTCCACTGATAAGTCATTGCACTTAATTTATTACCTGATAAAGAAGATTTGCTAACTCTGTACTTTGCTAAAACTTCATCAATTCCAGAAGCAAAATCTATTCTTTTAAGAATTGAGAGCCAAAGGCAATAATCCTGTCTTTTTTTTAGAGTGTTCATGTAACATTTGCCCAATATTTCGGAATCATAAATTGTAGTTAGAGTTGCTATAACATTTGTGTTTAGTAAATCTTTATAATATGCTTTTTCTGGAACGTGAATTATTCCTTTTTCTTTTCCATTTTCTTCAATTTTAATATAGCTTGTATATGAAAGAGGATAATTATTGATCAACATAAACCCTATTTGCTTTTCTAGCTTATTTGGGAGCCATAAATCATCACCATCAAGAAAAGCCATAAATCTCCCAGAGGCATTTTTAATGGAGTTATTTCTTGCTTCACCTGCTCCAACATTTTTAGACAATGCAAATAACTTTATTCGAGAATCTTCTTTTGAATAATGCGTCACAATTTCTTTTGTTTTGTCGGTTGAGCAATCATCAGTGATCAATAATTCCCAGTTTTTATATGTTTGAGCTATAACTGAGCTAATAGTTTCTCCAACATATTTTTCAGCATTAAAAGTTGGGGTTATTATAGAAACTAAAGGGTGCTCCATTTTTACTGAACCGTGGTGTTAAACTTACTTTGCAGTTAATTAGATTTAGTTTAGGGTTAATTAAGGTTTACCTAAATCTTTAATCTATCCCGAATTAAAATAAACTCAAATCGGCCTATGAATTTTTTTTCGAGAATCAATATTTGAAAACTCATATGCTAATAAGATAATTTGGAAGACTACAAATATAAATACTCCTTTTTGTCTAACAAGAATTGTCTCTCCAAGCATTATTATACTTAGACTAGCAACAACGGAAACTCCTAGCCAATTTTTTCCTTTTGCAAAGACCAATAATGATGAAACTAGCATAAAGATTGTAATAATAAGTCCTGTGAAGCCCCAAGAAACCATATTTTCCAGATACTGACTATGACAATTCATGCCACCCACATAAAGTGGAAAATCTGACTTAAAAGATTTATTGTAATAAAGGGGTATAGCAAACTCTGATGCACCAGAACCAAGACCTATAAGTAAGTTTGATTTAATTATATCAAATGAAATTAAATATAATTGAGCTCGTTTCCCAGAGGAATTATCAATTTGTGCAACCTGTTTCCAGTCCTGAGTAAAAAAAGGTAGAACCTTACTCAACCTACTTTTAAGGCCACTATTGAGCAAAGCTATTATTAAAACTGTTGTGGTTATTAAAGTAACAATTCCTTTCCAATTCAAAAAAGGAAGTTTTTTGAATGTGCCAGATGAAAAAAAATAAACTATACTACTAATTACAAAGGCTATCAATCCTAATCTTGAACTAAGTAAAAAAGTAAAAATCAAGAGATAAATAATAAGCAGAATGAACCAGGTCTTATTCTCAATAGATTCTTTTAAAATTGCTAGAGATGACAATATAGCAACGGTAGTGTAAATGCTAAGATAAATAGGTGATAAAAATGGGCTAAGCCTGGTATACTGTAAGTAGTAGTATTTCCATGTAGGGTGTAAGGGATCGGTGTAATAAAAAGAGTGTGCATCAATGACATTTTTTGAGGCAATAAATAATAGTATCATCGTATAGATTGATACGCCAGCAATGAAAAAAAGCAATATTGTTTTTAGGCCTTTCTTACTAATATTTAAAGTGCCAAATAGAATAGGGAATGCAAAGAATGAAAATGTAACAGAAGCGATTGACTTAGAATCATTAAAATTTAACGTGTATGCTAACCCTAGAACCACAAAAAGGTAATAGAATATAAATAATAGTAAAGCTTTGCGTTCAAGAAGCTTACCTAGCTCTCTATATTTTTTAAAAAACAGCCACCAAATAATAAATAATGCTAAAGAGTAATTGTTGAATTCAACTGGAAAAACTAAAAAGAACATAAAAATCCCAAGTGGAATATTGCTATCCTTTAAATCAGTTATCTTAAAGACTGCTTTCATTAGCTTTATTTACTCTTAGAAGAAAATATTGAAATACTATGTCTAAAAATGAAATTCCCCAAAAAATGCCATATTGAAGTACAGAGAGCACTAAAATTGGCATAACAAATTTAGCATTATAGCGGTTAAGGTTTTTGAGGACAAAGAACATGTACAACAAAAAAATGAAAATACCATTTGATGCCAGTGTCTCTACAAAAGAGTTATGAGCGTGGAATAATGTACCTTCATGATTATACCATAATTTAACAGACATATTGCCAAACCAAAAATTGTTTTTAATAAATGCCAGGAAATAACTATAACTAATTTCTCTGGAAGAGGTATCTACAGACGTCATACCTCTGTTCATTTGATTAATAATACTCGTATAATTTAGAAAAATAGTAAAAACTAATACAAGGCCTAATACAATTACGAAAATGAGATATGGTCTAAGTTTAAAAAAAACAACCATTCTTTTCAATGAGCGTATTAATACCGGCATTTGAGAGATAAGAATAAAGACCAATAATGCTCCAATAACAGTTCTATTAAAACTAATTAAAATACCTGAAAGAAGGATTGCATAGATAATATTCCTTCTAGCTTTTTTCATAGGTAAACTGTATGTTATTAACAATGCTCCAAAGACCTTGTATGCAAACGAACTGCTATTTTGGCTTAATCCATAAACTCTACTATAGTACATTAAACCACCCTTACCAAATTCAGATTGGCCAAAATCAAAATTGTATAATGCAGATAATATGGTATGCTTATGCAAACCAAACTCAATCCATCCAATAAAAATTTCAAAGAGTATTAAATATACAAGATACCTTAAATGATCACTGTTGAGATTCTTAGCAACAAAAAAAGTGAGAATTATTAATATTGAATATGGTACATATTCTGAGGTTGTAGAATCTATAAAAAGATGTCTTGCGATTATATTGATTTCGCTTAATAAAACTATTAGCAATAAGACTATAAGATTGCTGCTTATTTTAAGTTTTAATCTCTTTGGAATGACCTTAAATACAAGAAGGATATTTGCGTAGTGTGGGACAAAAGCTATTGTAGGGGCAAAGATGAGAAAAGCGAATAGCATAAAATTACTCTCTAATTGAACATTTTCTTTGCTTTCAATTCTTCGTATTTTTTGATATTTCTCTTGGAGAACTCTCGGGCTGGATGACCACCAGCAATAGCACATTTAGATATTTTCCCACTCACCACACTTCCAGCTTGTATGATGGCACCTTCCTCAATATGGCATCCACCTAATAAGGTGACATTTACTCCAAGCCATACGTTGTCTTCAATTATTATTTCTTTGTTGATGTTCGTATTGTCATATGGGAGGGCTTCTCCATTATAATTATGAAAACTGTTAACAACTATACAGCCAAACCCAGAATGAAAATTGTTGCCAATTTTACAGTTCCCCTTTCCATAAATTTTAAACCCATTGAAATGGACATTCTGCCCCACTTCAGTTTGTCTTGACAGACGAGTAAATCCATTAGCCCTGATTTTAGCGTGCCAGTTCCCCAATGTATATTTGGCATAAATTGTAAAAAAGAAGGTTAAAATTTTTTTTAAAACTATCATTTTAATGACCAGGGCAATTTAAAATATTTTGTAACGGATCTAAGTGTGAGGAGAAATAATAATGCAAAAGAAACAGTTGTAGCAAATGCAGCTCCAATAACACCAAATTTACTAATAAAGTAATAATTCAATACTAAATTAGAGATAGCAGAAAGAACCGTATTAAAAGCAATGAGCTTTGTTTTTTTAATGTAGATTAAGTAATTGACTAACATTCTGTATATCCCATTAAATGCATATCCCAATAATACCCAAAAAACAATGTTTATACCTGATTGATAACTTGAACCAATAAAAGTTGAATAGATATAAGGAAGCAAAAAGGTGATTATAGGAACAAGTAAAAAGATAATAATTGCATATAAATAATTGGCTTTCATTAATTCAACCGGACCGCTTTCACTTTCGCTTTTCATTACTTTGAATGTATGAGGAGCCCATACTTGGTTAAAAGAATTTTGTATTAAACTCATAACCATTCCAATTTGATATGCAACTGAGTAAATACCTGCCTCCTGAGAGTTAACCATTTCGAGAACAAATATTCTATCAGAAAACCCAATGATAAATGCAGATAATGTATGTAGAATAAGTGGCCCACTAAAACTTATTCCCTGATAAACGTATTCTTTTCTGTAAGAAAGTGCCAACCATTGGTTCCTTCTTAAGGTTATAATTGCGACTAAAGCTATTACTAATGTTGAAACAATCATTCCAAAGACTCTTCCTTCCCAGTCCCAATTGAGGTTTACAATTAAAAAATAGCTTAATGCTAAATCGATAATAGTTTTACCTATCCTCAAACCGCCATATAGAAAGGGCTTTACTTGAACTCGCCAAATGGATAGTTGAACCTCTATTAAAAGTGTAAAAAAAGAATAGACAACCACCCAATAGATCAAATTATTAGGAAAATCTCCAATCGTAGGAATCAGGTGATTATAATCAACTAAAAAGTATACTGCAAGAAATCCAATCAGCGTAAATAAACTGAAGAAAATTCCTGTACTAATGTAAACCGGCAAATTAATAAAATCACGATCAAAATAAAATCTCTCAACAGAGCCAAGTACATTTAAACCAATAATCGGCATGAAAAAAAGAGATAAATTCTGAAATATATCAATAATAATATACTCTTCAGGTAATAGATATTTTGTTAGAATTGGAAGAAGTAAAAATGGAATGGCTGCATTAATTCCATTGACACCAGTAAACATAATAAATGAAACTAGGATCTTCTTTTTTTTAGTCATTTGGCATGAGTTTCAAATACTTGAAAAAGCTAGTTATGTTTAATAAGTGATTAGGCTTAAATATGTTAGCAATGGAGTTTTTGATTTCGCTTATGTCAACTTTTGGCATTGATCTAACTGCCTCTACAAATTCTTGTGGAGTAGTCGCATATTTTGTCACTTTTTCATTGTCCAGTAGTTCACCATAGTATTTAGAAGCTTGATTGTAGAGATCCAAAAGAATGTTTTGTTTCCCTAGTACAGGAGCTTCTATTGCACAAGAAGAAGTCATTGTTGAATGAAAATCACATAAAATGATAGCTTCGTATACATTTAGCCATTCCACAATAACTACATTTTTGGGTAGATTGTAATTGTTGTAAGACTTTGTTTCTCTTGGAACATAAACATATAATATATCTAAATCCAGATAAGAGGATTCAATTATAAAATTAAGAATATCTTCTTCGAAGTTCTCTTGTCCACTAAAAGCTACGGTTAACTCGTACTTTTCCTTTAGTTCTTTAAAGTTCGAGTTGTTTATTGCGTGTTCCGAAAGTTTTTCAAGATAGTAATTGCCAGCAGCAATAATATTTTTTGGAACAATAAATCCATTAGATTTGGAAAGGAGATCGTTAATTGCATTCCCATAAGTTAGCAAGTAGTCTGGTAAATGAGAAGACTCAGTATTATCAAAAAAATTATATGCATAATGCTGATCATTAATTATTCCGTGTTGAAATTCAATAACAGGAATATTTTTTTCCTTTAGGGCCTTTACATAGCCTAGGTAAAGGCTAGGGGCCACAAAGCAACTACCCTTAATTTTTTTTAGGGATAGAAACCATAGCATTGAAATATACTGAGCTCTAAATCTTTTAAAGATTTGCTGATAATTTATTCTTATATTATATTTTTCTTCAATTTCATGAATCACTTCTTCACCTACTACTTTGTTCCTAATGAAAATCATAACAGCTCCTTGAACTAAATAAAAAAGGGATTCGCTTGCTAAATTTTTTGTTGCAGTAATTTTAGAAGGATAGTGAGGGACAGGTACAGGACTTTCAATTAATAAGCTATGGCTCTCTAGCAAAGAAATTGCTCCTTCTAAAACCCTGTCATGATAAATTCCATTTATTTTTTTTCTTCTTTCTGATTTAGAGAAAAATAACATTTCGTATTGTCCAAATAAAATCTTGAATAGTCCTTTTGGAAATCCGTATATAAATGTTAAAATATGTTTTACAGAAATTCTTTGATTACGTTTGAACCCATCTTCCTTTTCGTACAAAAGGCCAGCTACATAGGGTCTAATAATTCGCCATGCAAATTCATTATTTAGCAGAATTTCATTAGTCCTAAATTTTTCTTCTATTTCACGTAATTTGTCTATTACCATAGTTCTGAGTGTGGCATAAACTATATATTTTCAGAATGCAGAAGAGATATTATTTTAGAATCCCAATACTGACCATCTTCAAAACAATTCTGCCTTAAAACTCCATCAACTTTAAATTTAAAGTTATTTGTAAAAAAATCGATTTTCTGATGGTCAAATTCATAAAGTTCCATCCATATCTTATTGAGATTCAGATTATTGAAACCATATTGGATTAACAAGCTAGCACTCTCTTGTGCAAAGCCATCTTTATCTATATATGATTCATCTCTTCCAATATAAAATGAAAAATCTGCAGACCTAATTATCCAATTAGTATATAAGAGCCCGCAAGCACCTATTGCTTCATTTGAACTAAGATCTACAATTATAAACATGAAATTATTTTGCTTTGAATTCAACAAACTATCAAACCATTGCTCTTGATCAGCAAGAGAAAGCTCTCTTACTTCTCTAAAGTTTCTTCTAAAGCTTTCAATGTTTCTCCAATCACGTAATAATCCAAGATCAGATTTTTCTACAGCTCTGAGCCCTGTTTTGATTCCTTTAATCATTTATAATATGTTTCAATGTAAAATGTTCTCCTTTTTTAATTGATTTTATAAGCTTTTTCCCCAAAATCAATGATTCATCATAAGGCTGAATACCATTTTCAGAAATTGGCCTCAATGCAATTAAATCTGATTTTAGTATTTTGTGTCCAGTGGATAGATCGCTAACAGCTCTAAGACATCTTCTTTGAACAATTTGTGAATCAATTTCGTTGGCTTCAACTCTTTTAATTCCATCACCAAGAGCAGAAAGTAATTCATAAGATCTATCAACCATCTCCCTCCATGAAGTTGGGTTCATTGCAAACGAGTGATCTGGCCCTTCCTGGTTATTATCGTTAGTAAAATGTTTTTCGAAAACACGAGCGCCAAAGGCTAAGGCCCCCAAAACGGTGGCATGACCAGGAGTATGATCAGAAAGACCTAAGATGATTTCAGGATACTCACGGGCAAAAAGTTTTAGTACATTTAGATTAGCATAATTAAAATTATCAACACTACCAGTATAATTTGTATTGCATTGCATTAATACAATATTCTTTGTTTTGCCTACAATATGGTCCATCACTCTTTTTACATCCTCAAAACTTGAGGCACCGGTTGCAATTAAAATTGGTTTATTCTTACCAATAACATAGTCTATTATATCTAGCCAAGAAATATCGCCTGAACCTATTTTATAAAGGTCAACAAACGGATCAACTAAATCAACAGATTCAAAATCATAAGGGCTGGTGAAATAATCTATTCCAACTTTATCACAAGTTTTTTTTAGTACCTCTGTCCAGTCTTCACTAATACTTGCATCTTCATACACTTCATATACAGACTTTTTCCACTTTGACTGGTGAGACATTTTGCCTTTTAGGTTATCAAATCCTATTTTACTTACAATCTTGTTAGCATGAAAATTCTGAAATTTTGCAGCATGAGCTCCTGCTTCTTTTGCTAAATGTATAAGATCAATGGCTTTAGATAATGAACCATCGTGGTTAGCTCCAATGTCAGCAACAAAATACAGTGAGTTTTCACCAATCACGGAGTTACCAAGTTTTATTTCATTCATAATATTTTATTTTACTGCATATTGTTTCTATTGTATCATTCAAATTAGGTAAAGAGCAATTAAATTTTTTTTCGAAGAATGTTGAATCTAATGTTTGATCAGAACTCCTTTTTGCTCTAAATGCAAAGTCTTGAATACTGCCCTCATTAATATTAGTTGTATCATAACCTAATTTATTTATTAGCGAAACTCCAAATTCATATTTTGTACATACTTGCGAACCAGCTATGTGAAGCACCTTTTCATACGAGTTAGATGAAATTAATCTATCAATGGAATTAGCCAAGTCCCAAATTGTTATAGGAGTAAAGTATACATCACTAAATAAGTTGATCTTAGTTCCATTCTTGACTGACCTAATTATCCATTCGGTAAAACCTTCCTTATTTTTATTGCTATTTAAACCCACAATGGTTGTTCTAATTATGGAGAATTCTCTATTCGAATTTAACAAGAAAAACTCTCCAAGTTCTTTGGATTTACCATAAACATTTTCCGGCCCAACATTATTTTGTTCTTTCGCAAGGTGAGAAAAGGAATTAAAAACTGCATCAGTCGAAATTTGAATTATTTTGACATCATTTTGAGTATGCTTCATCAGTTTGTGAACTGTAAACCCATTGATTTCGAATGCATCGTTAATATTTTCTTCACAAAGGTTACCATTTGTGATTGCCGCACAGTTTATAATAACATTGGGCTTAGCCCATTCAATAAGTTCACGATAGTCTGATTTTCTTAAATCGAAAACCAAGAATTCATCTGCTTTATTACCCTCAAATTGTGAATTACCTGTGGCATAAACGAAATATTTTGAATTAAACATTTCAACCAAACATGCACCCAGCATTCCAGATGCTCCTGTAATAAGGAGTCTTTCTGTTTTCATTAATTTAATTGTCGAATTCGATCAGAGTCTTTTTCAAAATATTGGCTTGAGTTGCTGCTTCACTTAAATCCCAATAATTAGTTTTTAATTGAATCATTCTTGGCTGTAAATACTCCGCATTGGGACACAACCCTTTTCCATATTTTTGAAAAATACCCTTTTGATTTTGAATTTCATTTAGGAATAATGGCTCGAAATAGGTTAGTTTCCATGCAGAATAAAAACCATCACCTCCATTCTTTTGGAATAAGTCTCTAAACAAGAACCAATCCTTAGAAGGATTATCAGTTTTTAAGATAAAACTGTAAGCCCAGTATGAATTAACACAGTATTCAGGGGTAAATTGTTTTTGAACAATGTTTGATCCTTCTAAAGCTTCATCAAAAAGGTGTGCAACTTTTTTTCTTATATTAACCAACTCCTCTATTCTTTCCAATTGCCCTAAAGCAACAGCTGATTGTATTTCTGACATTCTGTAGTTAAAGCCCAACGATACATGTCTATCATAATTAGGGTTTTGAATATCATTTCTAGTTATTTTTCCCTGACTTGCAGACACTCCAGCATATCCAAGAGAAGAAAACCTCCTTGAATTATCTGCAAGCGCCTTTGATTTTGTTGTTAGCATTCCGCCTTCACCAGAAGTAATATGTTTACTTGCTTGAAAGCTATAGCTTGCAAAGTCACCAAAATCCCCAACCAATCTTCCTTTATAATAACCTAAAAAGCACTGAGCATTGTCTTCAATAAGGGCAATATTATTTTCATTACAAATGTTTAAAATCTCATCATATTCCGGAGCTAGACCATATAAAGAAACGGTTATAATGGCTTTTGTTTTTTGGGTAATACACTTTCTTATTGAGTCTGGGCTTATATTGAATGTATTTAAATCGACATCTGCAAAAACAGGAATCGAACCATTTTGTAAAACGCAAAGCGATGTACTTGACATTGTTAATGGAGGTACAATCACCTCATCGCCAGGGCCAACACCTATGGCATTTAAAGCAGTGTGCATAGTTGCAGTACCATTAACATGACTGATACAATATGTTTGTTTAAATATCTCTCCAAATTTTGCTTCAAGTTTACCAGTATATATACTGTTTTTTGAAGTTTGAAATTCATTATTTAAAGCATCAATAACGTATGTTTTTTCTAATTCAGATATTCTGTTCATTTTCTAAAGATTTATAGTAACCTTGGTTTCTAATAAATATGGAATTAATACTACTTACATCTTTGTGTGACACGTAGTAATTTGTGTATTCGGTCCAACTCGCATTAAGGCCTAATTCCTTAATCAATATCTTAATTACTTCATAATCTTCCTTTTCATCTATTGTAAGTCTAACATTATTGTAATTTTCTGAACAAGGATAATTATCAGAACTAAACCTTTTTTTTCCAAAGAAGGAGGAGTTTTTCTTAATATATGGTGTAACATGTTCCCGTTCAGATAATAACTTCGATTCTTTCCAGGCAGACTCAAGTGCTTCATATTTGAATACTTCAACGTCTTGTCCATCAGGGTACCTTTCAACTAATGTATTTGAGCAGTAATCAAGTCCTTTGTCGATTGCAAACTTAATTACCTCATCAATTAAGGAAGGGTCAATTAATGGACAATCTGATGTGAGCCTTACTATCCATTTCGGTTTAAAAGGTTCAGCCGCTTTATAAAATCTATCAAGGACGTCCATTTCGCTACCTCTTGAAATAGAAACATTACATTTTGAAGCTATTTCTACAATACTTTCATCTTCTTTATTATTAGTTGTGGCTACAACAAGTTTATCTATAAAGATAGATTTAAGTATTCGATCAATATGGATTTCCAATAAGGTTTTGTTATCAACTTTTTTTAAAACTTTTCCGGGTAACCTTGTTGATCCGATTCTAGCTTGAGTTATTGCTAAAACATTCATTTCCAATTCGAAGGATTTAAGAGTTCAGGGTTTAATACAGTAATGGAGTTAATTTCATCTATTACTTGCTGAGGCAAGACGTTTTTCGAAAAATTGATATTTTCACTTAATTGTGTTTCCGAATCTACACCTATCAATATACCATCTACATATTTTTGGCTTGATACATAAGAGAGAGCTAAATCCGAAACGGATATTTTATTTGACTTTGCTAGCTCTTTGATTTTTTTAAGATCCGATTTTAGAGACATAAAAAAGTCAGGTAAGTTATCAATATCTCTAAAAAAAAGACCCTGTAAGAAGGCGGATCTAGTATGGATCTCGAAGCCCATTTCTTTAGCCTCTTTGAGCAAATTAAATTTTTGATTAACGTTATCTAACAAATTAAAAGGAATTTGTACCAACTCAACACAATTGTCTTTAATAATGTTTTTTAACTCTTCGTTAGTATACAATGAAACCCCTATTTTTTCAATTTTATCTTCTTCTTTTAATTTTTCAAAATTCTTTTTCTGCTCCTTCCACAGTAATTTATAATCCTTAAAAGAGTGGAACATGTAACTATACAATTTCTGGACATTCAAGGTGTCTAAGTTTTTGTATACTCTATCATAAATGGATAATGGAAGTTCCTTATTTGTAGGGGAGTATTTCGTGATTATATTAAATCTAAAATTGGATTGTTTATGATAACTTCCTATAATATTTTGGGCATTTCCATATGCTTCGGCAGTATCTAATAAATCAATATTTCTATCCTTAGCCAAATTAAGAATTTGAAAAACCTCCTTCTGAGAAGGTTTGCCTAACGAATTATTAATTCCGTAATTCAAACCAAATTGAACTGTGCCTAATATGATTTTATTCTTATTCAAATTTAAAGGTCATTGAATACATGTTTCTTGATAAGTTTTTTCATTGAATCAACAGTTTCCCATTCTTCATTTGTTCCACTATTATAAGAAAACCCTAAAGGAACCTTTTTTGCATTAAAAGCTTTAATAAAATCTTCCAGTTTAAAAACCGTCTGAGAAGGAAGGATCACATAATACTTTCCTAGGTCGTAAGTATAAAATGAATCTGATTCCGTAATCATTTCTTCATGAAGTTTTTCTCCGGGTCTAATTCCAACTATTTTTTGTTCACAATCAGGGCATATTGCACTGGCAACATCAGTTATTCTGTATGAAGGTATTTTTGGAACGAAAACCTCTCCTCCCCAAGCATGTTCCATTGCATGAAATACCATATCTATTCCACCGTCTAATGAAATGTTAAAACGTGTCATGTTAGGGTCAGTAATTGGCAACTCACCTTCATTTCTTTTACTAAGAAAAAATGGAATAACAGATCCGTTTGACCCCATCACGTTTCCATACCTAACAACTGAAAATCGGATTTTTCGTTTTCCCTTGATATTGTTAGCGGCAACGAAAAGTTTATCAGAAGCTAATTTTGTTGCCCCATATAGATTAATAGGGGCTGCAGCTTTATCTGTAGACAAGGCAACAACATTTTCTACACCTGTTTTTAAAGAAGCATCAATAACGTTTTGAGCTCCAATTATGTTCGTTTTAACGGCTTCATCTGGATTGTATTCTGCAATTGGAACGTGTTTCATTGCTGCGGCATGTACAACAATTTCTATGTCTTCGAAGGCCCTAAGCAGTCTTTCTTTATCTCTAACATCACCCACAAAGAACCTGATAGCAGGATAATTAGACTCTGGATATTCTTGAGCCATAAGGAATTGTTTTTGCTCATCTCTTGAGTAAATAACTAGTCGCTTTACCTGAGGCCAGCTTTCAAAAATCCTTTTGGTTAATTGTTTACCAAGAGAACCTGTCCCTCCGGTTATTAAAATAGTTTTATTATTTAAATCAAGCATTGTTTGAGAGAGTAAATTTTTTATAAACTTTATTTTGAAAATACAAATATCGCGCTTTTTGGCTCATTTTCTAACCAAAAGAGCAAACAAATGAGTAGTTAGTTAATGGTATGAATATTACTTAACAAATGGGATAATGCTTTTAGGTAATTTGTTAAATGCAGAATGATTTACAAGCTTAAAACCAATATCAGATTTTGCTGTAGCCTCTTCAATACTGTATAAAGTTAATCCATTAGCCTTTTTGCTATCTTCTATGTTAGGTTCAACTGCAAGAATCTCATATCCTTTACTTATCAGAGATTGAACTACATGCAAAGATGGACTTTCTCTCAAATCATCAATGTCAGGCTTAAAAGCCAAACCGAAACAAGCAATAATAGGTTTTCTGCCTTCTTTAAGTTCAAATTCAAGTGCAACATTTTTTATTTTTTCAATTACCCAATCTGTTTTATAGTTATTTATTTCTCTGGCTGTTCGAATTATTTTTGCCTTTTCAGCAAATTCCGAAACGATAAACCAAGGGTCAACAGCAATACAATGGCCTCCTACTCCAGTTCCGGGTTGTAAAATATTAACTCTTGGGTGTTTATTGGCTAAATTGATTAACTCCCAAACATTAATATCAGCTTCATCACAAATCATTGAAAGTTCATTCGCAAAGGCAATTTGCACATCACGAGAAGCATTTTCTACCAACTTGGTCATTTCAGCAGTTCTTGCATTGGTTTCGTGTAATTCTCCTGATACAAACAAACGATAAAACTCCACAGCATTTTTTGTAGATTGTTCGTCAATACCTCCAATTGCCCTGTCATTATTTTTAAGCTCGTAAATAACATTACCGGGTAGAACTCTTTCAGGACAATAAGCAATGGAAATTTTTCCTTTTAGCTCGGGTCTTTCCTGAAAAATAAGATTCGCCATTTTTTCAGTTGTTCCAACAGGAGAAGTTGATTCGATAATGAATAAATCACCTTCTTTCAAATGTGGCATTACCATGCGAGTTGCTGTTTCAACGTATGTTAAATCCGGCAAGTGATTTTCTTTGAATGGAGTTGGAACGGCAATCAAAAAAACATCGGATGCATCTGGTTTAGAAGCTGCTTTTAAGTAACCTCTTTCCACACCATGTTTTACCAAGCCGTCTAAAGAAGGTTCAATAATATGGATTTTCCCACTGTTGATAGTTTTAACAACACTTTCTACTACATCCACTCCAAGAACTTGAATGCCTTTACTAGCAATAAGAGCTGCCGTAGGTAAGCCAATATAGCCTAATCCCATAATGGTTATCTTGATGTTGCTATCCATTTTTAATAATATCTAAAACTTTTAAACTTGTAGTCCCGTCTCCATAAGGGTTTACAGCTTTCGACATTTTTTCGTATGCTTCTTTTTTATCAAGAAGTATTCTTGCTTCGTTAATAATTACCTGTTTGTCCGTGCCAACCAATTTGGCTGTTCCTGCTTCAATACCTTCCTGACGTTCAGTAACGTCTCTCATAACTAATACGGGTTTACCTAAAGTGGGTGCTTCTTCCTGAATACCACCCGAATCGGTAAGCACAAAGTATGACTTTTCCATCAACCAAATTAATGATGGATAATCTAAAGGTTCAATTAAATGTATATTATTAGAATCACTAAGTACTTTTTTAACAATTCCTTGAACATTAGGATTTAAGTGAACGGGATAAATAATTTCAACGTCTTTATACTTGTTAGCTATTTCTAAAATGGCATTTACCATATTTTCAAAAGGCTTGCCAAAGCTTTCTCTACGATGTCCAGTAACTAAAATTATTCTTTTTGAAAAATCAACACCAGAAAACCGCTCTTGAATATTTTCAGTATTAGACTCTTTAAGAATCGCAATGCCAAGCAATAAAGCATCTATTACAGTATTGCCCACTTGGTACACACTATTAATAATTCCTTCCTTTCGAAGATTGTCAACGGCTCTTTGTGTAGGGGCAAAATGATAGGTGGAAAGGTGACCCGCCAAAATCCTATTGCCCTCCTCTGGAAATGGAGAAAACATATTTCCGCTTCGTAAACCAGCCTCTAAATGTGCTACTTTGATTTGATTATAATAACCGGCTAATGCTCCAACAAAGGCGGTTGTAGTATCACCTTGAACAAAAATCAAATCAGGTTTTTCTTTATCAAGAACTTCTTTGACCCCAAGAAGTACATTAGACGTGATTTCATATATCGTCTGATTCGGCTTCATCACCTCCAGATCGTAATCCGGCTTGATCTCAAAAAAATCAAGAACCTGATAAAGCATTTCTTTATGCTGACCAGTAACACAAACGATGGTTTTCATAGCACTGTCAGTTTGAAAAGCCTTTATTAAAGGTGCCATTTTAATGGCTTCTGGTCTGGTTCCAAAAATGAAAATAACTTTCACAAAAAATAATATTTATTTTCAACCATTAAATTTTTAATCTGTGTTCGTAGTCTTTAACCACTTTTGAAATACCCTTTTTTAGTGGTATCGCATTTATCCACCCAAGGCCTTTTAGCTTACTTACATCCATAAGTTTTCTTGGAGTACCATTTGGTTTTGAAGTATCCCAAACTAAATGCCCACTAAATCCAACTTCTGTTTTGATAATTTCGGCAAGCTCCTTAATTGATAAATCAATACCGCTGCCTACATTGATGAATCCTGGTTTATCAAATTTATTCATCAAAAATAAACAAGCTTCTGCTAAATCATCTACATGTAAAAACTCACGCAGAGGCTCACCGGTACCCCAAAGTGTTACTGAGGTAGTCTTCTCTTTTGATGAAATTCCGTATTTGGCCAGAACTGACAGAATATCCTTTTTATCAGCATATCCATTTACTCCTTCGATAGGCCTTTTGTTCAAGTCTTTTTGTAAGGTTTCCCAATCATTTGATTCCAACGCTTTCCCAAGTACCATTTTACGGATTAGTGCCGGTAACACATGAGAGGTTTCCAGGTTGTAATTATCGTTGGGGCCATATAGGTTGGTAGGCATGGCTGAGATAAAATTACAACCATATTGATCCCTATAGGCATCACACATTTTTATACCGGCAATCTTGGCAATTGCATAGGGTTCATTAGTAGATTCCAGCTCTCCGGTTAATAGGTAATTTTCTGTTAATGGTTGTGGTGCGAGTTTAGGATAAATACATGAAGAACCCAGGAAAAGTAATTTCTTAACATTATTCAGATAACTATGATGAATGATATTTGATTCGATCATCAAATTATCATAGATAAACTCAGCACGGTATGTATTATTAGCAACAATACCACCCACTTTGGCAGCTGCCAAAAAAACGTATTCAGGCTTTTCTGCTTCAAAAAAATCCTTGACTTGTTGTTGATTCCTTAAGTCAAGTTCTTTTGAAGTTTTAAGGATAAGGTTTTTGTATCCTTCAGCTTCTAACTTACGCACAATGGCTGAACCAACCATACCTCTATGTCCGGCTACATATATTTTTGCTGACTTTTCCATTAACTACTCGTGATATTGAAACACTTTGTGTCCGCCTTCTTTCAAAAATTTATCACGCTGAAATAGCAGTACATCCTCCTCAACCATTTCTTTGATTAGATCATCTAAAGTATACTTAAGTTTCCATCCAAGCTTTGTTTTTGATTTGGTAGGATCACCAATGAGAAGATCTACTTCAGTAGGTCTGAAATAACGTGGGTCAACCTTAGCTATTACTTGACCAACTTTAATATGTTCATTGGGTTTTTTAATATCTTTAATAATTGCTATTTCATTAATGCCTTCTCCACTATACTCCAACTCCACCCCTAAATGTTTGAATGATTTAGTTAGAAAATCTCTCACAGAGGTCGTGATTCCCGAAGCTATCACAAAGTCTTCAGCTTTATCTTGCTGTAGCATTAGCCACATGGCTTCCACGTAGTCTTTTGCATGTCCCCAATCTCTTTTGGCATCAAGATTTCCTAAATAAACGGTTTCTTGTAAACCTAGAGAAATTCTGGCTACGGCTCTTGTTATTTTCCTTGTAACAAAAGTTTCACCTCTCAATGGAGACTCGTGATTAAAAAGAATCCCATTACAAGCAAACATGTTATGAGCTTCCCTGTAATTAACGGTTATCCAGTAACCATAAAGTTTAGCAACAGCGTAGGGTGATCTGGGGTAAAAAGGAGTTTTTTCTGTCTGAGGAGTTTCTTGAATTAAACCATACAATTCGGAGGTTGAAGCTTGATAAATCCGTGTTTTGCTTGTGAGATTCAATAATCGAACAGCTTCTAAAATCCTTAAGGTTCCTAATGCGTCCACATCAGCAGTATATTCCGGTGTATCAAAACTCACCTGTACATGGGACATGGCACCCAAATTATATATTTCATCTGGCTGAACTTCTTGAACAATCCTTATTATGTTGGTAGAGTCTGTGAGGTCACCAAAATGTAGTTTAAATCTCACATTCTTTTCATGCGGATCTTTGTACAAATGATCAATTCTATCTGTATTAAAAAGAGAGGATCTCCTTTTAATACCATGAACCTCATATCCTTTTTTTAAAAGAAATTCTGCCAAATAGGCTCCGTCTTGTCCAGTTATTCCTGTTATAAGTGCCTTTTTCATTAAATGTAAAAACACAAATATCGAGCTTTTAAATACAATAGCTATAAAATTGACCTCAAATCAACCTAAAAGAGCAATGTATCAAGAGAACATCTTTGAATGAATTTGCTCTAATTGTTTTGTGTATATTTAACTATGTACCAATCTAATGTTTTAATTATTCCTGATTCAAAATCTTCTTCTGCTTTCCAACCCAATTGTGATTCAATTTTAGTGGCATCAATGGCATAACGCTTATCATGGCCTGGTCTATCAGTAACAAAACTTATAAGTTCTTTGTAGGATTTATCGTTTTCCAAAGGAAGCTTTTCGTCAAGAATGCTGCAAATTTTATTTACAATGTATAGATTGTCTCTTTCGTTTTTACCACCAATATTATAGGTTTCACCAGCTTCTCCTTTCTTGTAGGCTAGCTCGATTCCCTTACAATGATCCAATACATATAGCCAATCACGCACATTTTTACCATCACCATATATCGGAATAGGTTGACTGCTTAAAGCTTTTCTGATAATTGTTGGAATTAGTTTTTCATCATGCTGTTTTGGGCCATAGTTATTTGAGCAATTGGTTGTAACAACATTTAATCCATAAGTATGAAAATAGGACCTAACAAGAAAGTCAGAGGATGCTTTTGAGGCACTGTATGGGCTATTGGGGGCATAAGGTGTGGTTTCTTCAAAAAGACCAGTTTCGCCTAACGTACCATATACCTCATCTGTAGAAACGTGATGAAAGCGTTTGCCTTCATGACCTCGCTTTACTTTGAATGGAGCCTCCATCCAATGCGCTCTTGCTACTTCGAGTAAATTAAATGTACCGACAATATTTGTTTCAATGAAAGCTTTAGGGCCCGTAATAGAATTGTCTACATGCGATTCCGCAGCAAAATGGAAAACGCCATCAAAATCATATGTGTCAAACAATTCCTTTACTAGCTCATAATCGCAAATGTCTCCTTGAATAAATTTGTAGTTGGGATTGTCAGCTACTTCACTTAGGTTTTCAAGATTACCTGCATATGTAAGGCTGTCCAAATTAACAACCAAAGCATCGGAATTGGATGCCATGTAATAAGGAACAAAATTGGAGCCAATGAATCCGGCACCACCCGTTACAAGGATATTTTTTTTAGCCATTTAAAATTGTTTTTAATTCGTCTAAGGTTGGTAATAATTGATCTTTTTCTGACGTGATTGTTTGGTTGTCAGTTAAATTCCAATCAATATGTAAACTATTATCATTATAAATAATTCCAGACTCTGAAGAAGGCGCATAATAATTATCGGCCTTGTAATGGATAGTTGCCTTTTCTGAAAGAACAGAAAAGCCATGTGCAAACCCTCGCGGAATGAAAAGCTGATGTTTGTTCTCTTCACTTAATAGGTAAGAAACATATTTACCGAAAGTAGGTGAGTCAATCCGAACATCTACGGCCACATCCAGAATTTCCCCTTCAAGTGCCCTGACAAGTTTGGCTTGAGCATTGGAGCCCAATTGAAGATGCAACCCTCTGACAACTCCGAACGAAGAACGTGACTGATTGTCCTGAACAAATTCGATCTTTGTTCCTATTGCTTCCTCAAAAAGTTTTTGGTTAAAGCTTTCAAAGAAATATCCTCTGTTGTCTTCAAAAATTTTTGGGATGATGTGATAACATCCCCTAATGCTTGTTTCCTTAATTGTCATTTTTTATTTGTGTTCCCAAAACCAATCCACGTAGTTTTTTATGCCACTTTCAAAATCATGAGTGGGCTGATAGCCCAGTAAATTTCTGGCAAGTGAGATGTCGGCTTGTGAATGTTTTACATCCCCTTTTCTTTCAGGGCCAAAATTAGGCTTAATTTTGAGTATTTGGGGCTCATATTTAGATAATGTATTCTTTAATAGTTCTAGCATTTCAATTAGTGAAATACGATCACCATAAGCAACATTATATACTTTATTAATAGCATTTTTGTCGGTTACTACAGCTGCCAACTGATTAATCTGAATCACATTATCAATGTAGGTGAAATCTCTGGATGTTCTTCCATCTCCATTTATGGTTGGAGGTTCTAAGTGGACTAGCGTATTAATAAATTTAGGTATTACAGCTGCATAAGCACCGTTTGGGTCCTGCCTTCTACCAAAAACATTAAAATAACGTAATCCAATGGTTTCTAATCCATAGGTTTTTGAGAAAACAGAAGCATACAATTCGTTTACATATTTGGTGACTGCATAGGGAGAAAGAGGTTTTCCAATCTTATCTTCCTGTTTAGGAAGGTCAGGATGGTCTCCATAAGTGGATGAACTTGCTGCATATACAAAGCGCTTTACGTTTGCTTCTTTTGCAGCTAACAGCATATTTAAGAATCCACTAATGTTGACTTCATTGGTAGTAATAGGATCTTCAATAGAGCGAGGAACTGAGCCAAGTGCTGCCTGATGTAAAATATAATCGATTCCTTGGGAAGCTTTTTTGCATGTGTTTAAATCTCTTATATCTCCTTCTATCAAGTTGAAATGTGGGTTGTTAAGGTTATGCTCTATATTTTCTTTTTTACCTGTAGAAAAGTTATCCAGGCACACAACCTCGTTGTTTTGCTTCAAAAGCGTATCTATTAAATTAGAGCCAATAAAACCTGCCCCCCCTGTTACAAGAACCTTTGCATCGGTTATAATTCTTTGGCTGGCTGCCATAATTATCTGTTTATTAACTTAAGAAGGTAATCGCCATAACCACTTTTCAAAAGTGGTTGGGCTAGTTCACTTAGTTGTTCTTTAGTAATATATTTCATTAAATAAGCCACCTCTTCGATACAGCCTATTTTTAAACCTTGTCGATTTTCTATCACTCTCACAAATTCTGCGGCTTCAATTAAAGATTCTATTGTACCGGTGTCCAGCCAGGCAGTTCCACGGTTTAAAATCCCGACTTCGAGAGTTCCTTTTTCAAGATAAGCTTTATTAACATCTGTTATCTCCAGCTCTCCACGTGCACTTGGTTTTATGTTGTGCGCAATTTCTACAACTTCATTGTTATAGAAATAAAGACCAGGAACAGCAAAGTTAGATTTGGGTTGTTTGGGTTTTTCCTCTATCGAAATTGCCTTCAAATTCTCATCAAACTCAACAACACCATAGCGCTCCGGATCATTAACATGGTAAGCAAAAACAACGCCTCCACTAGGCTCGGTATGAGACTGCAAGAGTTTTGCCATGCCGGACCCATAAAATATGTTGTCACCAAGAACAAGAGCTACATTGTCATTTCCAATAAAACTCTCGCCAATTAAAAAAGCCTGTGCAAGCCCTTCAGGCTTTTCCTGAACGGCATAAGAAAATTTACAACCCAAACTAGAGCCATCACCTAAAAGCTTCTCAAAATGAGGCAAGTCATGAGGGGTTGAAATAATCAATATTTCTCTTATCCCAGCAAGCATTAGAGTTGATAATGGATAGTAAATCATTGGTTTATCGTAAACAGGCATTAATTGTTTACTAATTGCCAATGTGAGAGGGTGTAGTCTTGTGCCGGATCCACCAGCTAAAATTATTCCTTTCATTTTATAGTGTTTCGTCAGCAATGCCTTCTTTCAGCCCTTCCTTTACAGCAAAGACTACAGTGTCTTTCGTTTTAAGAACTTTCCAATCCAGATTGTTAAATACTTTGTGCTTTACAGCAAAAACGATAGCATCGTAATTATTGCCAGGTTCATTAATTAAATCAATTCCGTATTCTGTTAGCACCTCACTCTTGTCGGCATTAGGGTCGTAAACTTCTACTAATGAACCAAATTCCCTCAACTCATTTATAACATCAACTACTTTTGAATTTCGGATATCAGGACAATCTTCTTTAAACGTTATACCTAGCACTAGAATTCTTGCATTGTGCCCCCTTCCGCCTATTGTTAGAAGCTTCATTACTCTACTAGCCACATAAGCTCCCATTCCATCATTGATTCTCCTTCCTGCTAAAATAACCTGAGGATTGTAACCAATACTTTCTGCTTTGTAGGTAAGGTAATATGGGTCAACTCCAATGCAATGTCCTCCTACCAAACCTGGTTTGAATGGAAGAAAATTCCATTTGGTACCTGCTGCTTCTAATACCTCGTTTGTATCGATGCCTATTTTATGAAATATTTTAGAGAGCTCATTTACAAATGCTATATTCAGATCTCGTTGTGCATTTTCAATTACTTTGGCTGCTTCTGCAACCTTAATGGACGATGCTAAATGCGTACCGGCAGTTATTATTTCTGAATATAATTTATCAACTTCCTCGCCAATTTCTGGCGTACTTCCACTGGTCACCTTTTTTATTGTCGAAACTCTATGTTCTTTATCGCCCGGATTAATTCTTTCCGGAGAATATCCGCAATAAAAATCTTTGTTGAAGCGCAAACCACTTTTTTGTTCAAGAATTGGCACACAAACTTCCTCTGTCGCTCCCGGGTAAACAGTAGATTCATAGATAATGATATCTCCAGGTTTCAATAATTCCCCAACTGTTTCACTCGCCCTTATCATGGGAGTCAGGTCAGGTTTTTTATGACTATCAATTGGGGTAGGTACAGTAACTATATAGATTTCAGCAGAAGATATTTTTTCTTGAGAATCAGTGTAACTAAGGTATTTTGCCTCAGAAAGTTCATTTGAGCTCAATTCTAAGGTTTTATCAATTCCCTTCTGGAGTTCATCAATTCTTTGTGAGTTAATATCAAAGCCAATAGTCTCCCTCTTTTTACCAAACTCAACTGCTAATGGTAAACCAACATAACCGAGACCTATGATTGCTATTTTTTTATTTTGAGCACTCATTTGAAAAAATTAGAATGCAAATTTAGTTACTAACAAGTTACTTACCCAAAAGGTTAAATAATTGCTTTTTTCTACATTTGCATTTTTAAAAGTTTCTAAAATGAGTCAGCAAATACCAAATTCAGAATATCGTGAAGATGAAATTGATTTGAGGAAATTATTTCAAGCAATTGGAAAGGGGTTCTCAAATGTAGGTAAAGGAATTATAAATGCTATTATTCGGATTAAGAGGACAACTTTACGATATAGAATTCTGCTTATTGCTATGCTTATTGTTGGAGTTATTGCCGGTGCCTTATTTACTGAGGTATCAAAGCCCTATTACCGAACCTCCATGGTGATTTCTTCTGATTACTTTAATTCCCGACTGGTAGATAATAGTCTTGAAAAATTAAATAGTCTTTGCAAGGAAAATGATAGAAGTGGCCTTGCTCAGGTGTTGAATATAAACAAAGAGGTGGCCGAAAACATAAAGGAATTTGATTATGAACCAATGGTATCAGAACAGGATGTTGTTGATGTTGAGGTCCTCAAGCAAAAACTTGAAGAGCTCAAGGTAAAGGATACAGATATTTCCAAAGTTATAGATCAAATAAATATCGAAAATAAAAACAGTTATATTATTTCAGTTTATGTTTACGATAACAGGATTATTGACAACCTTCAAAATGCGTTGGTAGCATATTTTGCAAACAATCCTTATATAAAAAACAGGGTAAGAATCAATAAGGATAACCAATTAAGACTTATCGATAAACTTCAAGCAGACATTTCTCAATTAGATAGTCTTAAACATGCATTTAATCTAAATCTCAAAGCCAATGCTTCCAGAAAAGGGGAAACTACCAGTAATGTATATGTGGGTGAATCAGGTGCGCTGAACCCAACAGAAGTTTATACTGAAGGGGTAAGCCTTTATCGCCAATTATTAAGTGTACGTAAAGAAATGGAGCTTGGCTCCGATTTTGAATTAATTGATGGTTTTACGGTTTTTTCAAAGCCTGAAAGTCCCGGATATTTAAAAGCTTCTGCATTTTCAGCATTGATTTTTCTTGGATTGGCTTATCTAATAATTATAATAATAGAGACCAACAGATATTTGAATAAAGTAGAAAAGGAAAGATTCAATTCTTAGCAAAGCATATTTTTAGATGGTCAAAATTGGTCTCATCAGAGAAGGTAAAATACCAGTTGATAAACGCGTTCCGTTAACCCCGGAACAAGCATCAAGGGTTAAACAGATATATGGCAGTGAGGTTGTAGCACAATCCAGTACAGTTCGGTGCTTTTCAAATGATGATTATTTAGCGGCTGGTATTCCAATAGGTGATAGCGTTTCTGACTGTGATATTATACTTGGGGTAAAGGAGGTTCCTTTGGACGACCTCATTGAGAACAAAACATACTTCTTTTTCTCTCATACCATTAAAAAACAAGCCTATAATCGCAAACTCTTGCAAGAGCTTGTTAAAAAGAACATTCGTATGGTTGACTATGAGACATTGACCAACAAGGATGGTCAACGTATTGTAGCTTTTGGAAGATGGGCTGGTATAGTGGGGGCGTATAATGGAATTTTAACTTTTGGAAGGCGTTTCAATTTTTACAATTTAAAACCGGCAAACCAGTGTCATGATCTTGAGGAGCTAAAAACCGAGCTTTCAAAGGTGGATTTGCCCAATATTAAGATTGTATTAACGGGTGGTGGAAGGGTAGCTCAAGGAGCAATGGAAATTTTGGATGCGGCCGGTATTAGAAAAGTATCTGCCAAGGATATTTTGAAGAGTCGTTTTGATGAAGCTGTATACGCTCAATTGAATATGAACGACTACAACCTTACATTAGATGGCAGTTCTAACTTTGTAATTAATGAGTTTCATAAACAACCTGAGAGGTTTAAGGGTGACTTTTTAAAATACACTAAAGTAGCCGACCTTTTGATTGCGGGAGCATATTGGGACCCCAAAGCACCTGTTTTGTTTACAAGGGCAGATGCACAAAACCCTGATTTCAATATTAAGGTCATTGCTGATATAACATGCGACATTGAAGGGTCAATACCTTCAACATTACGGGCAAGTACAATTGACCAACCACATTATGATTACTCTCCGATTGAGGGTGTTGAGAAACCTGCTTTCTCAAGTGAAAATAATATTACGGTTATGGCAGTTGATAACCTGCCCTGTGAACTTCCCAGGGATGCTTCTAATGCATTTGGAGAGCAATTGATAGATAATGTACTGCCACACTTACTTGGAGATGACAAGGAAGGAGTGATTGAACGAGCAACTATTTGCAAGAATGGAAAGCTAACAGAGCACTACTCTTACTTACAGGATTTCCTGGACGGGAAATAAAGAAGGAGCAAAAAAAGAGGGATGCAAACAGCGTCCCTCTTTTTTACTTCTCTAGCAATTTAAATTCTATCCATTCATGGAAACTAAGAACTCGGCATTGTTGCGCGTTCCGTGCATTTTTTGTAGCAAGAATTCCATGGCTTCTGATGAATTCATGTCTGACATGAATTTGCGCAAGATCCAAATACGTTGCAGTTCTTCTTTGTCCATCAACAAGTCTTCTCTTCGAGTACCTGAAGCAGGAACGTCAATAGCAGGGTAAACACGTTTGTTGGAAAGCTTACGATCCAGCTGAAGCTCCATGTTACCTGTTCCTTTAAATTCTTCAAAGATTACTTCGTCCATTTTTGAGCCTGTTTCGATAAGTGCAGTTGCCAAAATGGTTAAAGAACCACCGTTTTCAACATTACGGGCAGCGCCAAAGAAACGCTTTGGTTTGTGCAACGCATTGGCATCCACACCACCAGAAAGTATTTTACCTGATGAAGGAACCACTGTGTTGTGAGCACGTGCCAGACGTGTAATTGAGTCCAGTAGAATTACCACATCGTGGCCGCATTCAACCATACGCTTCGCTTTTTCAAGCACAATACTGGCAACTTTCACATGTCTGTCTGCTTGCTCATCAAAAGTTGAGGACACCACTTCCGCTTTTACGCTGCGAGCCATGTCTGTAACCTCTTCAGGGCGCTCATCAATCAATAAAATGATCAAATAAACTTCTGGGTGGTTTTCAGCAATTGCATTAGCAATTTCTTTCAAAAGTACGGTTTTACCAGTTTTTGGCTGCGCCACAATCATACCTCTTTGCCCTTTACCTATAGGAGCAAACAAATCCAATATTCTGGTAGAGTATTTATCTGGCTTGGTACTTAAGTTTAACTTTTCTTCCGGGAAAAGGGGAGTTAAGTATTCAAAAGGTATTCTGTCCCGTATTTCTTCTGTAGTTCTTCCATTTACTGAACTTACACGGATAAGAGCAAAATATTTTTCGCCCTCTTTAGGAGGACGGATATGACCACGAACAGTATCACCTGTTTTTAAACCAAATAATTTTATTTGCGAAGGGGAAACATAAATGTCATCCGGACTGGCCAGGTAGTTATAATCCGAAGAGCGAAGAAATCCATATCCATCCTGCATCATTTCCAGAACGCCTTCATTTTCAATCAGGCCCTCAAACTCTCTAATGGTTGCCTGGTTCTTCTTTTTTTGATGGTTACGCTCATTTCTTTCCGAATGGTCGTAATTATTTTCTTCACCTTCTGAACCACCCTCAGAATTTTGTTTTCTGTTAGTTCTAGGTCTTCTGTTATCAGGTTTATTGTCAGAAGAGTGCTCTCTTTTGCTTTCTTCTTTTTTAGGAGATGGAGCTTCTTTGATCGATGGTGCTTCTACGCTTTCAAGCTCCAGATCAAATGATTTAAGCAATTCATCCGCTGAGAGGTTTTCTTTTTTCTCAGGCTTTTTGTCTTTGTCGTTTTTAGGG
>JAGQYI010000049.1 GCA_020436165.1 Cyclobacteriaceae bacterium | reverse complement strand
CTCTTCTGCTTTCTCCTATTTCTTTTATACGCTTAATAATTTCTTTTGAAGTAAATTTTTTGAAATCTCTAACTATATTCTGGGCCTCAAAACCCTCTTCGACACTAATCATCATGTGGACATGATTGCTCATAATTACATAAGCATACAAAACCAAGCCTTTATTGTTTTGGCAGTATTTTAAGCTTTCAATTATGATATCCCGGTATTCCTTTCTGGTAAACAAATCTACCCACCCAATAACCGTAATAGTTATAAAGTAAATACCGTCATTATTATTAATTTTATAAGAGTCGCCCATAAGGCAACTAAGTTAGTTAATGAGGTTAAAATTCGACCTTAATAAACTTCGCTAAATGAATATTTCGACCTCATTACGCTATGCTAAATAAGGTCGAGAAGTAATTTTTATGCTGACACTCCAACATAAACCTACGCTTGACCCTATCCAGATTGAGGTCAATCCGAACAACGTTACCGTTGATCTGCTACGTACCGATAGGGTGCACGAACACGTTTCAGGCAACAAATGGTACAAGCTGAAATACAATTTGGCGAAAGCCAAAGAAGAGGGCTTTGATACCCTTCTTACCTTTGGTGGGGCCTTTTCTAACCATATTTATGCCACAGCAGTAGCAGCCAAGGAGTCAGGGTTTAGGTCGATTGGTGTTATACGTGGCGAAGAAGTGCTTCCGTTGAACCATACCCTCCGCTTTGCTGCTTACAATGGCATGGACCTGCACTATGTAAGCCGCGAACAATACCGAAACAGGCATACCTCTGATTTTATGCAAAGCCTGAAAGAAAGATATGGTGATTTTTACCTGGTGCCTGAAGGAGGTACCAACCAGTCGGCCATACGGGGTGCAGAGGAAATCCTGGATGAGAAACACATCAAAAAATACGATTATTTCGTTTGTGCAGTGGGTACGGGCGGCACCCTGGCGGGTATCATCAGCAAGCTGAATGGCCGTGGGGAAGTAATTGGTGTTTCCTCACTTAAGGGCGATTTCCTTCAGAAAGATGTAAAAAACTGGCTGAAGCTGGTAAAGAAGGAACACCTGACCAACTGGAGTATTACCTACAATTACCACTTTGGGGGCTATGCCAAACATAAGCGTGAGCTTATTGCGTTTATCAACAATTTCAAAATCGACCAGGGCATAGTGCTCGACCCCATTTACACCGGTAAAATGATGTACGGGGTTATGGACATGGCTGCCAATGAGCGGTTCAAACCTGATAGCAAGGTACTGGCCATTCACACCGGTGGACTGCAGGGCATTGAGGGGTTTAATAAACGGTTTGGGGGATTGATACGGTAAAATTAAAATAAAAGTGGGCCATGTTAACTAATATTAAATGTGAGCATTTAGGCTATTTTCTAAAAAGTACATTTCGTTCTAGTTCTAGACTATTATATTATTCCTTCTTAACTTTAGTTGGCTACTAATTGGTAGTACACATACTTCTTGGAATTAATTAAAAATGAATTACTTCATTGAAATATTAAAGTACATAGGCCCATTTATTGGTGTTTTTATTGGATGGCTACTGGCTAGAAAGAATGAAACCGATAAAATTCGATATGACGAACTTCGACATATTAAAAAAAGTCTATATCTGCTACTTGAAATACGAAACCAATTAGTTCTTAATGCACGTATTAACAGATATATTGATACTTTAACCAAACAAATCAATTTATTAATTGAGTCTGAAGGTTCTGAAACTTTAGACCCAAAAATGATAAATGAGCTAGTTAAAAAACTTATACCGAGTTTGATTGGCCCAAACTACCAAAAGGATATAAAAAAGCAGTTTAAAAAGAGCATCGAAAGACTTTCAGAAATAAATCCTACCCTAGCATACAGGATAAATGGAAAGCAAAACATTCAAGATTACATTGAAAACTGGAAAGACCAATTCAATAAATATTTTGTCATTAATAACATTGAGGATGCTAAAAAAACTGTTGAAATTATTGAACCAAAGCTTACAAATGAAATAAAAAATGATGTAGAAGAAATCATAAAAAAAGTTGCTTCGCAAATTGGCAAAAAGGAACTTAAAATAGTTGAAAACATTATAATAGAACCTGACGATGAAGAGATCACAAAGAATGTTGAAGACTACTTAAACAAAATGTTGAAAAACCTTAAGGAGGAATCATCAACATCACCGTTGTCCAAAGAGTAATTCAGTTCATTATAAAATAAGTATATGGAAGATTTCTTTTCAAAGACAAATTACACTGATGGTGACATAATCAGTATAATTGAATCAGCTACAGAAGAATCTATTCATTTGGATTTTAAAGCAAATGGAAGTTTGGATAACCAAATTGAAAAGAAAAAGGAAATTTCAAAGGACGTTTCTTCTTTTGCCAACTCTGATGGCGGAATTATAATATACGGGGTTTCAGAAGTTGATCATGTGGCTAATTCTTTATCATTTGTAAATGGCAATAATTTTACTAAAGAATGGCTTGAACAGGTCATTAATTCAAGAATACAGCCAAGAATTCAAGGTTTATTAATTTCCCCAATTCGTTTTGATGATGACATAGAAAAAACCGTTTATATTGTCAAAATACCTAAAAGTCCCAATGCGCCTCATATGGCATCTGATAACAAGTTTTACAAAAGGTTCAATTTTCAATCCGTTGCTATGGAGGAATATGAAATTAGGGATATCTATAACAGAAAGCATCTAACGAAACTTAAAATATCTAATTTACTTCACAATCAAGGGGGAAGCCAATCAATTGATGGTAGACTAAATCATGTTGATTCAATGCTAAGATTTCAAGTTAAAAACACTGGTAATGCAATTGAAGAATTATATAAACTTGAAATTTATATCCCTAAAGATTTTTACTTAAATTATCATAATGCCAATCCTATTAGACCTTTTCTTATCAGAGAGGAACCTAATCAAATGGTATTTAGTGTCCCTAATAAAAGTCCTTTGTTTCAAGGAGAAGAAACCACTATAGCAGAGGCAGGGATTCAGGTTTCCACTAGAACTCTTCATCTACTCAGAGAACCAGGAATCAAAATTAAGCTATATTATTCCAATGGTTTTGAAGAAAAAATTTTTGATTTAAATTCAATATTAACCTATGGTGGAATACTCTTAAATGAACATGATTGGGGATAAACCCTACTTTACCTCATTTAGTGTATCTGATTTAGACTTATAATAGAAATTATGAAGACTCGCGTTCCTTCATTTATACTCTTACTTCTTTCAACTTCACTCGCCTTCAGCCAAAGCCCCGCCTACCAACAACAAAAAGCAGAAAAAATAGCCGAGGGCTCTGTGTTTACCAAAATTATTAACCGGGAGCTGCCAGCTACCATTGTATATGAAGATGAAGAGATCATTGCCTTTGTGCCTTTGCGCGAGCAAGCCCCTGTGCACCTGCTTATTGTGCCTAAAAAGGAAATCCACACGCTGAACGATGCTACTGAAGATGATGCTTTGCTGCTAGGTAAAATGCTGTTGGTGGCCCAAAAGCTGGCCAAGGAAAATGGCATTGCCGAAACGGGTTACCGCATTTGCATCAACACCAATGAGGACGCGGGGCAGTCGGTTTTTCACATCCACATGCATTTGCTGGGTGGCCGCAAGCTGGGCCCCATGGTAAGCCAGGACGAGGAGTAAGGTTGTATGCATAACTTCGTAGTAGAGATATCTCCGCCCTTTGAGCTGCAACATGACTTGCCTTGAGTAAAAGAGCTAATAAAAAAAGCGCATAAGAATTCTTATGCGCTCTCATGATGGAAACTAATGATACGTTAATCCTGGTAAGGCTTATCCTTTCCCATCTTTTCAATTTGCTGCTTCTCAAGATCAAATGCCTCTTGCATTTCTTTCAAAACGGTTTTAGCCCTTTCAATATTCTGTCGCCTTTCAATGGCTTGTTCCTCAGTGATATAACCACCCTCCGAGTCCTTCATTAATTTTTCTTCTGCCTCTTTCACTTTTTCGCCATTTTTTCTAATAATTTCCTCATGCTCTTTCATTTTCCTCTCTGCTTCCAGTCGCTTTGATTCATGAGCAGCCATTGCTTCTTCAGCCCTTTGCTGACCAAACTCCTTCCCGCTCAAATCTCCCTTATTTTTTCCATAGGCATTGCCCTTACCTTCTCCTGCCTTTTTCATTCCCTTCCCACTGTCTTCTTTTATCGTGCCATCCATTTGAGGTTCGTCTCCCTGCTCCTTCATCTGAGCTCCCTTTTCTTTCATTTCACCCTTTTTAGCCTCAGCCTGGCCTTTCCCATTTTCCTTACCCTCCATCATTTCTTTTTTGCCTTTCTCTTCTTTCTGCTCCTTTCCTTTACCCTGCCCTTGTGCCAAGGTTAAATAGCTCACTGTCACCAAAGCCATTAATACTAGTATTGATCTTTTCATTCCTTTTTGTTTAATTCGTTTCCTTTAAAAGTTCATCCATTTGTTTTTGAAGCGAGTCCATGGCAGTATCTGTGGAATTCATAACTGAATCCATTTGCTGCGTTGACACCTCAATAATCTCAATTTGATCTTCCGTTATCTCCGGTTCTTTATTGGTTTCCTTAGTCCCTCCACCTGAGCAGGACAATACCAAAGCCAGAGCTGGAATAAATAGGATGCTTTTTTTCATAATACTTAAATTTTTAGCGTTTTAATTGGAAAACCTAATTTATGTATTTCTACTTAAAATATCTCCTCTCTTATGCTTTTTAAAGGTTGAATGGGTTATAATAGGCCATTTGTAAAATTCTTTTAAGACTGGTTTATGAAAAAGAGTATCTTCACACCTTATAATTTGTATGTGCTTTAACAACTAAACAAATGAAGCTCAAACTATCAGCCCTTAGTTTATCTCTGATTTTATGTTCAGGGACACTCCAGGCTCAAATGTTTCCTCACGATAAACAGTTTACGCGCCAGGATACCTTGCGTGGGTCTATTACCCCCGAAAGAGCCTGGTGGGACCTCCAATATTATAATTTACAGGTACATGTTGACCCGGAAGCCCAAACCATAACCGGCACCAATACGGTGCGCTACAAAGTAGTAGGCCCCCAAAACAGGTTGCAGATCGACCTGCAACCACCTATGCAGCTTACCAGAGCAGTGCAGGGTGGAAAAGAATTAAAAATTGATGATGAGGGCAATGCACATTTTATCAACCTTGCTGAAAAGCAGGAAATCGGTAAAGAGTATGAAGTGGTTCTCTACTTTGGAGGCAAGCCTAAAGTTGCCAAACGTCCTCCCTGGGACGGAGGGCTTACCTGGTCAAAGGATGGCAACGGTTTGCCCTTTATTGCCAATTCGAACCAGGGTCTTGGCGCCAGCATCTGGTGGCCCAACAAAGACCATCCGTACGATGAACCTGACCAGGGCATGATGATTAGTGTTGAGGTACCCGAAAATCTGATGGATGTTTCCAATGGGCGGCTCATTAAAACAGACCACGACAAAAAGAAGAAAACAAAAACCTACCACTGGCAAGTTGTAAATCCTATCAATAACTATGGTGTCAATATCAATATTGGTGACTATGTTCATTTTGATGAGACTTATCAGGGAGAAAAAGGCAAACTGGATATGGACTACTATGTCCTTAGAGAAAATCTGGAAAAAGCAAAAAAGCAATTTGCCGATGCCAAACGCACCATGCAGGCGCTGGAATACTGGTTTGGCCCCTACCCGTTTTACGAAGACAGCTATAAGCTGGTAGAGGCTCCCTACCTGGGAATGGAACACCAAAGCTCGGTAACCTATGGCAATGGATACCAAAACGGATATCATGGCATGGACCTGAGCGCTTCGGGCTGGGGAATGAAGTTTGACTTTATTATTGTGCACGAATCAGCCCACGAGTGGTTTGCCAATAACATAACGGATAAAGATGTGGCCGATATGTGGATTCACGAATCGTTTGCCGCTTATGCCGAAAATTTATTTCTCAATTATTTCTATGGCAAAGAGGCTAGCGCTGAGTACGTGATTGGCACTCGAATGAGAATTCAGAATGAATCTCCCATTATTGGCATTTATGATATGAATTACGAAGGCTCCGGTGATATGTACTACAAGGGCGCCAACATGTTGCACACTATCCGTCAGATTGTAAATGACGATGAAAAGTGGAGACAAATATTGAGGGGGTTAAACAAAGAATTTTATCACCAAACGGTTACTACTGAGCAAGTGGAATCTTACATAAGCGAACAAGCAGGAAAAGACCTTTCCAAAGTTTTTGATCAGTACCTACGAGATATTCGAGTACCTGTTTTTGAGTATGCTATAAAAGAGAAAAGGCTTGGTTATCGCTGGAACAATGTAGTGGAAGGTTTTAATATGCCTGTTAAAGTAAAGATCGATGACAAGGAAGTTTGGCTGGAGCCTAGCACCGAATGGAAAAGCATGGAGCTGGGGGCTGAAAAGCCTAATGTTGTGGTTGATCCTAACTTTTATGTGGCAAGTATGAATGTTTTGGGCGATTAGAAAATTAGGCATAATAAAATGGGAAAGAGCACCGAAGTAAAAGTATATAGCAATAAAGTGGCCGAAATAACCTTGCTTTTTTGGCTAATGAAAATAATTGCTACCACTCTTGGTGAAACGTTTGGAGACTATTTATCTATGACTTTAAACCTGGGTTATCTTACAGGCATTGCCATAACCCTGCTTTTCTTTTTGATTACGCTTCTAATCCAACTATCCGTTAAAAACCATATTCCGGTATTCTACTGGCTTGTAATTATTGCTACCACCACCTTAGGAACTGAAATATCAGACTTTCTGGACAGAAGCCTGCATTTAGGCTATGCGTCTGGAAGCCTGGTGCTGTTATCCGGCTTGGTTGTTATTCTGTTGTTTTGGTTTTATAAATTCAAATCGCTTAGCGTATTTCCCATTATTGATAAATACAAAGAAGCCTTTTATTGGACGGCCATTTTGTTCTCCAATAGCCTGGGAACGGCCTTTGGTGACTATCTGAGTGACGATATTGGGCTAAGCTATTTGCACGGGGCTATGGTAACGGCAACCATCATTTTAATTGTTGTGCTCCTGCATTACATAACCAAAATAAATCACATCGCTTTGTTCTGGATCGCGTTTGTTTTTACAAGACCCTTTGGTGCAACATTTGGCGACTTTTTGACAAAACCAACTGCCAATGGTGGTCTTAATCTAGGCACATTACATGCCTCTTTGGTTTCTATTCTTCTAATGATCTTTTTTATCTTTCTTTCTCACAGAAATATGAAGCTTAAGCAGGTATAGCATATTTTTTTACTCCTGCGTGATTTTAAGCATATAGTTAGCTACCGCCAGTCGTGTTTCTTCCGAAAGATAATTCTGTGGTGGCATTTCCGGGTAACCCTCCCGTTTATGTGTTGGAGCCGCAATAAAATCGGCTATCCCCTGTGGATTGTCCTTATAAATTGCTTGAATAGTATTTACCGGGGGGCCTATCATGCGCACATCGTAGGCGTGGCAGCCTGCACAAACACCATAAAAGGTTAGGTTCCCTTTTTCTTCCATGGTTATTTGACGCGGAGCAACAGGCTTATCCAGCAAAAATGTGGTTATGTCTTTGGTATCTGTCACCTCACATTGGCCGTAGTCTCCCAGCCCATAGGTATTGTATCGGTCGCGGTTGCGAATACAGCTTCCTGTTCCTCCACCCACAGCAACAATATCCGGGGCTCTATCAAGCATTTTTGCTTTCATCAAAATTTTCAGCTCGCCTACCGGGTTCTTACCATTTGCCTCCAGGTAGTTATCCAGTATCACAATTCTGTCAGGGTTAGGTTCCGATTCCGGATCCTTTGAAAGGTTGGCTCCCATGCTTAGGTCGGTAATAGCTATGCCTGTATTGTTGTTGCCGGTAATAATGTTGTTTTCAATAGTTACCTCATCTGCAGCCATTATAATAATGCCCGTGCCCGGAGGAATACCTGAAACAATGGAGCCGGGGGCTCCAAAATTTTCATGGTTGTTGTCCACCACAAAGTTGTTGCGAATGATGATATCGTAAGCAGTTTTAATAGGCAGTCCGGGAGTAATAAAAGCCAAAATCCCTCCTGTATTACCATGTGCATAGTTATTCTCTACCAACGCGTGTCTTGAATTCTCTATTTCTATACCTGCCACATTACCGTATACCTCATTATGGCGTACATCTATGTTATCGCACATGCCCACATAAATGGCTGCATCTTCTATGCCTGTAAGTATATTGTGCTCTATGAGACCGTTTTGCCCAAACTCGGGAAATATACCATACACACCCGCATCTATTACCCAATTGTTGCGGATAACAAAATTGTTGCCTGCCTGGCCCATGATGCCATTTCCCTTGTAATTCATGATCTTGAAATTCTCGATCTGAATTCCGTTGCCTGAATAGAGAAAAGCATCGTTCAATTCTTTTTCACCATCTAGGATAGGCCATTCCCCATCAATAATGATTCCCTGAAAGCTGATATTGTCTTTATCGATGTATACGGTTTCCTTGTAAGTTCCGGGGTAAACACGAATCAGGTCTCCTGGGTTAGCTTTTTTAACTGCGTCCAGGATTGACCCTCCATCTTTCACTTCGAGTATTTCATTACTAAGAGGAACCACGGCTCCTGTAGAATCGGTTTGCGAAGCAAACTGAACTCGTGTTGGAGCAGGAATGGAAGAAACAACTTTAGGAAACAAACTTCTTCCAGCCCACATTCCGGCAGCAAAAAGTATGAGCGCTAATAATATCCATTTAAATTTCATATTCAGGTTGTTTAGGTTGGGTTTTGTGTTTCAATAGTTACAGGGAGGCCTGATGGCACTTCCGAAGGTGTTTTTGGTAAAAAGGATTCATCGGTTAGTGTTTTCATAAAATCCACCAGCCGATCTATTTCTTCATCGGTTAAATTAGGCTCCCAAATATGCCAATGTAGTTTCAGATCTTCACCTTTTGGGACAGCGTGCCCCCTTCCCAGGTTATAAAACTCAGTTGCTTCCCGAAGCGTCTTAAAATTGCCTGCGTGCATATAAGGAGCTGTTTTGGCTATGTTTCTCAACGAAGGCACTTTAAATCCCCCACGCATGGATGCATCATGATAAGGAACCTGTGCTCCTGGGTCAAAAGGTTTCCCATCTTCTTCAGGCACCCCAATTACCGCAATCTGCTGGTTGGTAAACAAAGGGGGGGTGTGGCATTCGGCACAGCGCGCCACAAACGAACGGAACACATTTAGTCCCTCAATTTCATTTTCGGTAAGAGCCTTTGCATACCCATGCGCATATTGGTCGTAACGGCTGTTGAGCGAAATAAGCGAAGATTCAAATGCTGCAATGGCTGTGTACACTTCATCGATCGAAATATTGTCAGATTCCCTACCGGGAAAAGCTTCTGCAAATAGTCGTTTGTACCTTTCAATCCCGTTCAGGGAGTTCAAAAGATGTTCCCTTGTTGTAGCCATTTCGGTTGGGGAGTACAATGGGCCTTCCATTTGATCCTCCAGGGTATTGGCTCGTGCATCCCAGAAAAATGATTTAAGATAAGATACATTCCACAAGCTGGGAGCTGAACGTGTTTGCTTAACTCCACCCACCCCATTA
Source organism: Cyclobacteriaceae bacterium (assembly GCA_020436165.1). Lineage (GTDB taxonomy): Bacteria > Bacteroidota > Bacteroidia > Cytophagales > Cyclobacteriaceae > JAKISE01. Next base: position 35,209 of record JAGQYI010000049.1, on the reverse strand, counting down.
CTGGTGGCTCTTCCGTCTGCAAAGCCAAGATTTGGGTTATGACAGCTAGCACACGAAACCGAACCATCTTTGGAAAGCACCGGATCAAAAAACAAGTATCTGCCCAAATCAATTTGTTGGGGAGAGAATCCATCCCTTGGTTCAGGCAAAGCCGATTTTAACCCTCCCACACCAGAGTTCTCAAGGGAGGTGTATTGCATATACAAATTCCTTGAAATGCATCGGTTGTCTTCGGTGCGTTGAAACCCGGGAGGACAATTGCACGAAAGAAAAGCTTCTTGAGGTTTCTGTCTAAAATAAAAGAAAAGTAAGCTGAAGATAAGAGCCAAACTAACTAATAAGACATACCTTACTTTTCCATGCATACTTAAATATGCAGTCTTTTTTTAGGAAAATAATTAGGGCAGCAGAAAATTTTTAATCAGAAAACAATGAATCGAGGTATACATCTTCTTCTCCTTCAATAATAGCAATTAATGTTTCTATCACATTATCTCCCTTTACAACATAATCCCTGATTCCCTTTTTAATAAAATCCAGCACCAGATTGCCATCATCCATGGAACTTAAAATAATAACTTTTACCTCTTCAGGTAGTGTACTCTTTACTTTTTCATACAATTCAATACCGCTCATTCCGGGTAAATAGTAATCCAAAATAAGAACATCCGGCATTATAGACTTGAGTGAAGTTAGGCAGTCTTCAGCGTTAGCATAAGAGTATATCTTATACCTTCTTCGCAGGTTCATTTTTATAAACTCTGCATATTCTGCATCATCTTCAACTATAAATATCTTTTGAGACATAAGATCGGTTCTTTCTATTTCCTTAGAAAATCTTCTATAATTATACTTTATATATCGTTTTTAGACAAATTAGTTTTCCATTCAAACTTAGACAAGAATGGCTGGCAATTCGCCAGCTTTCTTTTCCACCTGTGCAAATTCAATGTCCGTATGTCGAAGGGAATACAATAAAAACCTAACCTCCTTTACATGTACTTTCCCATCCACCTCTGCAATCTTATATAGCCAGGCAAAGGTCCTAAGTTGCTCATCCAAAGTACATTCCTGTATCATATCAATTCCATTCTGATACATCTTTTTCTCTGAAAATCCTTTGGTTCGCGAAACAAAGTCACCATAATACTCCTCAGAAACATCTTCCTGCTTACATATATCCTTTATTGCACGAACTTCATCCTCATCAAACACGCCATCTGCATATACAATCACTCTTAGTAAATAAAGCAGGGCATCAAAATATGTGTTTTGTTCCATTTAGTTTAATTTGAATAAATAACACCTAAAATAGCGTCACTGATAAAAATAGTAAACTTTCATAATTAGATTATCTATTGCTGTTGATTTTAACTAAATCGATTTCTATTTTCGTAAGAAACTAATCAACCAACCAATGAGCGATGACCCCGCATTAGGTGATCTTGAAAAGCAAATTGAGACACTTAAAAAGGAACAGAAAGGTTTGCTAAAACTTGTTTCTCACGATGTCAAATCTCCGTTTAACAAACTTTTTGCATTGAGCAATCTTTTGCAACTTACTGCCGACAATCTTACCGATGAGCAGAAAGACTATCTTATTCGAATGGATTGGGTAATTAAGGAAGGGTTAACTGTGGTTAGAAATCTTCTGGATCTTCGCGCCATCGAATCAGGTGAAATAGAACTCTATAATGAGGAGCTGAATTTATGTTCCATTATCAAAGAAACCGTCAATGGATACCAAAAGCAAATTGGGGTTAAAAAATTGACTTTTGGGAATTTTGATTGCAAAGTGACCATCCAGTCAGACAAACGATTGCTGGAGCGTGTTGTTGATCATCTGGTCTGCAATGCTATTAAGTTCTCCCCCCTTCAAAGCCAGATTAATCTTAGTGTTACAACACCCGGAGCAAGCATTCTGTTTGCTGTATCGAGTGAGAGTGGGCCCGTTCCCGAAGAAGAAATTAAGGGTTTATTTAAAAAACACACTACACTTTCAACCAGGCCTACACATGGTGAAAATGCTTTGGGTAACGGTTTGTTTATTGCTCAGGAATATGCGAGAAGGTTAGGTGGAGATATTGAATTCAAACAAGAAGACAAAAAAGTTGAATTCGTACTTACACTACCCAAACAGGCATAAAATTTAGTAGGGGAATTTGTCTTTTTCTTCAATTACGTTTTTAAGCGATGAAATAACATTGTCATCCTTTACCACATAATCGTTTACTCCCTTTTTTATAAATTCCAAAACCTGGGCCCCATCGTCAATCGAACTAAGCACGATCACTTTTGTATTGTCAAACATTGGTTTCACCTGTTCGTAAAGATCAATACCGCTCATACCCGGCAAATTGTAATCCAGTATAATTACTTCAGGCGTAATTTCTTTTAACGATTCCAGACACTCTTCAGCAGTAGTGAAAGTGGTCACCTCGTACTCACTTTTAAAATTTGCCTTTAAAAACTGAGCGTAAACGTTATCGTCTTCAACTATAAAAAGTGATGAAGCCATTTAGTTTGTATTTGGTTAGTTAAGCGAAAATATCGATTATCATCGTAAATATACGCTGATAATCACCTAAGGCTACTCAGTAAAAACACCTAAACCTGTTCCAGAGCCTGTTTAATATCCCAAATCAGGTCCTCAGGATTTTCAACCCCAACGGATATCCTTACCAAATTATCTGTGATACCAAACGTTTTCTGATCATCCGGAGAAACATCAATATGCGTCATGGTTTTGGGGTGTTCCGCCAGCGACTCCGTACTACCGAGACTAACCGCAAGCTTTATTAATTTAAGCGAATTAAGAAATTTGAACGCTTCCTTTTCACCCCCCTTTATTTCGAAAGAGAGCATTGCACCAGGCGATTCATACTGTCTTTTGTAAATAGCATATTGTGGGTCAGCCTCCTCAATCATACCCAGGTAATGCACCTTTTCCACCTTAGTATTACTGGCAAGAAATTCTGCCACCTGTGTGGCATTGGTCGCCTGCTTTTCCATTCGAACCTTCAGTGTTTCCAGGCTCCTCATAAGAAGCCAACCGGTCCATGGGCCGGCCATGTTGCCAAAAAATGTCCGAAGTGTTTTTATGCGTCCTATCACCTCTTTTGATCCTAAGCATGCGCCTGCAATTACATCGCTATGCCCTCCAATATATTTAGTTGCTGAATACACCACCATATCCGCTCCATGATCCAATGGGTGCGACCAAAGTGGACCCATAAGGGTGTTATCAACTGCCACGTAAACTTTTTCGTCACCAACGGAAAGTTCATCGGCTAAAACTCTACACATGGCAATATCTACCAGTGCAATGGTAGGGTTGGCAGGTGTTTCAGTATATATCAATCCTACCTTACCAACAGCTCCGGCATCCTCCACCTGTTTCCTGATTTCTTCTTTAGTGGCAGTTGCCTTAAAGGCTATGCCACTAACTCCATATTTAGGCAACACATGATTAATAAAATGGTCGGTACCTCCATACACAGGACTGCTATACAAAACAAATTGCCCAGGTTTTAAGAACTCCATTAACACAGTGGTAATGGCCGACATCCCGCTTTCAAAAACGGCCGCTTCTTCTGCCTTATCCCACAATGTCAACCGATCTTCCAAAATCTCCAGGTCAGGGTTATTCAGTCTTGAATAAATAAGGCCCAGTTCTTCATTTGGGTCCTTCTCTCTTAGCCCATAGGCTACTTCAAAGAATTTTTTGCCTGCTTCAGCAGATTCAAATGCAAATGTGCTTGTTTGAAAAATCGGGGTTTTTATGGCCCCTTCTGATAAACTTGATTTGTAGCCGTAAGACATCATCAAGCTTTCAGGCTTAAAATGTTTAGGGTAATCCATTTGGTTGATTATTTAGAATGGTAAATCGTCTTCCTTGTCATCAGCTATCCAGCCTGGTTCCGAAAGCCCTTCCATCGGAGCCTGGTCCGGGGTGGAGGGCTGTACGCCTCCATCTGCTTCAAGCCTCCATGCCTGTAGCGTATTAAAATATTTAACCTGTCCATCTCTATCTGTCCATTTTCTTCCTTTCAAATTAAAATGAACTACAACCTTATCACCTGTTTTATGTGCATCTAAAAGAGCGCATTTGTCTTGTATCAATTCAAACTTTATGTATTCAGGATACTGTGGATTCTCGGCATACTCCACCACAAATTCTCTTTTTTTAAATGTATCAGTTACTTGTTGTTCATCCATTATTTCTACTATGGAACCAGATAAATTCATAGACATTTCTTTGTGTTTGATTCTTTAACAAAGGTAGTTTTTTTGAATAGATTTGAAACCTGTAGCAAACTATATTCGGGTGAACGCTTCATTTGATATTATACGAACCGGCAAACATTATTTGCTCATTAACTTTGGAGAAGAATGGCGCTTTGAAGTTATGGAAATACTTGCCAACGAAGATTTTAGGATACGTATGCTCGACACGCTTGAAGAGCAGCTTTTAAGTGATTTAATTGCCTATGGAAAGGGCCCTGATTTTACTTTTGATGAATTATGAATAAATGGTTTGTTAAAATTTGCTTCGGTTTTTTGTTTGTTCTGGCCGGTTGTGCTTCTTCCAGGGTTGTGAGTTTTTATTTTGAGGATGAGGGACAGATTCATTTCAAAACTTTTTCCTTTTACAAACGTGATGTTGCTGCACTTAATCCTACCCAGGTAAGAATGGATAGCCTGATTGAATCTACCATCTCAGAAGGCCTGATCAGTAAGGGATATAAATTGGACTATCCATCTGACGCTTATGTTAGCTTTCAAATTACAACAGGCAACACAAGTTCCAGCCAGGTAAGCAACCCGTACTATTACAGACGCACCTATTATCCGTATTACCCTAATGATGTAAGCGTGACAAACTACAAAGAGGGTATTTTTCTTATTGAAATCTACAACCAAAAGGATAAGCTTATATGGCAGGGAAGTAAGACATTCAAAGAAAGAAGTTCTAAAGATATAAAATTGCTACTGCTACAGGACGCTGCTGAAATTATTGGTTCTTTTAAATTCAGATCATGAGTGTGCTACCTCCGTAAATCGAGAAGCCATAATTGCAGGCCGTATGGACACAAGCACTGTGATAGCCACAATACTGATAGCAGTGAAAATAAAATCTGCCCAATGAAGTTCCACCGGATAATAGTCGATAACTGAAGTTTGCAAGCCCATTCTCACTAAACCTACATGCTGCTGAAGCAGAACCAGAATAAGGCCAACAACAAGGCCAAATAAAGCCCCTGTTAAGGAAATTATTGCTCCTTCCGAAATAAATACCTGTCGCACCTGTCGCTGATTAGCTCCCATGGCAAAAAGCATTCCTATGTCCTTTTTCTTGTCAATAGCCAGCATGGATAAAGCAAAGAAAATATTGATGGAGCTTACACCTATTATGAAAATGAATGTTAGGAAAACAAACAATTTTTCAATTTTAACCGTGCGTAAAATAATCGCATGTTGTTGGTCTTCATTAAGCACTTTAAAATCTTTACCCAAGTAAGATTTTAACCCCTTCTGAACATCTTCTACCTTAATTCCTTTTGCAGTGGTTATTTCTAAAGAAGTTACCCGGTTTTTATAACCCAGTAAATCTGACGCAAACTCAATTGGTACAAGTATATATTTTTCATCAAACTGCTTTTCTATCGCGAAAATACCGGCAACAGGAATGTTCTTTTTCCGTAAGGCATTGCTCATGTTCAGGCTTTTGCTTCTAAGGTTTTTAGGATAGTACATTTGCAATGTTGCGTACTCATTGGATGGAGAAACTCCCAGGTTGAATTGCACCCCCTGGCCGGCAATAGCCATGGGTATGTTGCCATTCCAGAGCTCCAGCTTCCCCTCCACCATTTTCTTTTGAAGCCTGTTTGCTTTCAGATAATTTTCACTTACCCCCTTGATAACAGCTACCATTTCTGCCTGGCCGTATTTAACATACGCATTATCCTCGATCACGTAAACCACTTCATCCACTCCCGGTACCTTTTTTAATCCTTCAACAAAAGAAGGAGTTAATTCAAAAGACTTTCCAAGTTTAGATTCTACCTTTATTTCAGGATCAAATGAACCATAAAGGTCTCGCAGCAGATCCTCCAACCCATTAAAAACCGAAAGAATAATAATGAGGGCCATGGTGGAAAATCCTACCACAAACATTGAAATAATAGAAATGATGTTAATGAAGTTCTTCTTCTCCTTAGACCAGAAGTACTTACGTGCTATGGTAAGTGCAAATTTCACTCTTCAGGCTCTTCTTCTTCTGGTATGTCAAGACTATTAATCAAGGCATCCATCTTTGAAGCATTTTCTTCTGTTTGATCAAGGAAAAACCTTAACTCAGGAACTATTCGTGCCTGCTTACCAATAAGTCTTCCTAAAGTGCCTCTTATGCGTTTCGAATTGTGCCCTATTACCTCCATCACTGCTTCTCCATTTTGCACGGGTAAAACACTCACATATATCGAGGCTATGGCCAAATCAGGACTTATCTCAACATCAGTAAGGGTAACAAAAGCGTTTTTGAAACTTCCCTGCATATCGCGCTGAAATATATCTGCCAGATCCTTTAAAAGTTGTTTGGCATATTTATGTTGTCTTTTCGTCTCCATAACTAGTTCAAATGTAATCAAATAAGCATTTATTTTACGAGCGCATAACGCACTTCATTGTATAGCTTTCCATCTTTGGTAAGTGCTTTCCTGAAAACACCTTCTTTTTCAAAGCCGCATTTTTCCAAAACACGCATGGATGCTACATTATACTCAAATACTCCTGTATGAATTCTTACCTTACCAAGCTTTTCAAAAGCATATTTTGCGAGCCATCCCACTGCCTCTGTGGCAATTCCCTTTGACCAAAACGGTTCTCCTATCCAGTAACCGATCTCACATGAATTTCTATAGATATCGGTTTCAAGATTTAAACCGCACACACCTGCAAATTTCCCTTTGTACGCTATGGCAAACGTGCATAACGGATCTTCCAAAGCTACCATTTGCAAAAAAACATCCGCATCTTCTAACGTATAAGGGTGTGGCATAATGTCCCTAAGATTTTGCCAAATCTTTTTGTTGTTAGCATACTCAGCAATCTTTTTCCGATCACTTTTCTTCAATGGCCTTACAGTAACTAATTGCTTTTCCATAATTAATGTATCAAATGTAGCATTCTATCATTTAATCATTGTTGCTCCTATTTATTTCACTGCCAACAAATGAATTATTTACATTTGTGAATTATTTAGAATTTGTGCTTTCTTTCTTCAAAATAAACGACCCCTTCCGACTAGTGCCTATATTTCTATTGGCATTTTTATTTAAGATTCCTGCCTTTCTTCATCCCATTCAATTTGCTGAAACAACGCATTGGTTTGTGATTGGTAAAGCCATGCACTCCGGGACTTTATACGTAGATATTTGGGATAGAATAGCACCCTTCTCAGCGGTCGTGTACCAGGTTATTGACTGGCTTTTCGGACGCTCAATTCTTGCTCTTTACATTTTAGGTACGCTCTTGACTTTTTTACAAGCAGCTATTTTTAATAATATGCTCATGAGAGCAAAGGTTTATGAGAACAACTCTTATTTACCAGCGCTTATTTATGTGCTCTTTACTTCCTCTCACCCCGCTCTTTTTACGTTGTCGCCTGCACTAATGGGGCTAACGTTAGTTTTGCTGGGGCTTGGCAATATGTTGAGGCATGTTGAGTTTAGGGCAAAAAAAGATATACAGATCATAATGATTGGGTTATACTTTGGAATGTCCTCACTCTTTTATTTTCCATACATAGTTTTTATTCCTATTTCTGTAATGCTCCTGCTCATATTCACCAGTACTATTGGCCGAAGGTATTTTCTTCTGGTTTTTGGTGGTGTTTTTCCTTTAATTACTTCTTTTTTTTATTACTGGATTAAAAGTGACCGACCAGGTTATTTTTTAAGTAATTTTGTTGTTTTCAATAATTTTAACGTAACAGAGCAAAGCATTGGATGGCTTTGGGGGACTCTTTCACTTGGGATTCCTCTTATTTTTGCTTTTGCCGGTTTAGCTAGTTTTGGCAAACAAAGGAGGCTTACAAATTACCAGTCCCGAATTGTTCAACTCTTTATTGTATTTGGTATTTCTGTAATAAGTATGCTTTTGCTGGAAGCTCCAATTTCTTACTACAGTCTCTCGGTGTTTATTCCGGTTCTTGTATTCATTACTGTTCACTTTGTTTTTATTTTTAAACGTTCATTTTACCTGACCCTGCTGTCCATATTAATTTTGGTTGGTACCTTTATAAGTCTTTGGGCCTTTACCTTCCGGTGGTTTACTCCTTCAAACGGAAAATCTGAGCCAAGTAAATATGCTGCAGTCGCAAAGGGGAAGACTATCATGGTTTTAGGACAAGATAAGTCTTTATATAAAAATGCATCTCTGGCAGGACCTTTTTATGACTGGACCCTCTCCAGCAGCTTTTTCAATGAGTTAGATTATTATGACAACCTTGTCTTTCTTCAAGATCAGTTAAAAAGAAGTAAACCTGACGTAATTATAGACCTTGAAAATAAGTGGCCACAGATTGAAAAAAGGTTGCCTTTGATTGCCGGATCTTATTTTGAGTCTCAGAAAAATGTTTGGAAAAGAAAAAATTAATTAACTATAGTTTCACACAGATATAGCTAAAGAAATTATGACAGATGTTTTTAACAATTATAAAATTGGAATTCTGGGGGGAGGCCAATTAGGTCGTATGCTAATTAAAACAGGGATGAATCTGGGGCTTGATTTCAAGGCTATGGACCCTGATAAAGAAGCGCCTATTAAAAAATACATCCATGATTTTACTCCAGGAAAACTAACGGATTATAAAAGCGTTTTAGAATGGGGAAAAGATTGCAACCTAATAACCATTGAAATTGAAAATGTTAATACAGAGGCTTTAAAGGAACTCGAAAAACAAGGTAAAACCGTATATCCACAACCTCACATTATCGAACTTATTAAAGACAAGTCGGAACAAAAGAAGTTTTATAAGAACAACGGAATTCCAACTGCTCCATTTGAGCTTGTTGAAAACAAAAAGGATGTTGAAGCATTAAAAACCAAAATTCCTTTTGTTAACAAGCTAGCAAGGGAGGGATACGATGGTCGTGGTGTTCAAATCATCATAACTGCCAAAGACCTTGCAAAAGCTTTTGATGCTCCCGGAATTGTTGAGGAACTTATTCCTTTTGAAAAGGAAATCTCTGTACTTGTTGCGAGAGGTGTACAAGGTGAGACAAAAACTTTTCCGGTAGTTGAAATGGTGTTCCATCCGGAGCACAATCTTGTTGAATACTTATTTGCTCCTGCAGAAATTTCACTTGAAATTGAAAAAAAGGCCCAGGAAATTGCTATAGATGTTATTAATAAGCTTGACATGATCGGCCTGCTAGCGGTTGAAATGTTTGTAACAAAAGAAGGAGAAGTATTGGTGAATGAGGTAGCTCCTCGTCCGCACAACAGTGGCCACCAAACCATAGAGGCCAATGTTACTTCGCAATACGAACAGCATTTGAGAGCTATTCTTGGTCTTCCGTTAGGAGATACCACCGCACTCATATCGTCAGCGATGGTTAATCTATTGGGTGAAGACGGATACCAGGGGCCTGCAAAATATGAAGGGCTCGGAGAAGTAATGAAGGAAAATGGTGTACATGTGCATCTTTATGGCAAAGCTGAGACCCGACCGTTTCGTAAAATGGGACATGTAACCATTACCGACAGCAATACACAGGAACTGAAAAGAAAAGCTAACTTTGTAAAGAACACATTAAAAGTAATCGCATGAGCGCTCCACAAATAGGCATCATAATGGGTAGCAAATCAGACCTTCCTGTAATGCAGGAGGCTGCCGACATATTAAAGGAGCTGGGTGTTCCTTATGAGCTAACCATTGTATCGGCACACCGTACCCCACACCGCATGATGGAATATGCCGAATCGGCAAGAGAGCGCGGACTGAAAGCAATTATTGCCGGGGCAGGAGGAGCTGCTCATTTACCGGGCATGGTAGCTTCGCTTACTACTTTGCCTGTTATTGGAGTGCCGGTTAAATCGAGCAATTCCATTGATGGTTGGGATTCTATTCTCTCTATCCTTCAAATGCCGGGAGGCATACCTGTGGCTACCGTTGCACTTAATGGGGCTAAAAATGCCGGTATTCTTGCTGCTGAGATTGTAGGTGCTTTTGATGAAAAAGTGGCTAAAAACCTTTCTATTTATAAAGAGGAGTTGAAAGAAAAAGTGCTTAAAAGTGTTGAGGATCTAAAGTAAAGATCAGCCGCCAATCACATCAATTCCTTTGGTATTGGCCATTTCTCGAATGGTCTCTTTTATCTCAATGGACAATTCCGAAGTGGTTTCATATTCGAAAGACTTCACAGTATCTCCAAGATCAAAGGCGATTTTATAAGGGCTGAATGCAATTGAACTTATTTGAGACCATAAAACCCTTGTAGCAGATTGTAAAATTTTTGACTTTAACTCAAGATAATTATCATCAATAGTAATTCTTGGAGCCCATTTTGATCTATTTGAGAAAAGTATGTAGCTATATAAAAAGTAAAATATGCCTCCAATAAATGTAAACACACCTATGATTAAACCAATTGGACTTAAAATATTATTGTACATTAATAAAAACCCGTTGAGCAGAAAAATAACTCCAGTAGCGATAAATGCCCAAAAGTTTACTTTGGAATAACCAAAGCCTGTTCCTATTAAAAATTTTTTACTCATGAGATCAAAATTAACGAGATCGAAAAGTTACAAAAAACAATATTTTATTGCAATTCATAAATTTAACTTTTATTCGTACTTTAAAGACTTAAATGGTTAGAAGGTTATTGATAGATACCGCTGCAAAGCAAAACAAAGAGTTCAACTTAAGGGGGGAAGCCCAAACACGTATTGAAACCTTAAGTGATGCGGTGTTTGCTTTTGCCATTGCACTTTTGGTTTTATCTTCCTCTGTTCCCGAAAGATATGACGAGCTTATTCTTTCAATGCAAGACATAGTTCCTTTTGGCGTTTGCATTGCGCTTCTTATGCTTATTTGGTATCAGCATTTTATATTCTTTATTCGCTATGGGCTACAGGATGCAAAAATTATTGTTCTAAATACCATCCTTCTCTTTCTTATTCTTTTTTACGTATATCCTCTGAAATTTTTATTTAGAGTATTGTATAAGCTCTTTTATGCCCTTTTTACAGGAGATAGGGCTATTTCTCAAGAACTCTTTACAGTAACTATTAAACCTGAAGATGCCCCTGATCTAATGGCAATTTATGGAATAGGGGCCTCTTTGATTTTCATCCTCCTTGCTCTTATGTATTGGTATGCCTTAAAAAAAGCCAGAAGCCTCAAGCTCAACCCAAAAGAGATCTTTGAAACAAGGACCAGTATCTATAAAAATGTATTTATGGGAATTGTTCCGTTGATATCGGCCCTCATCGCTTTTGTAGGAGTTGGCGATACCGGTACTACCTTCACCTTATCGGGGATAAGCTATTGGCTTTACATGTTAGTTATGCCAACTTTCAGCATTATGAGAGAAAGAGTTCGAAAGAAAAAGTGGGATAGGTAACAGTTAGAATTATTAATACCTACTTACGCTGAGAGTATATCCAAATAGTAGCAAACGCTAAACCCATAAAAAGAACGATTAGAAAAAAGGTGAGACGAACCATTGCCCATTCCTGAGACAAATCCGCCTCGTTGTTGTGGTTGATATCAGTTAGAGCCAAAAAGGATAGGATCAGGCTTATGGCAGTCATTATTCCCACAGCCACCGTCATTCGAGTTAGTTTTTTTACCTGAACCATAGTTAAATATACGAAGAGGAATTGTGTTCACCGATAAATTTCCACTAGCGGGAAATAGTAAACAATTGTCCGATAAGAGATAATACCAACGGTAACAATTTACCCAAACAAATCGCCAAACACCTGCTTAAGCAAACCAAAAGATTTAATATTAATCTTGTATTTAGCAGCATCAATACCTTTACTGTACTTGGAAATATAAATGGTGGTAAAACCCAGCTTCTCCGCTTCCAAAATGCGGTTTTCGATTCTGTTAACCGCGCGTAGCTCTCCTCCTAAACCTATTTCAGAAGCAAAGCAGGTTTTTTCATCAACCGGCAAATCGTGCAGTGAAGAAAGCACCGCCACGCAAATAGCAAGATCTATTGCAGGATCGTCCACTTTAATACCACCTGCCATATTCAGAAACACGTCCTGAACTCCCATTTTTAGCCCAGTCCTTTTTTCAAGAACAGCCAATAACATATTTAGCCTTCGGCTATCAAACCCTGTAGAAGAACGTTGCGGTGTTCCGTAAGCCGCCCCACTAACAAGAGCCTGAATTTCAATTAGAAGGGGCCTGTTTCCTTCCATAGTTGCGCCAATGGTTACACCACTTACACCTACGTCTCTTTGAGATATCAGGATTTCTGAAGGATTCTTCACCTCACGTAACCCTCCTGATTGCATTTCGTAAATACCCAGCTCTGAAGTGGAACCAAACCGGTTTTTTGTAGTTCGTAAAATACGATAAACCATGTTTGGGTCGCCCTCAAACTGCAATACGGTATCTACCATGTGTTCCAAAACCTTCGGCCCTGCCAGGCTGCCATCTTTTGTAATATGCCCCACTAAAAACACAGGTGTCTGGGTTGTCTTTGCGTACTGCATCAGTTCACCGGCACATTGCCTAACCTGCGAGATACTTCCAGGTACAGATTCTATCCTGGAAGAGGCCAGCGTTTGGATTGAGTCAACAATAAGTACTTCTGGTTTAAGCTGCTTTATGTGATTGAAAACCTTTTCAATAGACGTTTCACTAATGATGTATGTGGTATCTGAATGTGTATGCTCAAGTCTGTTGGCTCGTAACTTTATTTGCTGCTCGCTCTCTTCACCCGAAACATACAGTACCTTTTGGGTAAGCTGAAGTGCCAGCTGTAGCATAAGCGTTGACTTACCGATTCCTGGCTCCCCTCCGATCAAAACTAGTGAGCCGCTCACTATTCCACCGCCCAACACCCGGTCAAGTTCTTTGTTCGGACACGGAATCCGGTTTTCTTCTGTATGTTCGATCGAATGAATTGGCACCGGTTCCTTTATAATGCCTTCATCTGACCATACGGAAGCGGTTTCCTTTGTTTTATCGATCACCTCCTCCACAAAGCTATTCCACTGATTGCAAGAGGGGCATTTGCCTATCCATTTTGCAGATTCATATCCGCAATTATTACAAAAAAAAACAGTTCTTGATTTTGCCAAAATTTTCCTTTAAAAACCAAATATACATTTATTCGTTTATGAGTAAAAAATCATCACTAACGCTAGAAAATATTCTAGATAAGGAATTTTTTTTAATTTTTCTTAACGTATATAGATACATTTATAACTAACTGTTATACAGGGAGCTGCACAATCATTCCTAAATAAAAAATTCCTTTCATACGTTCATTTTTGGCTATTTTTAGGGTCGTTTTCTTTTAAAAAAATTGATTCTAAAACGTGAGAAATATCACTATTTTTGATAAACTTAAGCTTCAATTTAGTGGTCCAATAATTTTAATATGAGTAGATATGCCGACACCATCATCCATTGAAAAAACTTCATCAGTATTAGATCTTTTTAATGTCGAGTCTGCCCCTGTAAAGCACGAAGAGTCCACCCCGGATGAACCAGTTGCAAAAGAGGTGATAGAAGAACGCAAAAAGTTGTTGAAATCTGAGATTCATTATCAGAAATATAGTAGGGAAGAAGCCGTTAAAGCGTCATTAGAATATTTTGATGGTGATGAGTTGGCGGCTAATGTTTGGGTTAATAAATACGCATTAAAAGACTCTGATGGGAATATTTATGAGAAATCTCCTGAGCAAATGCACAGAAGGTTAGCCAAAGAACTGGCGCGTATCGAAAACAAGTATCCCTACCCGTTAAGTGAAGAAGAGATTTTCAGTCTTTTAAAGGACTTTAAATACATTATTCCACAAGGTGGCCCCATGTCAGGTATTGGAAATAATTTTCAATACGTATCTCTTTCCAACTGTTTTGTGATTGGGCCTGGCAATAAAGCCGATAGCTATGGATCAATTATGCTCACAGATGAAGAGCAGGTGCAATTAATGAAAAGAAGGGGTGGTGTAGGCCACGACCTTACGCATATTCGTCCCAGAGGATCTTCGGTAATGAACAGTGCTTTAACTTCCACCGGAGTTGTGCCTTTCATGGAAAGATATTCCAACACCACTCGTGAGGTAGCTCAGGATGGTAGAAGAGGGGCCCTAATGCTTTCGATAGGTATTGACCACCCGGATGCAGAAGCCTTTATTGATGCGAAGCAGGACAGAACCAAGGTTACCGGAGCTAACGTATCGGTTAAGATATCAGACGATTTTATGGAAGCTGTTGAATCAGGAAGTGATTATGTTCAGAAATTCCCTGTCAACAGTAATAACCCTTTGATGGAACAAACTGTAAATGCTAAAGCTCTTTGGGATAAAATTATACATAATGCCTGGCAATCTGCCGAACCTGGAGTTCTATTCTGGGACACGGTAATTAAGGAGTCAATACCAGATTGTTACAGTGATATGGGTTTTGAAACCGTTTCGACCAACCCATGTGGAGAAATACCTCTATGTCCGTATGACTCGTGCCGCTTATTAGCAGTTAATCTATTCAGCTATGTGGATGAGCCATTTACCGAAAACGCTAAATTCAATTTAGATAAGTTTAGAAAGCATATCCGAATAGCACAACGCTTAATGGATGACATTGTAGATCTGGAAGCAGAAAAAATTGAAAGCATTTTAAATAAAATAGAAAAAGATCCTGAACCTGGCGACATCAAGCATAATGAGCGTATGCTTTGGGAAAAGATCAGGAAAAAAACTTTACAGGGTCGTAGAACAGGGCTTGGTATTACTGCCGAAGGAGATATGTTGGCTGCTTTAGGTATTACTTATGGCACCGATGATGCAACTACTTTTGCCGAAAACGTGCAAAAAGCTCTGGCTCTGGCCGCTTATGCATCATCTGTAGAAATGGCTGGTGAGCGTGGTTCCTTCCAAATATTCGACCCACAAAAAGAAAAAGATAATCCTTTTATCAATAGGATTAAAGAAGCCGATCCATCGCTTTACAATAAAATGCTTGAAAAAGGCCGAAGGAATATTGCTTTGTTGACCATTGCTCCTACCGGAACGACCTCATTGATGACCCAAACCACTTCTGGTCTTGAACCTGTATTCCAGGTATCTTATAAAAGAAGAAAAAAGGTTAATCCTCATGACAAGGATGTTAAGGTTAGCTTTACTGACGAAACCGGTGATTCATGGGAAGAGTATTTTGTTCTTCATCCAAAATTTAAATTATGGTTGAAAAACCAAGGATATACCAACGATCAGATCAGCACATTAACTGATGAGGAAATGGACGAGTTGATCGCCCAGTCACCCTATCATAAAGCAACTGCCTCCGATATCGATTGGATCAAGAAGGTGCAAATGCAGGGTAAAGTACAAAAATGGGTTGATCATTCCATTTCGGTAACTGTTAACGTACCAAAAGAAACACCCGTTGAAACCATCAATGATATTTACATTGAAGGTTGGAAACAAGGCTGTAAGGGTATGACCGTTTATCGTGATGGTTCCCGGGACGGAGTTTTGATAAGTAAAGATGAAAAGAAAGAAACCTCGATTGAAGAATTTACAGAAACTGCAGCGCCCAAGCGCCCCGATATGCTCGAAGCAAAAATTATTCGCTTCAATAACAACCACGAAAAGTGGATTGCAGTAGTTGGTGTGCTTAATGGCAAGCCTTATGAAATATTTACTGGAAAAGCAGAGGATGCGTTTCACTTACCGCAATATGTATCAGAGGGAGAAATAATAAAACACAGGGGTGAAAATAATGCCAAACGATACGATTTTAGGTACAAAGACAAAGACGGCTTTGGGGTAACCATTGAAGGTTTGTCTCGTTCATTTACTCCTGAGTTCTGGAATTATGCCAAATTAATTTCAGGAATGCTTCGCCACGGTATGCCGTTAAAATATGCCATCAGTTTGGTTAATAACCTGCATTTGAATGACGATTCGTTGAACACATGGAAGAATGGCGTGGTCAGGGCATTATCTAAAATGTTGCCTGATGGTACCAAGCCAAAAAACACCAAGTGTTCAGAGTGTGGAGAGGATGCATTGGTTTACGAAGAAGGCTGCCTGAACTGCAAAAGTTGCGGCTATTCTAAATGCGGATAAGTCTAAATACTTATTGATATTTTCATAGTATGTAGTATTTTTAGGACTATTAAGCCTAACGAATACTATTATGAATAAATTTTTTATGATTGCCATTTTAATGGTGATTTTGGGTACCTATTCCCACGCTCAAAAGCCAAGAAAATTTGGTTTGATAACTAAGGAAGAACTTCAAATGACTTCCTATGCGGCAGATACAACCGCTAAGGCTGTTGTTCTATACGAGTTCGGAAAGTCAGCTGTAAATTACTTATCCTCAAACCAAAGCTTTGAAGTTGTTTTTAATTATCACACTATCATCAAGTTTTTTGATGACGATGAACTGGATAGAGCAAACATTACAATTCGTTTTCCAGATAACACCGGAGTTTCCAGATTTAAGGCATCGACCTACAATTTAATTGATGGAAAAATTGTAGAAAGTGAAGTGAGTAAAAAAGACGTCCATACTGAAGATTTGGTAGATGGAATTGTAGAAAAGAAATTTTCTTTCCCCGATGCAAAACCAGGTTCAATCGTTGAATATACTTACCAAATCTCAACTGGTTCTGTAACTTTTCTGAATGCGTGGTCCTTTCAAAGTACTATACCGGTTGCATACAGTGAGTATGTTATTTCATATCCTGACTACTTCAATTATAAAACTATAATGAAGGGATATATAACACTGAATACAGCTGATGTAAAAAATGCCTCATTATCTGTTGGAGGAGAAGTCGTTAATGGAAAAGTCCACAGATATGTAGCTAAAAATGTTCCAGCATTTGTGTCTGAAAAATATATGACCACCAAAAAGAATTATATATCAAAAATTGATTTTGAATTACAGTCGGTTCAATTTCCGGGTTACTATAAAGACTTCTTTAGCGACTTTAACAGCATACAAAAAACATTAATGGATGATGAAGATTTTGGGGAAAGACTAAATAAAGTTGGTTTCATGAAAGATGAAATTGACAGTATTAAATCAGCAAGTTCAGACAAGCTTTCTTTCGCAAAGGGAATATACTCTTATGTACAAAAACACTCGGCCTGGAACGGGGATTACAGTAAGTATGCTACCGATAATTTTAAAAATGTTTTGGATGAAGAAACAAATTCTGGAATGATCAATTTATTCTTAACTGCACTTTTAAAAGAAGCTGGGTTCGCTGCCGATCCTGTAATATTAAGTACCAGAAATAATGGAGCTGTGAATCTTTTTTATCCCTTAATTAAAGAATATAATTATGTGATAGCCCAAATAAATGTAGACGATAGAACATATTTACTCGATGCTACTGATGACTACATGCCTTTTGGAGTTCTTCCTGAAAGATGTTTGAATGGTAAGGGCCGTCTTATTTCTGAAAACACTAATTACTGGGTTGATCTCAAATCGCTGGGTATAAGACAGACCATGTGTACCGCCACATTTGACTTATCGGAAGATGGAGAACTTGATGGGCATTTAAAGTACAATTTTAATGGATACACTAGCTTCGAGCTTAAAGAAGAAATAACTAAAACCGGCAAAGATGAATTAATTGAGAAGTATGAAGAAAATGACGGTTGGCAGATCAACTCCTCTGAGATTACCGGGCAGGATGAAATGCCAGCCCCCTTAACTATTGATTTGGATGTTACAATAAATGATAAAGCAGAAGCTCTTGGTGACAGAATTTATCTCACACCCTTAGTGGTAGGACAAACTAAAGAAAATCCGTTTAGGTTAGAAACCCGGCAATACCCCGTTGATTTTACCTGCCCAATAAAGAAAATTTATTATTTTAAATATAAAATACCCGAAGGATATGAGGTCGATGCACTTCCTCAACCCCTGGGAATTGCCCTTCCTAACAATGGAGGACGTTTTATTTTTTCAGTTAAACAGGAAGGCGAATATGTATCCGCAACTGTTCAGTATCAAATTAACCAAGTAGTATTTCTGCCAACTGAATATCAAATTCTGAAGGAGTATTTTTCACAAATTGTAAATAAGGAAGCAGAACAAATTGTTTTAAAAGAGAAGTTATGAGAAGATATTTTATAACAATTTTTTTTCTTTTAAGTCAACTTCTCTATGCGCAAGACTATCCTGAATGGAGTGCGCTAAAAATTAGTGAAGACTTAAAAGATCATGCAGATGTCGTAGTACGAAAATATGACCTGAAATACGAAGTAGTTAATGAACATAAAGCTACAAAAAGCATTGAAGTAGTTAAAACCATTTTGAACAGCAATGGCCATGATGAAGCCTTTTTTGGTGTTTTCTATGACGATTTTAGAAAGATTAAAAAATTTGATGCACTAATTCTTGATTCCAAAGGAAACAAAATAGATAAAATAAAGAATTCAGAAATTATTGACTATAATCCATCAGGAAATTCGATTGATGATCAACGTGTAAAAATTGTCGATCTTTCAAGAACAACCTATCCTTACACAATTGTGGTTGAATATGTCGTTGAGTTCAATACAAATTTTTACTCCCCTGATTTTTCCCCGCAAGATGAGGATCGAGTTTCGGTTGAAAATGCTTCATTCACACTTTCGTTTCCTGAAACCAATCCCGTTAGATTCAAAGGGTTAAATATCTCAGAACCAAGCTACAATGAAAATGTTTATGTTTGGAAAGTTAGCAATTTAAAAGCTATTGACAGGGAGAGTTATTTCCCGGATCTTGTAAATTTTACTCCGGTTGTTTTAACATCTCCTAATAACTTTTCCATTGGAGGAAGTAAAGGTAGCCTTGAATCGTGGAAAGATTTTGGCACATGGTACTATGAATTAAACAAAGGAAGGGATGTGCTTGATGAGAGAGATAAAATGGAAGTAAACAATCTTATTAATGGAATTAACGATAATAGGGAAAAGGTCAAAGCTGTATATCATTATATGCAGGAAAAAACCCGTTATGTGAGCGTTCAATTAGGGATCGGAGGATTTCAATCAATGCCTGCAACAAAAGTTGAAGAGGTTGGATGGGGAGATTGTAAAGCCCTTACCAACTATACGCATTCTATGTTGAAAGCAATTGGTATTACATCGTACCCATCATTAGTCTGTGCGGGTTCTCGACCAGCTAAAATATTTGAAGATTTCCCTTACGATCCTTTTAATCATGTGATTTTATGTGTTCCATTTGAGCAAGACACTGTCTGGCTAGAATGTACTTCCAGAGAAATGCCATTTGATTTTTTAGGAGATTTTACTGATGATAGAAAGGTTTTGCTTGTGACACCAGAAGGTGGAAAACTCGTAAAAACACCAACCTACGATTATGAAGACAATCTTCAAAATCAATATTCTGAGGTTTGGTTCGACAAGTCTGGCCAAGGTACAGCAAAAATAACAACAGAATATTCCGGCCTTCAGTTCGATAATGTTTTGTGGGATCTTGATGAATCCACCGATAAACTGAAAAAGCTTGTTTATTCTGAAATTGATATTCCAAATTTTACTGTTGAGAAAGTAGGGTTCGAACATACGAAAGATAAAACGATGGCCACTCGATATTTGGAAATTACACTTAGGGACTATGCCACTAAAAGCGGTACACGTATTTTCTTGAAACCTAATCTATTAAATAGAAGGGATAGTTACCCAAAACCTTCAGAAAATAGGGAGGTAGATGTATATGTGAATTTTGCTTACACCGATATCGATACTGTAAACTATCATTTGCCAGAAGGTTTTTATTTTGAGCATCTACCCAAAAACATACAAATAGAAAGTCGTTTTGGAAAATATGAAGCAACTTTTCAGGCGGATGAAAATGGGTTGATTTATACAAGAAAACTAGAAAGGTACAAAGGCACTTTTCCAAAGGAAACATATAATGAATTGGTTGATTTTTTAAGAAAAATCAAAAAAGCTGACAATTCAAAAGCAGTGCTAATATCTTCTACCTAGAACTACATCAAAAGTTCACTAATATCTTCCTTAGACAAACTTTTAACAAAGCCCTGATCCGTTGTGATCAGGTCTTTGGCTAGTTTGAGTTTCCTTTTTTGAAGCTCCAGAATTTTTTCCTCCACCGTATTTTTGGTTATAAACTTATACGTAAAAACTTTCTGGGTTTGGCCAATTCTATGCGCCCTGTCAATGGCCTGGTTCTCAACTGCGGGGTTCCACCAAGGGTCTAATAAAAACACATAATCTGCTTTGGTTAGGTTAAGTCCTAACCCTCCCGCCTTAAGCGAGATAAGGAAAACTTTAACACTCTCATCCTCCTGAAAACGTTCCACCTGTGCCTGTCGGTCTTTGGTCGTTCCATCCAGGTAACAATAGGTAATTCCTCTTGACTCTATTAATTCACGGACAATTGTAAGATGCTTTACAAACTGACTGAAAATAAGTATTTTATGCCCTTCAGAAAGCGTATTGCTCAACATTAGCATCATATCATCCAGTTTCCCGGAATCTCCCGCGTATGTTTCATCCGACATCTTCGGATGATTGGCTATTAACCGAAGTTTCATTAAACCTTGTAAAAGGACCATTTGAGATTTACCCAACCCATGTGTTTCTATATGTGATAAGATTTGATTTCGGTAATAATTTTTAGTTTCTTCATACACCTCCTCCTGCATTGCAGTCATGGTAGAATAGTGAATATTCTCTACCTTTTTAGGCAGGTCTTTCGCCACTTGCGACTTTTGTCTTCGCATAATGAATGGCTTTATCAAACTATAAAGTTTATTGGTCTTTTCGTCACTATTTTGCTTTTCAATTGGTATTTGAAACTGCTTTCTGAAAAAACTTTGATGACCCAACAAACCTGGATTTATAAAACTCATCTGAGACCATAGATCCATTGTGCTGTTCTCAATGGGTGTTCCTGTAAGTATTAGCCTGTGCTTCGACTGAAGATCTCTAACGGCTTTAGAAATGTTTGACGAAGGATTTTTTATGGCTTGAGATTCATCCAGAATAATGTAATTGAAGAAATAGTTCTTAAGCATTTCAAGGTCTCTGCGTATAATTCCGTATGATGTAATTACCAGATCATATCCTTCAAAAAGATCTGTATCCTTTATCCTATTTACTCCGGTATAATTATACACTTTTAAGCCAGGAGTAAATTTCTTGGCTTCCTTTTGCCAGTTATAAATTAAAGAGGTTGGCATTACCAATAAAGAGGGTACTTCTTCCCCTCCTTCTTTTTGAGCCTGCAAAAGTGCAAGTGTCTGAACCGTTTTACCAAGCCCCATATCATCAGCCAAACACCCACCCAGTTTATACTGATTTAGAAACTGAAGCCAGTCGTATCCTGCCTTCTGGTATGGCCTTAATTTTCCCTTAAATTTCTTTGGAAGGGGGTGATCTTCAATTTCTTTAAAATCTCTCAGCTGGTTTAACTTCCTGTTCATAACAACATTGGCATGTTCGTTTTTCTCCAGGTCATGCACCAAAGCCAGATGATGCTTACGAAGTATTGGTTTATTATTCTTATCCTTCTCGGAAAAATAGAATAGCTCTGAATAGTCGTTCAACCAGCTGGCTGGCACTACAGCTATTTCTCCATTAGGTAAGGTAAATTCGTTTTTCCCCTTCAACACCAAACTACGCAATTCTTGAAAAGGTATCTGGTAGTCGCCAAATTGAATAATAGCCTTTATATCAAACCAATCGATGTTTTCCTGAATGTCAATTTTTATTGTTGAAGTACCAATAAAGTAGTGTTTCCCTTCTTGTTTCTTTTGAAGGAGTTCAATGCCCTTTTTCTCCAAAAGTTCCTGGTTGGAAAATATCCAGTCGAACGCCTCACCGGCAGGCAAGGTGCCTTTCCCTAAATTTAAGTTAAGGCCTGTATTATCAATAATACGGAGTACTTCATTTTCATCATTCCACTGTCTCCTTATTCTATGGAACGTGTACGATTCGCCTTCTTGATCGACCTTGACCACCACACCACGTTTATCACTTGGTTTAACCGATAGGCCCGAGTAGTCAAAATTCAAATTGAATACAAATTTCTGTGGTTCGGCAATTTCCTCTTCCTCGCCATCAAAAAGAGCCATGGTGTGCTGCACCTGGGCTAATGGGGTAAAGGTAAGTTTAGCCTTTGGAAGGATGGTTTCGGTCCGAATTTCAAAGCCTTTCGCATACACATCGAACTGCCCAACCAGTGGCGCAATAAACTTATGGTAATAGGTTTCCTCAACTTTTTTGGGAATCAAAATAAACTTCTTGTTTAGGAAAGGCTTAAGCTTAGCACCATCTATCTCCTTTTCAAAAGAAAAAACCCTGCCATCCACAACCAGCCAGGCAGGCTGTTCGCAAAGAATGTAAGCTCCTCTATATTGAAAGTCCACCTTCTGCCCGTCATATTTTATAGTGGGAAAATAGTGTGTATTGTCTTCGTTTTTCCTAAAATGGAATAGAACCGTGGCCTTTTCAGGCATAACTTCAAGCCTGTGCCATGTTGGCTCTCCATCACTTCCCATCTCAAAAACATTCCTGCCTACAAGCAGTGGCAATATCTTACTCCTGATGCTTTTTAAATATCTGTTGATCTCTTCCTGAAGCGGAATATTCCCTTTTTCCTTGTCATAAATTTTTGGGAAAAACTCTCCCGGCTTTGCACTAACCGATGAATACTTCTTTATTACAGCCTCCTGTTGCATTTCATCCATTAGTCTTATGAGCTCAAAATCGGTTTTATCTAATCCGGAAGAAAACTCGAATGCATTTAATGAAGAAATGTTCTGGTGTTGTAATGTTAGTTGTCCTTTTTCATCTACTTTAACAATAAAAGATTCAAACAAATACCCCAGATATTCGTGCTGAAAAAGCGAGTAAACTATTTGAAAGCTTTCTTTAGATGATATTTTCATTTTTGCATTTAGGAGAACTTACAAAATAACACATATGGGCCATTTAAGGCAAATTTTTTATGCTTAGTTTCCTCGAAAAAACTTGTATTTATTACACCTCTTAAGTATATTTATGTACGGTTCAGTTATATCTAGCTGAATCCAGATGGTGGTTAGATTGGAGTTTGTAAAATCGTTGCAAACCCACACCAACCCAAAGGCGAGCATCACTCGCCTTTTGGATTTTATAGGGGTTACATTTTATGGTTCATGTGCATATGCCCGGAGCCATCCATTTTAGGACTCACCAAAGGTATTCCCAGGTTCATCCCTCTAAGAATAAGTAGTATTGCCACTACCGCTAAAAAATAAGGCACTGCCCTGTTGAGCTTTGTTCTAACAGCTGGTGTAATAATAGTTGAAAATAAACCGAGCCCAAGCATAATAGGAATAGTGCCTAAGCCAAAGAGAGCCATGTAATAGGCACTGGCAGATACTCCTCCCATTGACAATGCAGCAAATAAGGCTGCATACACCAGACCACACGGTAACAACCCATTTAAGATACCAATAAGTAGTGGAGCCAAGCTCGATTCGCTTCTTAATAAAGGGCCAAGGGCTGATTTTACCTTTTGATAAAGCGCATTTATTGCACCGCTCATGGGTAGATCAAAATGCTTGTACTTTGTAAATAGTATGATGATAAGCATTAGTGCTCCAACTCCGATGGAGAGCCATTGCTGCCAGCCTACCATTGAGAAGCCCTGCCCTACCATGCCCACTACAATACCCATAAGGGTATAGGTTATGGTACGTCCAAGATTATACAGCACCTTGTAGGCAACACTTTTACCGGGCAATGCCAGAACTATTGGTCCACACATACCTATGCAATGAAAGCTTCCAAGGAAGCCCATTAAAAAAGCACTCCAAAGCATACTACTTTACAATTATAAATTCCTGATAATATTCCTTCCCGTCTTGCTTCCAATTCAGCTTCGCTTTCCATAACCCCTTTTCCTGCTGGGAAAAATCGATCTGTTGCTTATGGTCGGCTCCAAGAGATATGGCTATCCGCCTATCCAGTTTAGAGTTGGATGGTCTAAAGAACAATAAGGTGCCCTTTGGCGCAAGTGCCGCAGGAAAAGCAAGTTCTACATAGGAACCCTTTAACATCAAAGATGGTTTCTCCTCTAAATTTTCTGTGTTCTTTATTCGGTTAATCTGATCTTCGTATACCAATTCTTGCTGGTAATAGTCATCAGAAACCAGGTTTACGTCTTGCGTAAATGCAAACGCCACAACTGCCAATAAAGCCACAACAAAAAGCCCGTAAAAAAGGGCTATACTCTTTCCCCAATTCATTTACTTCACGTTAAATGGTGCCAAGAAATTTGTTTTGGTCGTTTCAACCACTTCGCCATCCTTATACACATCAATTATAATTGGCGTCTTCGGGTCGTGCAAATCAGCCAAGGGTATGGTAACAAAAAATATTCCCTCAAACGTGCTGTTAGGGCCCAGGCTAATTTCGGGTTTCCCAACCTGTTGAATAGTTGCACTTGGAATATTCCTTACTTTAACTGAAAGCTGAATTGGATCAAACGATTTGTTAATAAATAGAATGTTGATCAAATTCTGAATGTCACCTTTTTCATTTTTCTGGTAGAGCTGACCCGGTACGCGTAAGGCTGTAGCATCAATAGCCGTTCTGTTACTTAACAAGGTACCTAAAGCTACCAGTAAAGCTGCCAGAACTACGGTATATCCTATCACCCTACCTGTAAAAATCTTTTTGGTTCCTTCAACAATATTGTTGTAAGAAGCTATTCGGACCAAGCCTTTGGGTCTGTCCACTTTTGTCATAACCTCATCGCAAGCATCCATACAGGCTGTACAGTTAACACACTCTAGCTGAGTACCATTTCGAATATCAATGCCCGTTGGGCAAACATGCACGCAAAGCTTACAATCGATACAATCTCCTTTGCCCTCTTCTATTTCTCCCTTTTTTATTCTACCTCTTGGCTCACCTCTTTTGAAATCGTAAGACACGGCCATCGAATCCTTATTCAACAAAACTCCCTGCAGCCTTCCGTATGGGCAAACAGCAATACAGGCCTGCTCTCTGAAATACGAGAATACCCAGAAGAAGATAGCCGTAAAAAACAACATCCCAATAAAACCACTCCAGTGGTCATAAGGGGAAGAAGTAACAATGTCAACCACATTATCGATGCCAATCAAATACGCCATAAGTGTATGGGCAATTAGCAGTGATATGGCCAGAAAAATTGCATACTTAAAAACACGCTTGGTTATCTTTTTCGTGTTCCAGGGCATATCCTTAAGTTTTCTTTGCTGAGCCGCATCTCCATCGATCCAATACTCAATTTTTCGGAAAACCAATTCCATAAAAATGGTTTGCGGACAAGCCCAACCGCACCACACGCGGCCAAACACAACCGTAAAAAGAATAATGAAAACGAAGAACGTAATCATTGCCAGGCCAAATAAGTAAAAATCCTGTGGCCAGAAGGGAATTCCAAACAGGACGAACTTTCGCTCAAATATATTAAATAATAAAAGGGGCTGACCCCCTATTTTGATAAAGGGGCCACTGAAAAGCAGCCCCAACAATACAATCGCAACTATGGCACGTTTCGTATGATAACTGCCTTTCGGTTTTTTAGGATACACCCATATCCTTTTACCTTCCTTATCTACAGTTCCAATGGTATCACGGAACTGTTCATCATATTCATAAAAATTTTCCACGTGCCTCTAGTTTAAAAAATACTTGATTAATGATTATTATTCATAAAGTTTACCCTCAGGCGCTTTAGGGTTGGCAGGCGTTGTCCCTTTAAGTGAATACACATAGTTTGCCACAGCATCTATTTGCTCAGGCTTCAGGGAGGTAGACCATGCGATCATGGCCGTTCCTGCTACCCCATTGGTTATAGTATGTTTAATCGCTTCAAGAGAACCATCTCCATCTTTCCAATATTTATCGGTAAGGTTAGGCCCAATTCCTCCACCTCCGTCTGCCATATGGCAAGCCACGCAGGTGGTTGTAAAAATTGTCTTTCCTTCATCAGAACCCATCGATGCATCAGCTGTTTGTTCTGAAGTATCCGCAGAAGCAGCTTCGGTTGTTTCAGCCGAAGAAGCTTCCTCTTGTGATGCTCCACTTTCTCCACCTTCGTATATAGTACCCTGAGGTGCTTTTGCATTAGGAGGATTTGTACCTTGCAGCGACAACACATATGTAGACACATCTCTAATTTGAGCGGGAGAGAACTGTTGTTCCCAAGAGATCATTCCTTTATCCGGAACACCTTTTTTAATGGTGGTATATACATCTTTTATACTGCCTCCATGTATCCAATATTTATCGGTAAGGTTAGGTCCAATTCCTCCCTGACCTTCTGCTCCATGGCAAGGCACACAGTTACGAGTATAAAGAGTTTCTCCACTGCTCAAAATAGCAGGATCATCCGAATAAGCAAGCTGTGATTCATCGAACCCTCCGGCCTCAGCATTGGCTGCCTGTCGGGCTTCAGCTGCACTGGCTGCAGCAGCCATTTCAATCTCATATTCTTTTTCCTGTAAAGGGAACCAGTCCGTTATGTGATACCCAATTACATAGAATACAGAGAATATAATGGTTACGTAGAATAACCATTTCCACCAGGGTGGCAAATGGTTGTCCAGCTCACGTATGCCGTCATAATTATGATCGAGCATAATGTCGGCCTCTTGCTCAACAGGAGCACGATCGTTTACAACTTTCAGGAATTTATCCCAGAATGTTGGCTCATCTTTCAGCTCAACGCCAGCTTCTTTTGCTTTTTTCTCCTTTTCAGACTGAACAAATACACGAAGTACCTGTAATGTATAAATTGCAACCAGGAGAACAAGAACAGAAACCAAGGCCACTAATCCTACAGCAACAAGAAGTAATCCGGTGTTACTGCCAGAATCAGATTGTGCGAATGTCCCTATGGCTGTTAATAATAACACCAGTGTTAATGCCCAACCTGCATTTTTTCGGGCAAATTTTAATGGGGCAAGTATTTTCATTTTATTCGGTTTTTTCATTTTCGTCATGATGCGCTACTGTACCATCGTTCAGCGGCATATCTTTCATTTTATTAATAAATCCCTTATCGGCCTTAAATACCATGTAAAGAAGTACCAGGAAAAAGACAAAGAATATTACCAGACCAATTATTGGCCCAACCGTAATATGCTCTGCACCTTCAAAATAATGCTTAAACATCTATTTCTCTGCGTTTATGTCCGTTCCTAATCGTTGCAAGTAGGCAATAAGCGCTATAATTTCCTTATCACCACTTGTTTCAATGTCCTCCTCAGCATTTAGATTGGCAGCAATTTCATCGGCTTGTTTCTGCAAATCAATGTTGGCTTGTTCTTCATATCCTTCAGGATAAGGAACTCCTAACGTACGCATAGCTGAAATTTTAGCCGCTGTTGTTGAAATATCCAGCGTATTTTCATGGAGCCATAAGTAACGAGGCATTATAGAACCAGGAGATGTGATTCGAGGATCGTACATGTGTTTGAAATGCCATGAATTTGGTTTGGCATTTTTGTTACCCAATCCTTCTCTGTGCAAATCCGGACCAGTTCTTCTGGAACCCCAAAGGAATGGATGGTCGTACACGTATTCTCCTGCCTTGGAATACTCGCCATAGCGTTCTGTTTCACTTCTAAATGGACGAACCAGTTGAGAGTGGCATCCCACGCAACCTTCACGTATGTAAATATCCCTTCCCTGCAATTCGAGAGGTGTATATGGCTTAACACTGGCTATGGTAGGTATGTTCGATTTGATCAAATACGTTGGAACAATTTCTGCAATACCTCCAATTAAAATAGCAACCAAAGCCAAAATAGTAAATTGAACAGGTTTTCTTTCCAAAGCAGAGTGGAAAGTACCACCTACTATTCTTACTTTTTCAAGAGCAGGAGCTTCTGCTTCTTCATTGGCAATGAACTTACCGGTTTTAACCGTTTTCAATAAGTTAAACACCATTATAATAACACCAGAGAAATAAAGTAATCCCCCCAATGCCCTTAGCATGTAAAATGGCAAAATCTTAGTTACTGTTTCAAGGAAGTTAGCATACATTAAGAATCCATCAGGAGTGAATTCCTTCCACATTAAGCTTTGTACCACACCACCCCAATACAATGGAAGCGCATAGATAATGATACCTAATGTTCCTAACCAGAAATGGAGGTTGGCGTTTTTAACAGAATATAGTTTTGTGCCCCACATACGTGGCACCATCCAGTACAACATACCAAAGGTTAAGAATCCGTTCCATCCTAAACCACCAATGTGCACGTGCGCAACTATCCAGTCAGTAAAGTGAGTAATGGCATTAAAGTTCTTCAATGAAAGCATTGGGCCTTCAAAGGTGGACATACCGTAGGCTGTAACAGCCACCACCATGAATTTAAGAATTGGATCCTCCCTTACTCTGTCCCATGCTCCTCTAAGTGTCATCAAACCGTTCAACATACCACCCCAAGACGGTGCAATCAACATTAATGAGAATGTTGTTCCTAATGTTTGTGCCCAATTAGGTAGTGCTGAATAAAGTAAGTGGTGAGGTCCTGCCCATATGTAAATAAATATCAAAGACCAGAAGTGTATAATAGAAAGCTTATACGAAAACACTGGTCGGTTGGCCGCTTTGGGTAAGAAGTAATACATCAAACCCAGATAAGGTGTTGTAAGGAAGAATGCTACCGCATTGTGCCCATACCACCATTGTACCAGGGCATCCTGAACTCCGGCAAAGAGCGAGTAGCTTTTGAACGCAAGCACAGGCAGCTCAAACGAGTTGACAACGTGCAGTACGGCTACTGTTACAAATGTGGCTATGTAAAACCAAATAGCCACATACATGTGGCGCTCTCTACGTTTGATAATGGTACCAATCATGTTGATCCCAAAAACCACCCAAATAATGGTAATGGCTATATCGATTGGCCATTCCAATTCAGCATATTCTTTGGTGGTTGTTAAACCAAGAGGTAATGTGATAGCAGCTGCTACAATAATCAGCTGCCATCCCCAGAAGTGTATCCAGCTAAGAGCATCGCTAAACATCCTGGTCTTTAAAAGGCGCTGCATTGAATAATAAACCCCTGCAAAAATGGCGTTACCAACAAATGCAAAAATTACTGCATTGGTATGCAAAGGCCTGATCCTTCCAAAAGTGGTATAGGGGATATTCATGTTTAATGCAGGCCAAAACAGCTGAGTAGCTATTGTAAGTCCTACCAACATACCTACAATCCCAAAAACCACAGATGCTATGACAAAATATTTTACGATCTTGTTGTCATAGCTGAACTTTTCCATACTCATAAGTCTATATTCAAGTTAGTTAGGTTAAAAATGCTAAAATAAAATCTTGTGTTAAGATACATTTATGATTTTACTTAACCAAAAACATGACAATTATCAGTTTTTGCGTTTAGTAAAGTTTTTTACAACCCGAAAATTACCTTTCCCGTTTCATACTTCAAAGTAAACTATTATAATTCAATCCGAATAGTTAATTTTTGGCATCCAAACATTTTATGTATAATAGAGCACTTCTACTTATAATTTTTTTGCTGTTTTTATTAAAGGGCTCATTGCATGCAAATACCATTGAAAAAGCAGATACCACAGGAGCCATTCCATTAGGGTTTGTACTACCAAAGGGAGAACACCAATTAAGTATTCCTTTCGAGTTGAATAACAACTTAATTGTAATTGATGTTCTCTTGAACAATGCCATTCCTTTAAAGTTTATACTTGATACAGGGGTGCGCACAAGTGTGCTGACCGAAAAAATATTTACCGATCTACTCAACCTCAAGTATTCCAGAAAGATTACTATTCCCGGTATTGGAGGAGAAAAGCTGGTGGACGCATACGTTACCAATAATGTGACCTTGAAAATTGATAACATGATAGGCAGGGGCCATGCACTCATCGTTCTTGAAAAAGATCTGCTTCAGCTAAAAAATTTCCTTGGTTCCAATGTGCACGGTATTTTAGGATATGAACTGTTTAGCCGATTTGTTATTGAAGTTAACTATGACACAAAGTACCTGACCTTTTACGACCCCAATTATTACAAACCTAAAAAAAGCTATAAGGTGCTAAACATGAGCATTGAAGATACAAAGCCCTATGTAAATGCCTCATTCACTTTAAAAGATAGTGTGGTTAGAACGGGAAAATTTATGATAGATACTGGTGCCAGCCATTCCTTTTTAATAGACAAGCATTCCAATTCCGGTTACTACGTTCCTGAACCATCCATTGAAAGCCATTTGGGAAGAGGCCTGGCAGGTGATCTTTACGGAGAGATTTCACGAATAAACAGTCTTTCTCTCGGAAGTTTCAACTTTAAAGAAGTTATAACCACATTTCCTGATACATCTACCTATGATATCGATATTGCGGCCATACCCAGAAATGGGACTATTGGTGGCGGGTTACTTTCCCGGTTTAAAGTTGCTTTTGATTTTGTTCACGGAAAGCTGTACCTGAAAAAAGGACACTCTTATAAAAAACCATTTGAGTATAACCTAAGTGGCTTGATCGTTAAAGCTACGGGCCTAAACTTAAATAAGTTCGAAATCACAGAAGTACGTGAAGGCTGCGAGGCAGAAAAGGCCGGTGTTATGGCTGGTGACGAAATTGTTTTAATAAACGGGCATTTTGCACGAGATCTCACCCTGGATGAGGTTCTGGGGCTGATCAATTTAAAAGAGAATAAAATTATTCGGATGGTTGTTTTACGCGATAATGTTAAAACAAAGATTCAGTTTAAGCTTATCCGGCAGGTATAAACCTACTGTTCCTTATAAATAAACACGTGCGGTTCACCATCTTTTATATACCCCCTGTACATACCAGGAGTATTAAATTCCATAGCCACATTTCCTTTTCTATCCAGGCAAATAACCCCACCATCTCCGCCTAATCGGGCAAGTTTATCCTGCACTACTTTTTGGGCTGATTCCTGAACGGAAAGCTTTTCATATTTCATTCGCGCAGCGATATCGTAAGCCACCACATTACGAATAAAAAATTCTCCATGACCTGTACAAGAAACTCCGCAGGTGGCATTCTCAGCAAAAGTTCCGGCTCCAATAATCGGAGAATCACCAATGCGTCCGTATCGTTTGTTCGTCATTCCCCCGGTTGAAGTACCCGCTGCAATGTTTCTGTCCTTGTCCAAGGCAACCGCTCCCACTGTTCCATATTTCCAATCCTGGTATGGCAGCAAATCAGAAGTGCTTTCTGCTTCATTCTTTAATACTTTTTCCAGAGCTTCTTTTCTTCTTTTGGTTCCAAAATAAGAATTAGGCACCATTTCAAGTCCTTGTTCCCGAGCAAAGGCCTCTGCCCCCGGACCTGCCATCATAACATGGGGCGAATGAAGCATAACTTCTAAAGCTGCCCGTATCGGGCTTTTAATGGTTGTAACCCCGGCTACTGCCCCGGCATTACCGGTATTTCCATCCATTATGGAAGCATCCAGTTCATTTCTTCCTTCATGGGTATAAACCGCACCTATTCCGGCATTAAACAAAGGAGAAGCCTCCATTACCTGAATGGTGGCAACAACTGCATCTAAACTGGCACCTCCATTTTTAAGAACCCCATAGCCCGTATTCAGGGCTTCGGTTAACTTTTCTCTGTAGGCTTGCTCCATTTCCGGAGTCATATTCTCCTTTAATATGGTACCCGCACCTCCATGAATAACCAGAGTAATAGGACCTGCAGTACCCTGGAAGTCATCGGTGGTACTTTCCCGGGTCTTGGTATTCATCTCTGTTGAATTCTCTTTAATGTTGCAACTTGTAACTGCAAAAAAGAGTATAAGACATATTGCAGACAGAATAATTCGTTTTGTCATATTAATATTGGATTTAACACATACATTTAAACAAAAGAAAATGTGTTGCTTTGAATTGTCCCTCAAGGTGATTTTCTTCGCAAAACATTTAACAAAAGCAAGTTAGTAACTTTGTGCTGACAGATGCCTGATTTTTACAAGTATTTTAAATGTGAAGATTATGAGTGAAAAAGCCGAACGAACCAGATACTCAGATGCCGAACTTAAAGAGTTTGAAGAGCTGATATTGTCAAAGATTGAAAAAGCTGAAAATGAGCTGAAAATACTTAAGGAGTCATTGAGTAGAAGTTCCGATTCAGGAACAGATGCAACTGCTTCATCGTCTAAGGTATTGGAAGACGGGGCCGATACAGCCGAGAAGGAAAATCTTAATCAGTTGGCTGCCCGCCAGCAAAAGTTTATCAACAATTTGGAAAGTGCGCTTGTTAGAATTAAGAACCGCACCTATGGTATTTGCCGCGTAACCGGTAAGTTAATCTCCAAAGAAAGGTTAATGGCAGTACCTCATACTACGCTTTCTATCGAGGCCAAACTGAACGAAAACCAATAATTGGATTTTCTTCAAAACCATATTGAGGCACTTATTTTCTGTGCTGCAGCACCATTAAAAGAAGTTGAAATAAAGGAATGCCTCACTGAAATGTTTGAGGCCGATGTGCCTTCCAAGGACATTGCAAAGGCAATTGCCGGTTTAGAAGAAAAGTACACCAAAGAAGAGTATTCTTTTGAACTGATACGTTCTGGGGGTGGGTACCAGTTTCTTACCAAACCAGCCTACCAGACCAGCATTGGCATTATGCTCAAGCAGCAATCGAAGAGGCGACTCTCTACTTCCGCGTTGGAAACCCTTTCTATTATTGCTTATAAACAGCCCGTTACCAAACTGGAAATGGAGCAGATACGTGGTGTGAACTGCGATTATTCCGTTCAAAAATTGTTAGATAAAGGCCTGATTGAAATAAAAGGTAAGGCCGATACCATTGGTCGACCGATCCTGTACGGCACCAGTGACCAGTTTATGGATTATTTCGGTATTAACGATATTAGCGAACTGCCCACTCCAAAAGACTTTGCCAAAGAAGAGAACGAAATAGGGGAAGAAAGAGAATAATCTTAAGTTTTATATACTTGTTTCTGGGGCCTGGGTTTGTTTTTTCTATTTCACATCTCACCTTTCTCATTTCATATTTTTCTAATTTTGCACTATGTCTAAAATACCTTCACCCAAAGGAAACGAAGCCGGAATCCGTTTAAACCGTTATATTGCCCATGCCGGGGTGTGCTCGAGGCGTGAGGCAGACACACTTATTGCCGAAGGCAAAATAAAGGTGAATGGTAAGGTAGTTACCGAAATGGGACATAAGGTAAAGCCTGGTGACAAGGTTGTTTACAAGGGCAAAACGCTTAGAGCTGAAAAGCTGATTTATGTTTTATTGAATAAACCCAAAGATTTTATCACCACAACCGATGACCCTCAAAATCGGCACACTGTAATGGAACTGGTTAAAAAAGCAGGAGACGAACGTATTTTTCCCGTGGGCAGACTGGATAGAAATACAACCGGGCTATTACTTTTAACCAACGATGGCGACCTGGCCAAAGTGTTGACACATCCTTCCCACCAGGTGAAGAAGATTTACAAAGCCACTTTGGATAAGCCCCTGACCAAGCACCATTTTGAGGAAATTGTTGAGGGTTTTGAATTGGAAGACGGACCTGTTATGGTGGACGATCTGGCCCTTATTTCAAAAGATGGCAGGGAGGTAGGATTGGAAATTCATTTGGGTAGAAACCGAATTGTGCGGAGAATATTCGAGCACTTTGGATACGAAGTTGTTGCCCTGGACAGAGTAGTGTTTGCCGGGCTTACCAAAAAAGATTTGCCGCGCGGCAAGTGGCGATTTTTAACGGATAAGGAAGTTGGAACGCTTAAGAGGAGAAAGTAAAGGTTCGGATTTTATATCGTTTAGTATAAACTATAATGCCAAAGAATCAAATCAACAAACTAATTGAAGAATACATAGAAATGGCAACATTCCATGGATTTGCCAGTTCTTTCGATCAAGCAGAAGTTAAAAAGATTAACAAGGCCGCTAATACGATGTTAAAAATAGCCGAAGTTATTGATGCAATGTCTGGAACTCAAGTGTTTTCAAAACTTCTGGAACATCCTAACTCTTCCGTTCGTTCTTGGTGCGCATTTAATTTAATTGAGCGAATGAACTCTGATACCAAAACAACTAAAAGAGCTTTAGATGTTATTAAAGAACTTGCGAATTCTGATAGCGTGGATGCTTATGGAGCAGAACTTTGGTTAAAGCAATACGAAAAAACCAACCCGTAAAAAGCAGCTTTAAGTAATCAGCTGCACCTTACTGAACAACCCATTGTGCGTTTACGCACATTAATTGATTTCTAAATAGCAATTTTTGCCTGTCAACGCAGTTATAGATATGGTACGCTCCTTGTAATACGAACCCATACACACTGCAAATGACTAAACTTAAACGCTTTTTCTGGTACTGCTCTGGTAGCAATATTCAATTGCTGGAGCAATGCCCCACCGATGCCAGCAAATACGCAGGCATTGGAGCTACCATTTTCTTTACCGGGCTGTTTGCCACACTTGCCTCCGGTTATGCGGTTTATACCTTTACCGATAGTTACTGGTCGGCCGTGCCGGTAGCGATTCTTTGGGGAGCTATGATCTTTAACCTCGACCGCTACATTGTGTCGAGTATGCGAAAGACCGGTAACAAGCGACATGAGCTTATCATGGCCACTCCCAGGATTGTGCTGGCCATTTTAATTTCCATTGTCATTAGCAGACCACTGGAGCTTAAAATCTTTGAAAAGGAGATTGCCACTGAACTTACAACAATGAATGCCGAACTGAAAGATGCACGCATTGCCCAGCTTAAATCGAATGCTGCCAGGGAAATCGCTAATTACCAAAATGAGAACAGTCTGCTTGATTCGATGGTGGTTCGAAAAGAAAAGACACGTGATGAGCTAAGGGAAATAGCCCGGCAGGAAGCAGATGGAACCGGAGGCACCCTACGCAGAAATGCAGGACCCATTTACAAAATAAAGAAAGAAGATGCTGACAAAGCGGAT
>JAGQYI010000048.1 GCA_020436165.1 Cyclobacteriaceae bacterium | reverse complement strand
TACAAAGCGTTGTTATTACTTATATGATGTTCCAGGCGGTTCATCCAGGGGAGGGCATGCGCATAAAAACCTGCATCAGCTTATCATAGCTGCAAGCGGCAGCTTTGATATCATAATCAATGATGGCAGTAACGAAAAGAGAATGCATCTGAACCAACCCTATATAGGACTTTATTTGCCACCGGGCCTTTGGCGTGAACTGGACAATTTTTCTTCAGGTTCTATTTGCCTGGTGCTGGCTTCGGAAACCTATTCGGAAGAAGACTATTTACGCGACTTTGATGATTTTGTACACTACAAGAAAAGTAAGTAATGGTTGTTGAGGAAGTTAACGGTGCCGAATACACGCAAGTACTGTCCATACCCACATTTATTTTCAATACTTCTGCATTCAATGTCTTAAATGCCGGAAAAGTGGAATCGGTACGTTTTCTGGTATTTAAAGATAGCAGGGTACGCATGGGCCTTATAGGTGGCGTTAAAAAAAATGGTTTTTATTCTCCTTTTTCAGCACCTTTTGGAGGGTTTACGATGGCCCGGCAAGCTGTTACTGTTAAACAAATGGAAGAAGCAGTAGAACAACTGATCTTCTGGTGTGCTTCAAAGGGCCTGGAACAAATTAGCCTGGTGCCACCTCCATTGGTATATGACGAAACCAACCTGTCTAAACTTACAAATGTGCTGTTCAGGGCAGGGTTTACCCAACGTACTATTGATCTTAACTACTCATTCTTTCTTGAACATATGAATGATTCCTACGTTGCTTCCTTGCCAAAGAATGCACGTAAAAATCTTAAGAAAGCGCTTTCAAACGACCTTAAACTTCATCAATGTGGTTCAATGGAAGAGAAAGAGCTGGCATACAGCATAATAAAGCAGAACAGGTCAGAACGTGGATTTCCTTTAAGAATGACATGGGAACAGGTTGCTGAAACCACAGAACTTGTACCTGCCGATTTTTTCCTCGTAATCCATGAGAACACTTTTGTAGCATCTGCTGTTGTATTTCATATTTTCGAAGACATTGTTCAGGTAATATATTGGGGCGATGTTCCCGCTTATGCAGAGCTCAGACCCATGAATTTTATATCCTATGAACTATTCCGGCACTACCAGGCAAGGGGCATGCGCATCATAGACATTGGTCCTTCCACTGAAAACTCGCAGCCTAATCATGGGTTGTGTGAGTTTAAGGAAAGTATTGGGTGTGATGTAAATCTTAAAACTACCTGGACCTACCAGTTTTCATGATCATTGATAATCCAGATCCGTATTTGCTTCCTACCTATCGGATGAGCCCTTTTTCAACAGCCGATGTGCACAAAAATGCCAATCTTAAGGTAAAAACAGCACTCATCGAAATGTATCTGGAAAAAAGGTTTGATAAACGGAACTATGTATTTACTGCTTCCGGTAAATCAGCTTTGTATGCAGCTTTGGAGTATTACCACCTCAAGCCCAGGGATGTTGTTACTATTTTAACTACCTCCGGTAATTTTTACATTAGTAGCTGCGTAACAGGCGAAATTGAAAAATTTTGCAGGTGGTCGCGCAAAATAGAGAAGGAAACAAAGCTGGTGCTGGTGAATCATGAATTTGGTTATCCTGTTGTGGATATGGAGGCGATTGAAAAACTAGGCTTTCCTATTATTGAGGATTGCGCCTATTCGTTTCTTTCAGGAACCGAAGCCTATGGCGTAGGAGAGGTAGGAGATTTTGCCATTTACAGTTTTCCTAAATTGTTTCCCGTCCAGATAGGAGGATTACTCACAGCAAAAAGTTCAATTGCAATGGATCTTATGCATGATGTACTACCCGATAAGGAGGAGTTAGTTTACCTAAAAACAGTTCTTTCAGCATATATTGATACCACAGAAGAAATTGCTGAAAAACGAAGAAAGAACTACCGGGAACTTATGAAACGGCTGGTGGCCGCTGGTTGTACCGAACGATTTGCCTTTGAGCCGGGAATAGTACCCGGAGCCTGCCTTTTTAAGGTACCTGAAAAAGTGGATTTACCGGCAATGAAAACGTTTTTATGGAGCCGAGGTATTCAATGCAGCGTGTTTTATGGAGAACAGGCCTTTTTTGTACCGGTTCATCAGAAATTGGAAAACGAAGATATTGCTTATATAAGTAAGAATATCTACTATTTTATCGAAAAAAATAGCCTTTGATTTATGGCAACAGCTGAAAATTACGAGTTAAATTATTCAAAATTACCTTTTGAAGGTATACTAAGAAGATACAGACAGAGAAATATACAGGAGAGTTTGAATAGGCACGTACATAAAAATATTTTGGAAATAGGATGCGGAGAGCACCCAATATTCCAGGATTTTGATGCATTTGATAAAATGGTAGTAGTTGAGCCCGGGGATATTTTCTATGAAAGGGCTGTGTCGTTAGCCTCAAACGATGAACGAATAACCATATACCATGGGCTTTTTGAGAATATACTGGATCAGTTTAAAGATGGACCATTTGACTATATTATCATAGGTGGCTTTTTACATGAAATTGATAACCCTGATGAAGTGCTTAAACGAATAAAAGAAGTGTGTCATACGAATACGATTGTACACTCCTTTGTTCCTAATGCAAAGTCATTTCATCGCCTGTTGGCGTATGAAGCTGGTTTAATTCAATCGATATATGAAGAATCGAAACTTGATGCATTGTTTGGAAGACGGACAGTGTACGATGTGGTAACGTTTTCTGAACTTTTCGAGTTAAACGGATTCTCTGTAATAGAAAAGGGTTCTTATTTTATTAAGCCATTTACACATCATCAAATGGAGAAACTCCTTTCAGGTCAAATAATTGAAAGTAGTGTTTTGGATGGTTTAAATAAAATGAGTGCTCATTTCCCGGACAATGGGGCAGAAATATATATATCAGCAAAACCTGTTTTATAAGTAAGTAGTTAGTGTATGGAATCAGGCGAAAATTTAATTGGAAACGTAAAGAAATTGGTGAAGAGAATAGCGAATCTTTTTGTACGAAAGCAAAAAGTTGCCATGTTGCACACGGGTAGGTGTGGAAGTACTGTTTTAGGAGATTTAATGAATCAGCATCCTCAAATGTATTGGAGTGGGGAGCCATTTGAACGATTAATGAAGTTAGACAAATCTTTAAGTATCAAAGAAGTAGATTATGTGATAAAGGAACATGAAAATAAAAGAATATCGGCCATTTACTCCTTTGCAACTAAGTACCCAACCGGAATGCATTTGTCCAAAGATTGTATAAATATGAAGATTGGGCCCTACATAGAACATTTGAAATCATTGGGTTATAAAAAATTTATACTAATTGAGCGCTCTAATCATTTGAAAAGAATTGTATCCATAGAGAAGGGACGGGTTTCCGGTCTGTGGCATTCGTCAAATGAAGTGAACAAGACCAAAAAAGTAGTTATTGATCCTCTTAAATTTGAAGTTGGCATTAATGTATATCTCACGCTTAACGAGTATTTCAAGCAATTAGATGATGATTTGGCAGAAGTAAAATCAAATTTAAATGAGCAGGAATTTGTCTGTATTAATTACGAGAATGATATAAACAATGATCCTAAAGTTGCCTATAAAAAAGTATGCGATTTTACGGGAATTGAGTATAAAAGCCCGCAAGTTAAGCTAAAGAAGACCAATCCATTTCCTCTTCATCAACTCATCGAAAATTACGAGGAAATAAAAGAGTATTTTGAAGGGAGCAAGTATGCCTGGATGTTGGACGAATAAAGTGAAAACGGCTTGCAATAAATAATTTGGAGAAAGTGGCTGGTTCGGAATCTTCCTATCGACAAATTTTTAAAGCTACCACCCTGTTTGGCGGGGTGCAGTTCTTTAATATATTGATTACCATTATTCGTGGTAAGTTCTCGGCCATTTTGTTGGGGGCAGAAGGAATGGGCATTAACAGTCTTTTTGCATCAACTATTGAAATGCTCAAAAACCTGACCAGTCTGGGCCTTCCACAAAGTGCAGTTCGTGATATAGCCGCTGCCAAAGGAAGTGAAGATGAACAGCAAATGGGCACTACGGCCAAAGTGTTTGGCCGATGGATACTTTTTACAGCCTTGCTTGGAGTGGCTGTAACTATTGGTGCTTCATGGTTTTTAAGCAGGTGGCTCTTTGAGTCGGGAGATTATACCTTTTCGTTTATAGCGCTGTCCGTAATCTTTGTATTCTTTGCTTTTACAAGCGGTACCTACACATTGTTGAGAGGGCTTAGGCAAAATAAACTACTGGCCCTGGCCAACGTATTGGGTTCCCTGGGAGGATTGGTGGTAGCAGTGCCTTTTTACTATTTCTTTGGCGTGTCAGGTATTGTACCAGCCCTTATTGTAAGTGCTATCGTTACTTGGTTGATTTCTGTGTACTTCAAACGCAAGATCAAACTACCCGATATTTCTTTGTCTTTGAGAGAAACGATTGATAAAGGCGCTGAGATGGTTAAATTGGGAGTTGTTTTGTCTTTTAGTACATTTTTACTGGTAGCTATTCGTTTTGTGCTCAATGCCTACATTGGAAGGACCGGTTCCTTGCACGATCTGGGTATTTACAACGCTGGGGTTACTATCACTACAGGTTATGTGGGTTTGGTATTTACGGCTATGATCACCGATTATTTTCCGCGGCTTTCTTCATTGATACATGATAAAGAAAAGTGGCAGCAAACGGTTACTCACCAGGCGGAACTG
This sequence comes from Cyclobacteriaceae bacterium, assembly GCA_020436165.1. Taxonomy (GTDB): domain Bacteria; phylum Bacteroidota; class Bacteroidia; order Cytophagales; family Cyclobacteriaceae; genus JAKISE01. The sequence continues at coordinate 77,213 of JAGQYI010000048.1, read as the reverse complement.
GTACTGTTAATTTTGGGGCCCATACTGGTGCTCTTACTCATTGCTGCACCACTAATCATTGAAGTTTTACTGACAAAGGAGTTCTTGCCTGTTCTGGAATACATTCATTGGTCGGTACTAGGTATTTTTTTGCAAGCCATCGCCTGGGCATTGGGAGTTATTGTGGTAGCTAAAGGTGACATGCGGCTTAAACTGGTCACAGAAATAATAGGGAAGGCAGTAGTGCTGTCAATGAATATTGTTGGCTATATGTATGGTGGAATTAAAGGATTGGGTATTGCCTTTTTACTCAGTAATATGATCAATCTTTTATTGATAGGTGGGGTTTCATATGTTAAGTACAGTTTCAGATTTTCAGCTGGGTTTTTTACACTGGCTGTAATTTTACTGAGCACATGTGTACTTGCCTTCATAGCCGTTTCATATTTCAATCTGGTGCCATCTCTGATTATTGGTGGTATAGCTCTGCTTATATCGGGTTTTTATTCCTATAATCAATTAAATAAGCGCCTTGACCTGGCAGGAGCAATGAAGAGTTTCATTGACAAAATGAGAAAGTAATTTGGAAAGCGAATTGGTTTCGATAGGGGTAGCTACCTACAATTCGGCTGAATTTGTACTGGAGACTTTAGAAAGCATTAAGTGCCAAACCTATCCCGCACTCGAATTGATTGTAAGTGACGATTGCTCTACCGATGGAACATTATCACTTGTAGAAGAATGGCTTTCAGAAAACAAAAATAGATTTACACATACACAGCTAATAACCGTGCCGGCTAATACAGGGGTTTCGGCAAATTGTAACAGGCTAACAAATGCTGCCACTTCCAACTGGATAAAAATGATTGCCGGAGATGACATTTTATTGCCCGATTGTATTGCCGATAATATTGACTTTATACGTAAGCATCCGGAATCTCAGGTGGTCTTTTCACAGGTTCGGCTCTATCGTGGCGTTTTCAAGGAAGAGTCTTTTGTAAGGACGATGCCTGGCAATTTTCCTGATAATCTTATGCAGAAAGGCTATAAAGCTGAGGATCAGTTCAAACTTCTGCTGGTTTCGGACAGGATCAATTATACTCCCACTTATTTTTATAATAAGAAAGCTGTTGTGGATGTTGGTGGGTACGATGAATCCTTTACCCGAATAGAAGACTATCCTATGTGGTTAAAACTTACAAGAGCAGGTTATAAACTCAGTTACTTTCATAAAGAAACTGTTGGTTATAGAATGCATAATAAAGCGTTAAATAATAGAGACGAACAGCTCCTGATAAAACCCCAGTATTTTACATTACACAAAATACGCAAGCAAGTAGCACATCCATTTTTACCCTGGGAAATGGTGGCAAGTGAAAACTTTACTTACCATGTATCAAAGATGTTTTACAGGTTGGGTTGGAACAGCGAATCGGTAGGGTTAAAACGGTTTTATCATTTACTGGCGTATTATGCAAACCCTTTCTACTACATCTATGTTGCAAAAAAACGCCTTGTTAAGGATGGTTCAAAGCAATACTTCTATAAATAGCTTAGCTAATACCGTTATATGCAATTAAGCATCGTTTTACCGGTTTATAATGTTGAACCCTATATAGAGCGATGTATTCGAAGCTTGATGGATCAGGACATTGCGCCTGAAATCTATGAAGTAATTGTGGTAAACGATGGTTCACCGGATAACAGCCGTGAAGTAGTACTTCAACTACAAAAAGAGTTTGAAAACATTATACTTATTGACCAGGAAAACAAAGGAGTGTCCATAGCCAGAAATGTAGGTATAGAAAAAGCTAAAGGAGCATATATATTATTTATTGACCCGGATGACTATATCGCCCCCAATGTGCTTGGCAATGTAATTAAAAGGATGGTTTCAGAAGATTTGGAGATAATGATTTTGGGGTATCATATTCTTAGTGCACAAGGTAGTTTAGAATATAAATTTAGTGATTATATTAAAGCTGATGAGGCTATTTTAACCGGGCCAGAAGCATACGCAAAAGCACGCGGAGGTCATATTCGTGATCCTGACAGATCGGTAGGAATACTTTATAAACTTGAATTGATAAAAAAAAATAAACTAATCTATCCTGAGAATGTTCCATACCTTGAAGATGGTTTGTTCCTGGCCAAAGTGATGTGCTTAGCAAACTACTGTTCCTTTGACCAAAAAAAGTTCTATTTAAGAACAACCAGACCAGGTTCTGCTACACATTCGGATCTATTTTTTTCCAAAAAAGCAATTGATGGTTTTTTAAGTTCAGCAATTTGTCTTGTGAAATTCAAAAACTCCAGGGAACTTGTAAAAAATCAAATAGTTTTTCTTAATCAGCCAATTTGTAAATATGTACTTTTAACGTTGATTCCTTTATGCAAAATTTCTTCATTTGCAGATTTTAGGATTATGATAGTCAGACTAAAACAAGAAAAGCTATATCCCTTAAAGTTAGAAGGGTGTAATAACTACTATAAATTTGAAGGGGGACTACTTAATATTTCTTATTTGTTTTTTTTCTTACACAGAATAATAGGTGCTCCTGTTTTGAGATTGATTAAACTATTTGAAGGTGAAAAGTCTCATTAGAAAGATTTTTAAGTTAGAATGGAAGGACAATGTTCCAAGCAATGTTCTTCAATATTTGGCTACTCCAAGTCCTCTAGGTTTAAGAATAGTTAACTTTATCTTTCAGAAAATTTTTAGAATAAATAGTGAAGTGCCTTTCATGGTTCACTTTACTTCAACTGTAAGTAAAACAATTATTATAGGGAAAAATGTTGCAAGATACTTTGCAAATTCGGGAGGTTGCTATATCCAGGGTATCAACAAAGTATATATTGGAGATAATACAATTTTTGCTCCCGGAGTAAAGATAATATCTGCCAATCATAGTTTTAATAATTACGATGAGCATGATAAAGAGGGTGTCAAGCCTGTAATTATTGGTAAAGATTGTTGGATTGGAGCCAATTCAATAATACTTCCTCAAGTGGAATTGGGAAACAATGTTATTGTGGGTGCGGGAAGCGTGGTTACCAAATCTTTCGATAGTTATTCCATTATTGCAGGGAATCCGGCAAAACTTATAAGAAAAATCCATTAAGTTTAATTGGCTTTCAAAATAGTGTTCCTAAGAATTATTTATTCAGTTATTATTAAGGGTTTATAAGACATTGAGAATAATTATTGTTACCAATGCTTTTTTTCCTGAAAATTCACCCAGGTCCTTTAGGGCTACTGAACTGGCTAAGGAATTCAGCCGCCAGGGGCATATGGTTACTGTATTAACACATTTACATTCCGGACAACAAGAATTGGTAGAGAAATTCGGAATAAAAATCAAAGAGCTTGGAAACTTACGGTATAAACCAATTGCAATAAAAGGAAGCGGACTGGCTCTGTTAGTAAGAAGAATAGTAGCTCGTTTTTTAGGGCTTTTAATTGAATACCCTGACATACAACTTGTACCATTAGTTAACAAGTTGCTTAAGAAGGAGTCAGGTTATGATATGCTTATTTCGCTGGCAGTTCCTTTTCCGGTACACTGGGGAGTGGCACGTTGCTACAAAAAGGGAGGGAAACTGGCAAAGGTATGGGTGGCCGATTGCGGTGATCCCTTTATGGGCAACAGATCGGATTCGTTTCGCAAACCTTTTTATTTTAAGTATGTTGAAAAATGGTTTAGTCGAAAGACTGATTTTATAACCATCCCGATTGAAGCTGCCAGGAATGCCTATTACAAGGAATTTCATGACAAAATCAGAGTTATACCTCAAGGAATCGATTTCGAGGAATATACGCCTGAGAAGGAGGAATTTATGAAAAATGAAGTGCCAGTATTTTGTTATGCAGGTTCTTTTATTAAAGACCACCGTGACCCGAGAAACTTTATTGATTACCTTTTGGAACAAAAAACAGAGTTCGCGTTCCATATCTTTACGAACAATATAAGTCTTATTGAAGATCAGGTAGCAAGGTCTGGCGGAAGAATTATTGTTCATGAGTATATACCACGCAAGGAACTCATCGGGAAGATGAGCAAAATGGATTTCCTGGTTAACATTGAAAACAGTACATCTGTTCAGGCTCCAAGCAAATTGATTGATTATTACCTGGCAGGCAGGCCTGTTCTTTCTATAAGCACGAAAGAAATTGATAAATCAAAAGTTAATCAATTTTTTGAGGGGAATTATTCGGATGCCTTGCCGTTCAAAGATTATGAGCGATTTAAAATACAGAATGTGGCAAAAGCCTTTATTGATCTTGTACCTGCAACACAAGCAAAACCTTAATGGATAAGAGATCAACCGTAGTTTCTCTGGCGCTTTTCCTTTTTATGCCATTTCTGGCGCTTTTAAGGGTTTTTTTCTATTATAAGCTACCGGAAACAAAAAATGTGATCTGGCTTTTTACTATATTTTATGGGCTTACGTTTGTGATTATTGGAGGTGGCAAAGATGCCGCCAGATATAAAAATGATTTTGTAAAGCTTGCAGAAGATCCTCACATAACTTTTGAGGAATTTACCGGCTATTTGTATAATGAAGATACGCGCTATGTGGATATCGCTCAGCCGCTGATTTCATTTATAGTTTCAAGATTTACCAATTCACCTAAATATTTGTTTGCAACTTTTGGTTTGGTATTTGGCTTTTTCTATTCAAGAAACATCAATTACCTTCTTTTGAGAGTAAGACAAAGAATGAAGCCTGAAGCTATTCCTTTTATTGTTCTATTTGCCTTGCTCGTTGCAATTTGGCAGATCAACGGATTTAGATTTTGGACGGCCGCGCACGTATTTATTTATGGAATTTTCAATTTAAATGATGGCAAAAAAGTAAAAGGGATTCTATTTAGTACGTTATCGTTGCTTGTTCATTTCAGTTTTGTATTACCCCTTATTGTCCTTTTATTCAAGCTTTTGCTTGGCAACAGAATAATGCTGTTTTTTATAATTTATTTTGCCTCCTTTTTTATTGATCAGGTCAGTCCGGATTCCTTTACTTCTTATACATCCCAATTACCAAGTGTATTTGAAGAAAGAACACAATCTTATTTAAGTGAGGAATATTTAGAAACCCGAATGCAGGATACTCATGCAAATTGGTATGTGGAGGGAAGATACACTGTTTTTAAATATGCTTTGACAGCTTTATTGGTAGTTGTTTTTTTTAAGTACAGGAAGGACATAAGGGAAGATACTACACTGGCAGGACTTCTTTCTTTTGGTTTGTTATTGTCTTCAGTTACTACAATCCTAAATGGCATTCCATCAATGGACAGGTTTTATACTGTTGCCAATATGGCAATACTGGCAGCTCTATTTATTTTGGTTCAGATGAGAAGACGCACAACCTTTAAGTGGTGGGTAAGAATCCCCTTTATAGCTTCATTTGTATTATATACCATAGTAGAAATACGGGTTGGCTTTGATTCCATGGGTCTTATGACAATCATTGGTAATCCACTTACAACATTATTTGTTGAAGAAGATACACCGCTTATAAACTACATTAAGTAAACGTTTTGCAGCCTGGCCAGATAAAAAATGCACTTTTTAGCCTTTTGGGCTGGAGAACAGATCGAAAAATTATTGTAATAGAATCAGATGACTGGGGCAGTATTCGTATGCCTTCTAAAGAAGTGTATGCAAGTTTAAAAAAGGCTGGTCTGGATTTAGACAGTGGTGATTCGTATAGGTATAACAAGTACGATACGCTTGCAAATGCCGAGGACTTCTCTGTATTATTTGATACTCTTTTGAGATTTAAGGACAGTAGAGGTAAATCGGCAGTGCTTACAGCTGTAAGTGTTGTAGCGAATCCTGATTTTGAAACGATAAGAGATTCGGATTTTCTGGAATACCATTATGAATCAATTGAACAAACAATTGAGCGATATACTGGAGGAAAAGATGCATTTGCTATGTGGAAGACCGGAATAGAACAAAATGTGTTTATTCCCCAGTTTCATGGTCGTGAGCACTTAAATGTTCCGGTATGGATGCGTGCACTGCAAGAAAATAATCAGCAGGCCAAATTAGCATTCGATCAGGGAGTTTGGGGCTTTAACAATATGCATGCAGAAGGCATTTCGTTTCAGGCAGCTTTTAATCCTTCAACAGTCTCAGAAGTAGAATATCACAAGGAAGTAATTAAGGATGGTACAAGATTGTTTAAGAAATTGTTTGATTACGATGCCTCATTCTTTGTTCCTCCTAATGGTCAATTAAGTAATTCCCTAGAAAGAACTTTAACCGATTGTGGTATAAAATTTACTGCCAATGCTAAAATGCAATTTGAATCCATTGGGCTTGGTCGAACCAAACGATCACTTCATTACTTAGGTCAAAGGAGCAGAAGAGGGCAAACTTATCTTATTCGTAACTGTTTTTTCGAACCCAGCAGTGAAGGGAAAAACTGGGTGGAAAGTTGTCTAAAGGAAATTGAATTTGCCTTTAAATGGAAACAGCCCGCGATAATAGGTTCGCATAGGGTAAACTATGTGGGTGGATTGGATATTAAGAACCGTGATAGTGGAATTGGTCAATTGAGTGATCTGCTTTCTTCGGTTACAAAGAGATGGCCTGAAATTGAATTTATGACATCTGCGGAACTAGGAGAAATTATTTTAGGTAACAAGGAACTGAATCAATGAGCAATTCTTCAAAATATGTTACGTTGCTTAAAAGATGGAAAGGTGTATGGAACGCACATAAAACCAATTTTAAGGGATCCAGAGCATCGGGAAAATACCTTATTATAGAATCTGATGATTGGGGGGCCATCCGAACTCCTTCCAGGGAAGCTCTTCGCAGGTTCGAGCAAAAAGGAATGGATATTAAGGATAGCATTTATAAAAACGATGCATTGGCCTCAGATGAGGACTTGAATGCTCTGTTTGATATGTTATCCGAAATAAGAGATGCTCACGGAAAGACTCCTGTGATTACGGCTAACGTTATTGTTGCCAATCCTGATTTTGAGAGGATAAAGAACAGTGGTTATTCAACGTACTTTTACGAACCTTTTACTGAAACCTTAAAAAGATATCCCGAACATCAAAACGCATTTTCGATCTGGGAAAATGCAATAAGCGAAGGTTTTTTCTTTCCGCAATTTCATGGTCGTGAACACCTCAATGTGAAGCGTTGGATGAACAGGTTGCAGGCAAAAGATGAACTAACCTTGTTTTCCTTTGACCAGGGGGCAACTTATTCAGGTAAAGAAGACTATAGTTTCATGGAAGCGTTTGATTGGGACAGTAAGGAAGATATGAAGGAACATGGTGAAATAATTAAGGACGGAACAGCGCTGTTTGAAAAGATATTTGGTTATACGTCTGATTCAATAATTGCACCATGCTATAATTGGGATAAAGATTTGGAAAAGAGCTTTTCTGAGAATGGTATAAGAATAATACAGGGGATTAGATACCAACTTGAGCCCACAGGTACATTTGATCAATATTCGTCCAAGCGTCATTTTTATGGGGATAAAAACAGTTTTGGAACCCGATACAATATTCGCAATTGTTTTCTCGAACCTTCTATGAGCCCAACAAAGGACTGGGTAGACTCCTGTATGGCCCAAATAGAGAATGCGTTCTTGTGGAACCGGCCTGCAGTAATATGTTCACATAGGATCAATTATGTGGGATACATTAGTAAACAAAACAGGGAGAGAGGTATTCGTGATTTAAAAGAAGTATTGGAAAGAACTTTGGACCGCTGGCCGGATGTGGAATTTATTTCTACCAATGAACTTATTAAAAAACAATCATGGGAGTAAAAATCGGCTTTGCAGGTGATTTTTGTCCACAAGCCAGGATAGAACAACTTTTTTTAGACAACAATTGGAAGCCCGCTTTTGAAGAAGTGAGGGAATTGTTTTCTGAAAATCAATTGTCAATAGTAGATATGGAATGCCCACTTATTAAAGGTGGAAGGCCAATTCCTAAATCGGGTCCCAATTTGAAAAGCTTGCCCGAAACAGCAGAGATATTGAGTTATTTAGGCGTGGATATAGTGGCAACTGCCAATAATCATTTTTTTGATTACGAAAAGGAAGGTATGCTTTCAACCTTTGAAGCATTAGGTTTACATAATATCCAATGGGTTGGATCAGGAATGAATTTAGAGCAGGCATCAAAACCACTCATTGTTGAGCTAAATGGGCTTCGCTTTGCTATTATTAACGCAACTGAAAATGAATGGTCCACTACCCATGGCGATCAGCCAGGTACTAATCCTATGGAGCCGGTTCATCTCTTTAGGCAAATAACCGAATCTAAAAAAGTTGCTGATTTTGCCATTGTAATTGCTCATGGTGGATATGAATTCTACAATCTACCAAGTAAAAGAATCAAAGAATTGTACCACTTTTTTGTCGATGCAGGAGCTGATGCGGTTATAAGCCACCATACTCATACAATTTCCGGCCACGAGGTTTACAAGCAGTGCCCAATATTTTATGGTATTGGTAATTTCTGTTTTGATATGCCGGGTAAAAGAGATAACCCATGGAATTTTGGTCAGCTTGTACAGCTTGACTTCACAAAAGGTCAGCCGATTGGCTTTACCTATTCATTTATTGAACAGAACAATGAAGAACCTGTCATACGGGTAATTGAAGGGGAGGAATATGAGAAATTGAATAGTTTGGTATTGGAACTTAACGATATTATTCTGGATGATGACCGATTGCAGAAGGCATTTACAGAATATTGTAATTCAATTGGTGGCGTTTATAGAACCTGGATACAACCTTATTCCGGTAAGTATTTAGCATCTATGTTCAAGAGGGGCTTCCTGCCTTCTTTGCTGGGAAAAACAAAAAGAAGACTCATAACCAACCTTATACGTAGCGAATCGAATCGTGACGTTTTATTAAGTGCTTTGGAAAAGGAAATAACCGGATGGAGTAAGAAATAAATGTGTGGATTAGCTGGTTATATTGATTTTTCAGGAAAAGCCATTGAAGACAATGGTTTTATGCTGAAAATGCTGGAACTTCAGAGACATCGTGGGCCGGACGATTCAGGAATTTTAGGTATCAATACAAAGACCGGTGCAGTTGAAGTTGTCAGCCATCATTCAAAAGAACCTATTGCTAATGGGGCCAATGCCCTTTTGGGGTTTAACCGATTGAGTATACTAGACCTTTCGCTGAATGGGCACCAACCTATGGTAAGCGCTGATAAGAAGGTGGTGTTATTGATGAATGGTGAGATATACAATGCCTTCGATTTTAAAGAAGATTTGATAAAAAAAGGTCATTCGTTCAAAAGCACCAGCGATACGGAAGTGGTATTAAACCTTTATCTGGAGTATGGGTTTGATAAAACCGTAAAACTTCTGAATGGCATGTTTGCCTTGGTTATTCTTGATCTGAATGATGGTTCTTTATACCTGGCAAGAGACAGGTTTGGAATTAAGCCTTTGTATATAACTGAATGGGGAAATGTTCTTTCATTTTCATCTGAGTTAAAAAGCTTTAAAGCTATTCCTGGTTTTAGTTTTCAACTCAACGAAGAGTTGCTGGACGAATTTCTTCTTTTTAGGAATGTAATTAACCGAACGCTTTTTAAAGGTATTTACAACCTGGAACCTGGGATGTATTTAAGAGTGTCTAACGATGGGTCTCAAAAGAAGGCGAGGTTTTACGATGTGCGCAATGAAGGGTATGAAATAAATTCGGAACGATCTTCCATTGAGTTAATTGAAGAAACTCTTGAAAAAAGTGTTCAGAGCCAACTTATGAGTGATGTTAAGCTCGGTTGCCAACTATCGGGAGGCCTTGATTCTTCTCTTGTAAGCTATTTTGCCAATGAAAATGTTGCGAAAGGTCAGTTGGAAACCATTTCAATAACCTTTAATAACCCAACCTTTTCTGAAGAGAAGTATGTGGATTATGTGGCAGAAAAACTAAATCTTAGGTCACATAAATATGTCTTGGAGCCAGACTATTACATCAATCAATTAGAGGCTGCTACGTGGCATTTCGAAAGCCCGTTGAACCATCCGAATACAATTGGTATTTATTTACTGAGCCAGCAGGCACGTAAGCATGTTACTGTTTTACTAAGTGGGGAAGGAGCCGATGAAACCATGGCCGGTTATAATTGGTTTTCACAATTACAGGAAAGTCCTTATCTGTCAAGGTTATTTTTAAGTAAACTCAAAAATAACCGGAAAAGAGTCCTGGATTTTCTGAAGTATAATTCTGACAAAGAGTATCGCATGGTCATGGCTTCGGTATTTACAAACCTTGAAGTAACTAATGCAATTAAACCTGATTTTAAATTTGATAGGGCAACCAGCCATAGGTATCAGCTTGCCAAATCCATTTCTGATTCAGGTTTGAATAAGCATAGAAAGTACGAAATACTAACTTACCTACCCGACCTTTTAATGAGACAGGATAAAATGTCAATGGCACATAGTATTGAAAATAGAGTTCCTTTTTTAGATAATGAGATGGTTCATTTGGCTTTAAGTATGCCTGCTCAAAAGGTGTTAGGCAAAAGAAATGGAGCATTGGAAGGGAAACTATTGCTCAAAGAACTTGGCAGCCGAAAATTCTCTGAGAGTTTTGCTTTCAGGCAAAAAATGGGATTTGGTATACCTCTCAGAGAGTTTATGAAAACCCCTGAATTCAATGAAAAATTGCGCGATGAATGGATTCCTGGAATAAAAAGAAGAGGAATTTTTGCATCTAAACCAATTGAGAAATGGTCAACAGATATTTCGAAAAATCCATCCACTTTGGATGGGTTGTGGTTAATGACGGGGTTTGAACTATGGGCAAAGCAGTACCTTGATTCATGAAAATAGCCTTTCACATCGGGTCGTCAGATTTTAATCCAAGGTGGATAAAGTATTGTATAGCTAATAATATCCCTTTTAAAGAGGTGAATTGCTATGACGGTGACATTATCGAACAGCTTTCAGATTGTGATATTTTGATGTGGCAGCATCATCAAAGCCACCCGAAAGACATTTTATTTGCAAAACAATTGCTGTTTGCATTAGAACAAACCGGCAAAATAGTTTTCCCGGACTTTAATACGGCATGGCATTTTGATGATAAGGTGGGTCAAAAATATCTGTTGGAAGCTGTAAATGGCTACCTGGCGCCATCCTGGGTTTTTTATGAAAAGGATAAAGCGCTTAGCTGGGCTAAGGAAACCTCTTATCCTAAAGTGTTTAAACTTCGTGGAGGGGCAGGTTCGCAAAATGTAAGGTTGGTTAGGAATAAGTCGGAAGCATATAGATTAATAAAAAAGGCGTTTGGAAAAGGTTTTAACAATTTTGACCGGTGGAGAGCTTTTAAGGAGCGTTTTAGGAAATACAGTGAGGGTTATTCTCCTTTTTTAGATGTTTTAAAGGCAACTGTGCGTTTGGTTATTCCTCCAGCATATTCTAAAGTAATGGGTAAAGAGTTTGGCTATATTTACTTTCAGGAATTTATACCCGGCAATGATTCAGACACACGAATAATCGTAATTGGAGACAAGGCATTTGCTTTGAAAAGAATGGTACGGAAAAATGATTTTAGAGCCTCAGGGAGCGGAAGCATTCGATATGCGAAAAGCGAAATCGATGAGCGATGCGTAAAAATGGCCTTTGAAATTAATGAAAAGTTAAATGCCCAATGTTTGGCTTACGATTTTGTGTTTGATGGCGAAAATAAACCTGTACTGGTAGAAATAAGCTATGGGTTTTCTGCCAATGCATACGACAAATGCGAAGGTTATTGGAACAAACAAATGGAATGGTGCGAAGGGGCTTTTGACCCTTATGGCTGGATGATTGAAATGATGATAAAAAAAGATTGATAGCTAGTTCAGATTGTTTCCTGAAATGACTAGAACAACAAAAAGCAGTATAAGAGAAATTATTAGGGCGGATTTATACCGCTATGGTGGTCTAACCAGTATCTTCAAAGGTAAAAGGGAACCCGGATTCAGGTACATGTATTTCTTGAGGAAAGCAGCTCAGTACAAGAGAGAGTCAATTCCGGGAATTTATTACAGGCTTATTGTAAGAAGACTTAGCCATAAGTTTGGTATACAAATTCCGGTTATTACTTCTATAGGAAAAGGCTTTTTTATTGGTCATTTTGGAGCAATAGTAATTAGCGCCAGAGCAAAAATTGGTGAAAACTGTAACATTGCCCACTCAACTACCATTGGCCAAACAAACCGGGGAAAATTAAAAGGACATCCGACCATTGGAAATAAGGTTTGGATCGGTACAGGTTCTGTTATTGTTGGCAAAATATCGATCGGAGATAATGTTTTAATTGCGCCTAACTCCTTTGTCAATATGGACGTTCCTGACAATTCAATTGTTATAGGTAATCCTGCAAAGATTATTAGGAAGGAAAATGCCACTGATGGCTACATTAATAATATTTTAGAATAACACTTAAAAATGCTTTTTAACTCTCTTTCCTTCCTAATTTTTCTCCCAACAATTTTTATCCTTTATTGGTTATTGTCGAAAAAAAAGTTGTGGGTTCAAAACCTGCTTTTATTAATTGCAAGTTATGTGTTTTATGGATGGTGGGACTGGCGTTTCTTATCACTTATTTTTCTAAGTACACTGGTTGACTATATTTCTGGTATTGAAATATCTAAAGCTAACACCGCTAAAAGAAAAAAGATTTGGTTGTGGGTAAGTATGTTATTTAATCTTGGCATGCTTGGCTTCTTTAAATACTTTAACTTTTTTGCTCAATCGTGGGCAGAGGCTTTCTCTCAGCTCGGTTTTTCCGTTCATCCATGGACGTTGAATGTAATTTTACCTGTGGGAATTTCCTTTTATACCTTTCAAACCATGTCTTATTCAATTGATATTTACAAGGGTAAGATAGAACCTACAAAGGATTTTATAGGATTTGCCGCTTTTGTTTCCTTCTTTCCTCAGCTTGTGGCGGGGCCAATCGAACGGGCATCTAATTTGTTGCCCCAGATTCTAAAAAAGAGAAGCTTTTCATTCGATGAAAGTGTAAAAGGTATTCAACTTATTTTGTGGGGAATGTTTAAGAAGGTGGTGATAGCTGATTCTATCGCTCAGATTGTTGATAAGGCCTATGGAGGATTTGCTGAATTTAGTGGCATGGCTCTGGCAATAGCTACGGTAGGTTTTGCTTTTCAGATATTTTGCGACTTTAGTGGGTACTCGGATATGGCAATTGGTATTGCCAAGTTATTTGGTGTTCAACTGATGACCAATTTTGACTTTCCTTATTTGGCAAGGAATATAGGGGAATTTTGGCGCAAATGGCATATTTCATTGTCCACCTGGTTTCGTGATTATGTTTACATTCCTTTAGGCGGATCCAGAGTAAAAAGGAACAGAGCTATTTTTAATATTTTCGTAGTATTTCTGGTGAGTGGCCTTTGGCATGGAGCCAACTGGACATTTATTGTTTGGGGAAGTATTCATGCTGCATTTTTTTTACCGTCATTTTTAATAGGATCTAATAGAAAATACAACTCTTACTTAGTTCAGGTAAAGAAATTGCTGCCAGGAGGAAATGATATTGTTAACATATTAATTACTTTCTTATTGGTTTCCTTTGCCTGGATTTTTTTCAGGGCAGATTCTATAAACAATGCACTTTCAATTTTTGAAAAGATAGTATTGTTCAAGGATGGAAAGCAGTTGCCCTATTTGTTTAATGAAGTGCTTGCCTATATAATAACTTTCGGTGTATTTTTTCTATTGGGTATATTGTTTCTTTATGAGCGCTCAGGAGTAATAAGACTTAATGTAAAACACAATTTTTTGGTTTCAATTTCTTTGCTGTTGTTCATTACACTTTTTGGGAGATTTGATGAACAATCTTTTATTTATTTTCAGTTCTAGTTGAGGAAGTTTGTTTTATATCTTTTTGCTCTTTTAGCTGTTTTTGGTACTCTTAACGTAGCTTATCTACTGATTTTGCCATTGGTTGATTGGGACATGAGCAAATCGATAAAAGTGAGCAATTTTGATAATAAAAACTTTGAGATTTTGGTAATGGGTAATAGTACTGCGTTGGATGGAATTAACACAGAATTAATTTCCTCTGAAATTGGAAGTGCTTATAATTTCTCATTAAGTGGTGCAAATCTTAATACAAGCTATACTCAGCTAGATAGGTATCTTGAAAAAAACCATAAGCCAAAAAAAATATTGTTATTTCTGAGTAGTTGTCATACAAACTATAAAAATGATTCCGGGCTGCACCCAGTAGAGGACTATGCCTACAATGGTTTTAGCTTTAGTAAAGGACTAGGAGATTTACCTCTTTTTAAGTTTAGATGGCTTTTTCTTGAAAACTTCAAGAAGCTAATATCAAAAGATCATCGTTCTGCCAGGTTGGTTCAGGGTCAGCTTAGAATAAACAGAGTTGTTCAGGATAATTCATCGTATTCCAAAACAGTAAATAATTGTATTGATTCTGGCATGTATTTACACGATAGGTATCCGTATTTGGATAGTATTATCTACTTATCAGTAAAGAATAAAATTGATTTGGATATTTTGGAAATGCCTTGCTGGAAAGAACGACAGAATGATTGCCCTGATTTAGAACTTACTTATGAAGGGAATGAAATTGCGATTTATAATTTGAATAATGAGTTAAGATGTAAAGATGTTTTGAATCCGAACACAGATTGGTTAAGTGCGGATCATTTGAATCAAAGTGGTGGAAATAAATTAACTAAGGAGGTAATAGATCTTATTTCTCAATATTGAAAGAGCGCTCAAAAAATAAAGAAAACAAACGAATAATATGTCTTGTTATTCACTCTCTTCAGGCAGGAGGTATGGAAAGGGTAATGAGTGAACTTGCATTTTTTTTTGTTAAGAAGGAGGAGGTTGAAGTTCACTTGTTATTATATGGAATAAACAGAGAGATTTTTTATCCAATCCCGTTAGAAGTAATTATTCACAAACCGGATTTTGAATTTAAAACAGATAAACGCCTGATTTCAACTTTTAAGACACTTTGGTTCCTTCGAAAGGAAATAAAGGGAATTGGTCCCTTTACTATACTGAGCTTTGGTGAATACTGGAATAGTTTTGTCCTTTTAGCTACTTATGGGCTTAAGTTTCCAGTATTTGTTTCCGATAGAGCACAACCCGACAAAAGCCTTGGCAGATTTGCCGATAGATTACGAAAATGGCTGTATCCAAGAGCAAAAGGAGTAATTGCACAAACCCAAAAGGCAAAAGAAATCTACAATACTCAATTTAGGCATTCCAATATCAAAGTAATTGGCAATCCCATTAAAGAAATATCAAATAAGGGCCGAAATATTGAAAAGGAGAATATCGTATTAACAGTAGGCAGGCTAATAAAATCAAAGAACCAGGATGAACTAATAAAGGTATTTGCAAAAACAAATAACCCCGATTGGAAATTGGTTATAGTAGGCTACGATCATCTGAAACAAAAGAATAGTGAACAGCTAAAAAAACTTATAAACGAATTGAACATAAACGAAAAAGTTGTTTTGGCAGGTAAACAATCGGATGTTGAAAGCTATTACTTACGAAGCAAAATATTTGCTTTCACCTCTAGTTCAGAGGGTTTTCCGAATGTAATCGGAGAAGCTATGGCGGCCGGCTTACCGGTAATTTCGTTTGATTGCATTGCAGGGCCTTCGGAAATGATACTAGATGGAAGGAATGGTTATTTGATTCCTCTTTTTGATTATGCGCAATTTGAAAAAAAATTAAAGCAATTGATGGAGGATGAAGTGTTAAGAAAAGAACTCGGACAACAAGGAAAAGAAGATATTCAACAATTTTTTATTGATAACATTGGTGAAAAATATTTTGAGTTTATTACCAGTGTGTAACACAATTTTAAACATCTACAATGAAAGTACTAGTAACAGGAGGGGCAGGCTTTATTGGTTCCGCAATATTACCTAAGCTTAAAGAAGCAGGTTATGAGGTAGCAGTTATCGATAACCTTTCGTTTGGTAAGCGTGAATTTATTGATGTGCCCGATGAGCGATTTTTCAAATTGGATATTCGTAACAGAGAAATGGTGGATAAAGTAATAACAGACTTTAAGCCAGAGATATTGGTGCATTTGGCAGCTATACACTTCATTCCCTATTGCAACCAGCATCCTTTTGAGGCTTCGGATATTAATATTCGTGGAACCATGAATGTGCTCGATGCCTGTAGTTCTGTTGGATCGTTGAAAAAGGTATTCTTTGCTTCTACTGCTGCTGTATATCCTATTGCCGATCTGGCCGTTTCAGAAAACCATAAACTTGAACCTCTTGATATTTATGGACTGAGTAAGTTGGTTGGAGAGAGACTTTTCAGGGAATTCTTTTTGAAGACAAAAGTTGATACGATCGTATGCAGATTCTTTAATGCTTTTGGGCCCAATGAAACCAATGCGCACTTAATCCCTGAAATTGAAAAGCAAATAAAAAGCGGGCTAAGAACTATTAGGCTAGGTAACTTAACCCCCAAACGCGATTTCATTCATACCTACGATATGGCCAATGCAGTACTTAAACTGATTCAGCTGAAAAACATTGGATATGATACATTCAACTTAGGCAGGGGAATTGAGTATTCTGTTACAGAAATAGTTGAGGCTTTTGAACGTCAGCTGGGTGAGAAAATATTTATTGAAGTTGATGAAGCAAGGGTTAGAAAAGTGGAACGCATGCATCTTTTGGCTGATGTAAGTAAGTTAAAGTCAAAAACAGGTTGGGAGCCTGAATGGGGAATTGATGAGGGAATAATGAACCTTTTGGAAAATTAGTACGATGGAGGAAAGAAGGAGAATAGGAATAATATTCAATTTTAGTAAAAACTGGTTGGGAGGTATTTACTATGTGGTTAACATAGTTAAAACCTTAAACTTTTTGGAAGATGATAAAAAGCCTGAAGTAATACTGTTTTACGATGTGGCACTGAAAGAATTTCTACATGAGTTTGATTATCCATATATAACCAAGGTAGAATGGAGGTTTCCATCCCTTATCAAAGGGTATTTAGCCTCTTGGTTTACCGGTAAAAATACATTTATTGATGACATGGTGGGTCAATATAAGCTGGATGGTGTTTATCCCTTAATGAACCAATCGGTGGATGCTGGAAAGTATGAAAAGGAAGGAGTAAAGCTTGTATCCTGGTTCGCAGATTTGCAACACAAGTATTACCCTGGGTTCTTTACAAAAAAACAATGGTGGATGCGTGAAATCCGGCTTAAGCTTATGCTTAGAAACACCAATAATCTAGTGGTTTCCAGTCACTCTGTAGAAAACGATTTTAATAAGTTTTACAAACTAAAGGAAAGCTTAAAAATCAGTGTTTACCATTTTACCTCCATTATTGATGATTTTAAATTTGAAAATCATTCAGAGCTTTTAAAAAAATACAATCTGCCTGATAAGTATTTTATGGTATCCAATCAGTTTCATAAGCATAAAAATCACAAAGTGCTTTTGGAATCTTTGATACTTCTTAAGAAAAAAAAGAATGATATCCACCTTGCCATAACAGGTAAGTTTCCCAGTGATAGCAATTCTCCTTACATTGTGGAGCTTTATGATCTAATTGAAAAAAATAATCTTCATGATAAAATAAGTTTTTTGGGGGTTATAAGCAGACATGACCAGCTTTGCCTGATGAGATATTGTCAGGCAGTTGTACAACCCAGCCTTTTTGAAGGCTGGAGTACGGTTATAGAAGATGCTATTTCATTACAAACACCTGTAATTGCCTCCGATCTTGAAGTAAACATTGAGCAACTTGGAGACAAGGGAGCATTCTTTTCGCCACATGATGCGGATCAGTTGGCTGGATTGCTTGAGAATCATCCGGTAAGAATTGATTTCTCTAAAAAGTTATATGAAGATTATAATGATCGGGTAAGAGGAGCTGCAATGAAATTTATACAAATATTTGATTGACTTGCAGTACAAAGAAAGATCGATTGTATTTATCAATCAGGCAACAGGCTATTTGACTATAGACATTGTTAATGCATTTGTTGATTCGGGTAAGTTTTCGCATATTGCTCTTATTGCAGGCAGTGTTCGTGTTCAGGATATTCCACTTAGCTCATCAGTAGGTTGGTCGAAGATAATTCTTTACAACAGGGGTAATCCTTTTAAAAAATTTACATCATGGGCTTTTGGAACTATTCAGATATTTTTTCTACTGCTAACGAAATATCGTAAGTATGAGGTGTTTTACGTAACTATTCCCCCATTCGCTTACCTTCTGTCCCTTTTTCTAAAAAATCGTTTTTCAATACTTGTTTATGATGTCTATCCTGATGTACTAAAAATATACAACATACGTGAAACAAACCTGATATATAAACTGTGGGTCAGGTGGAATAAAAGACTATTTTTAAAATCGTTTAGACTTTATAGTATAGGTGAGGGCATGGTGGATTTATTGGAAAAATATGTGAGTAGAACGAAAATAAATATCATTAATAATTGGACAGGATTAACTCAATTAAAACATGTTAGCAGTGCAGAAAACTCTTTTTTGAAAGACAACGGTCTGGAAAATAAATTTGTAGTTATGTACTCTGGAAATATTGGTGTAACACATAATGTGGAAGTATTGTTAGACATAGCCAGAAAACTAGAGGTCTATAAAGATATTGTAGTTCTGGTAATAGGAAGGGGTGACCGGTATTTCACGATAAAGAAACAAATAGAATCGTCAAATTTAAATAATTGCAAAATAATGCCTTTTCAGCCTGATGAACTTTTGCAACATGTATTATCTTCTGCAAATGTTGGAGTTGTATTACTTGATTCTAAGACCCCGAGCATAAGTGTGCCAAGCAAAATATACAATCTTCAGGCAGTAGGTTTACCAATTTTGGGTATTGCAGAACCTGATTCTACACTTGACCTTCATTTACGAAAGTATGAGAATGGCCAATGCTTTTCTGAAAAAGAAGTAGATATGATTATTGAATACATTCTTAAACTTAAGTTAGAACCCGAATTATACGAATCACTTAGCCAAAGCTCTTTCAAAGCTTCGAAAGACTTTACCATGCTAAACGCTTTGAGCTACGTATCAAGTTATGTATAGGCACTTTTTTAAGCGAGTACTTGATATTGCGCTCTCATTTATTGGGATTGTAATTTTGTCACCGATATTAATCGTTTTAGTGGTCTTATTGTTTATCTCCAATAATGGAAATGTCTTTTTTTTTCAGGATCGACCTGGGAAAAATGAGAAAGCTTTCAAACTTATCAAGTTCAAAACCATGAATGACAAAACAAACGAAAATGGCGAGTTGTTACCAGATAAGGAACGAATAACACGAGTAGGAGCTTTTTGTCGAAGCATGTCACTGGATGAATTACCACAACTTTTTAATGTAATAGTAGGCCATATGAGTTTGATCGGGCCACGGCCATTATTATTCAAATACATTCCACTTTATAACAGTGCTCAAAAAAGGAGACATGAGGTAAGACCTGGTATTACAGGATGGGCTCAAGTAAATGGAAGGAATAATATAAGGTGGGCAAAGAAATTTGATTTAGATGTTTATTACGTTGACAACCTTTCATTTCTTCTCGATTTGAAAATTCTTTGGCTGACTTTTTTAAAGGTTCTAAAAAAGGAAGGTGTTGGGTTGCCAGTTGCACCATTTAACGGAAACAATTGATCGAATTGAAACGGTTTATTTATTTACTTTATTATCTTAAAAAACTTGATAGAAAGCTTTTTTCAAAGTTTCTAACACATGTATCAAAGAATATTGGTAAAAGTCGTCTAGTTATTTTAGTTGATGTTTTTACCTCTTCTATTAGGTATAATATTTCTCTTATGGATTACTTCTATTTCCGATTTTATAAATTAGACAAAGAGGAAAGGAAAACATATGCTGGTACCGGCTTTATGTATGAGTACCAGCTTAAAATGAATCCAGCTGAAACAAGAGGTATACTTGAAGACAAGATTCTCTTTTTTGAGAAGTACCAACCATTCATAAACAGGAAGCGCCTTACTCTTTTAGAGCTAATTGAAAACGAAGAATTAATTGAGCAAGTATCCAATAGAGAAAAACTTGTGTTGAAATCATCAACCGGACAGGTAGGAGCTGAAGTTGAGGTGATCAAAATAAGAGATTTTTCAACTAAATCATTAATTGATCATATGATAAAAAATAACTTTAATCTGATAGAAGAATTTGTTATTCAACACGATGAGTTAATGAAACTTTCACCGTCTGGACTTAATACAGTACGTATTATCACCCAATTGTATGATGGAAAGGTTGAATTCCTGGGAGCTCGCTTACGGATTAGTGTGAACAGCTTTGTTGATAATTTAGGAGCAGGAAACATAGCTGCTCCCGTTGATGTTGGAACCGGGAAAATATATTCAAATGCAGTTTATAGCGATATTACAAAGGATGAAGTTGAAAGGCACCCGGTATCCAATGAATTAATTGTAGGCTTTCAGATACCTCAATGGGAGAAGACTTTGAAAATGATTCAGAAAGTTGCCCAACTGCACCCGGAAAACAGGTCGATTGGATGGGACATTGCCATTACTAATAATGGGCCTGAACTAATTGAAGGAAATCATAATTGGTGTAAATTGCTGTGGCAATTACCTGTTAAGCAGGGTCTAAAAGGTATGTTATCGAAATACTATGAAGCATAAGTTATTGATTATTGGAGCGGGAGATGTTGGCGGCTTTATAGCCTGGAATTACGACCAGTTTGGATACGATTTTGAAAAAGTAGGTATTCTGGATGATGACACTGGTAAAATTGGCCAGAAAATTAACGGTTGGGAAGTACTGGGTACCATTAGTGACATTGAGAAGTACCTAACTAATGATTTGCACGTTGCAATAGGAATAGCCAATCCACAGACCAAACAAAAAATTGTTCAGAAACTGGCCGTTTATAATCTTAAGTATCCAGGTTTTGTTTCACAAAATGCATGGGTTTCCAATGGGGTTAAAATTGGAAGGGGGGCCATAATATATCCTGGAGTATCCATAAACCATGGGACCAACGTGGAGGACTTTGCCCTAATAAATATGAATTGTGCCCTTGGCCACGATTGTCAAATTGGAGCTTACAGCTTTCTTTCACCGGGAGTTAGTTTAGGTGGGTTTACGAAATTGGAAAAAGGAGTACAAATGGGTATTGGTTCAACTACAAAGCAAAGTATTACCATTGGAGAATTTGCCAGGATAGGTGGGCAGACTATGGTATTAAAAGATGTTAATTCGGGTTTGACAGTTGTAGGAGTTCCTGCACGAGAATTGTAAATGATTGAAAAAGGAAAAATATGGTTGTCACCTCCTCATATGGGAGGTCGAGAACAATGGTATATTAATCAGGCATTTGAAACCAACTGGATTTCAACAGTTGGGCCTCAGATAAATGCCTTTGAAAAGTTATTAGCTCATTTTATTGGAACTGAAAATTCGGCCGTTTTAGGATCGGGTACGGCTGCAATACATCTTGCATTACGAATTTTAGGAGTTGAACATGGTGATTCGGTCATTTGTCAATCGTTTACCTTTGCCGGCTCAGCAAATCCAATTGTTTACCAGGGAGCCGCTCCCATCTTTATCGATTCGGAAAGAGAAACCTTGAATATGGATCCTGATATTCTGGAGGACGCCCTTAAGCAAATTGACCATTCAAAACAACCATTACCAAAGGCAATAATTCCCGTACACTTATACGGTATGCCTGCTAAAATGATTGAAATCAACTCAATAGCTGCCCAATACAATATTCCTGTCATAGAAGATGCAGCTGAAGCACTTGGTTCCAAACTAAACGGTAAGATGGCTGGCTCCATGGGAGCTATGGGGGTACTTTCTTTTAATGGGAACAAAATCATCACGACAAGTGGGGGTGGGGCTTTACTTTCAAATAACAAAAATTATATTGATGAGGTTAGGTTTTTGGCGACTCAGGCCCGTGATAACGCTCCTCATTATCAGCATACGCAAATTGGGTATAATTATCGTATGGGAAACATTAATGCTGCAGTAGGGTTAGGGCAAATGGAAGTGTTAGAGGAGCGTATTAAGCAAAAAAGAGAGGTGTTCAACTACTACCAAGATAGTTTGAACAGGGTTGAAGGGATAGAATTTATTGAAGAACCTTCTGGGTACTTCTCCAATAGGTGGTTAACAACTATTCTTACCAAATCGTATGAACAAAGGGAAACCATTAGGCTTACTTTGGAAAAAGAAAATATTGAATCCCGACCATTATGGAAACCAATGCACTTACAACCTGTGTTTAAAAATGCCCGTTATTTTGGTGGGGAGGTTTCAGAAGAAATTTTCAATAGGGGGCTTTGCTTGCCTTCAGGAACGGCTTTAAACAAAGAAGAATTGAATAAAATAGTTACTATTATACTTCAACTATAAAAAAGACAACGTATTAGTAAACGAGATCAAATAGGGATAATTGGCGCAGGCGGTCTTGGGCGTGAAATAAGAAATCTTCTAATTAGAGATTACGAATTTGCCGGATATATTGATGACCGGAAACTTGAGAAAGATTATTTGGGGAATTTAGAAGCTCTTTCAATTTATAAAAATAAATCATTTGTTGTAGCGATAGGAGATCCTCTATTAAAAAGGTCACTTATAGAGAAAGCAGCTTTAGCTTCTGTCAATTATGTTAATTTGCTTAGCAGGCATACGGTTGTAATGCCAGAGTATTTGAAGGGTTTGGGAATCATTATATGCGATGGAGTTATCGTTACGGTAGATTGTACAATCGGGTCGCATGTACTACTCAATCTAAATGTAACTGTGGGGCACGATGTAACTATTGGCAATTATTGCTCTGTGATGCCTGGAGCTAATATATCAGGTAATGTAACCATTGGAGAGGCAACCTTAATTGGTTCAGGAGCTGTTATCCTTCAAGGAATAACAATTGGCTCAAATGTAAGGGTAGGAGCTGGCGCAGTAGTTACCCAAAACGTTCCTGACAATTGTACAGTAGTAGGTGTTCCAGCAAGAATTATCAAAAACCATGGAAAATAAGGATAGTTCAATTCTTCAGCTTTTTAAAAAGTACAGAGCATCTATATTATTCCTTGTGAGATTTCTTGGTGTATACATTTTGGGAAATATTGTATATGGTTTTTGGGTGGTTAGTTACGGTACTATTGCCGACCCCATTACGCGCATAGTTGCAAAACATTCTTCTTATTTACTTCATTTGGTTGGGATTGGAGCTTCTATCTTGCCTTCACTTGTCGAACCTAATGTTGCTATTACGCTTGATGGGAATATAATTGTGAATGTTTATGAAGGGTGTAATGCGATTAATGTTAGTATTCTCTTTTTAGCTTTTATTATAGCATACAAAGGGAGCTGGAGTAGGTCATTTGTATTTATTTTTCTTGGATTGATATCAATTTACGTATTCAATCTTTTACGTGTTTCAGGACTCTTCTTGGTTGCCAGATATTTTCCTAACCAACTTTACCTGATGCACAAGTTTGTTTTCACAGGTATTATTTATGCATTCGTTTTTTTACTATGGTTTATTTGGGTAAGGTGGGTATCACAAAAAAATAAATCTTAGAGCATTTCTTTTACTTGAATAAATAGTGAAAGTAAACAAAAGAGCATTTTATATTACATTGGCGGTAGTTATCCTTATAGCAATGTATTTGCTTCAACGAATTAATTACTCCGAGTGGTTATTCTCAAATATTTTGAACCCTAACTGGCAATTTATTGTCAACAGGTCAATAAGATTTATTGTTAACGATTTAGCTGTTATATTGCTCATCTATGCCATTTTTAATGATAGGGAATTGATAAAAATTGCATTTATTATACAGTTTTTTGAATTAGCCATTATACTTCCTCTCTATTTTTACTTCAAACTTTCGCTAGAAGGTCCTTCTGAGATTTCTTCTCCTTTGCTTTCCTTTGTTCATCGGATTGTAGTGAACCCAATCATCATGTTGCTTTTGATACCAGCTTTTTGGTTTCAAAAGAAAAAGTATTAACATGCCGTTCTAAATTTACTTATTGGTTACAAAATAGTATTTTTGTGTATTGATCATTATATTGGCAACTACTTTACCATTATTAATATATGGTTAGGAATTTTTACTTTCTAATATTTATAATTTTTATAAGCACTTCAGCTTATTCAACTAATTATTTTGCTATCGCCAATGGAGATTGGGGAGATGCTTCTATTTGGTCCTTAACTCCAACAGGATCAGGTGGAGCAGGTGTTCCTGGAACCGGAGATATAGCAATTACAAACGGAAGGCAGGTAGGCTTGAACCCCATATATGGAGATGTGACAGTCGATCGTATCACAGTAACTAATTCCGTTGCTAATTCATTATATTACAGCGATCCTTTCTTTTTATTTACCCCGGTAACATTAAATATCAACTTAAGTTTATCGAGTACAGGCGTACCAAGTGCGCAAATTATTGAAGATAATTCTTTTTTGAATATTGTTATTTTAGGTACCGGCTCAACAGTTATAAATAATTGGTCAACGACCTCTCCATTTAATACTATATCTTTTAGCTCAGGTGGAGGAACGACAATTAATGGAAATATTGCCATTTCCAATTCTTTAATTGTGGACTCTGGAACTACATTTACAATTGGTTCCGGGTATGCTGTTTCCAATAGTAGTGGTAGTGCTTCAATTACGATTGAAAGTGGCTCTGCTATGGTTGTTGGAGGTTCAATAAATGGAGGTTCTGCATCAACAAACTTCCCTGATGTGACAATGAGTGGATCAGCTACTATTACTGTCAATACTAATGGATATCTTAATTCAGATGGGTTTACATTCAGTTCTGGTTCTACTTTGAACGTGACAAATAATCAACCGGATGGTTGGTGGCATAGCACGTCTCCGGGGCCTTCTTCGGTCCCTGTTCCGGGCGATTATAACTTTACTGTAACATATAATAGACTTGGTGATCAAAGTGTTCTACCTGCGAATTATGGAAACTTAATTTTGACAGGGTCTGGAACAAAAACGCTATCATCTGCACTTTCCGGATTACTTAAAGTTTTTGGAGATATTACTATTGAAACAACTTTTTCAACATCTAGTAATGGGAATATAATTGACTTACAAGGCAATTTACACAATGATGGAACCTGGGCTCCAACTCAGAGAATTAACTTCAATGGAACATCCGCTCAATCCATCACCGGTAATAACATGGTAACTTTTGGTGGAGGTATAACTGTATCTAATTCTGCTGGTGTATCTTTATCTAATCAGGATGCCGATATAAATGGAGTTCTGGATATTGATCCGGGAGCCTCTTTTGATCCCAATGGTAGGCAAGTAAATCTGGCTGGAAATTTAGTGAACGATGGTAGTTTATCCGCATCGGGAGTATTTGTTTTTGATGGAACGACTACCATTTCCGGTAGTGGTACCAATGCTTTTAACGATTTAACGGTAACAGGTTCAATTTCGGCTCCTAGTAAAACGCTTACTATTGCTGGTGATTTTGCAAATAGTGGAACCTTTAGTAATGTAAATGGTACTGTAACTTTCAATGGGATAAATGCGCAAAGCATTTCGGGTTCAAGTACTAATAATTTTTATAACCTGACGGTGACTAATTCAGGTGGTACAGTTTCGAATAATATGAATTCCAATTTGAATACTGCTATGACTCTTGGTTCTGGAGCTGTTTTTGATGCCGATGGAAGTGGTTCAGGAGTATTTACAGTAATTTCTACATCTGGATCCAATGCTGCACGAATCAATGCAATTCCTTCAGATGCAAGTGTTACCGGCAATGTGGTTGTGCAGCGCTATTTTGATGGAGGAGGCGATGTTTGGAGAAATTTTGGGACTTGTGTTAATGGAGCAACGGTAACTCAGATAACAAGCGCTGGTCTAACAATTAACGGTAACGACCTTGCCTATTATAATGAATCAGTAACAGGTGGAGTTGATAACGGTTGGGTGTTGCAGTCTACATTTGGTAGTTCTATATCTAATTCCAGAGGATATTCTATGTGGACAAGAACTGAAGAAATGCCAGTAACTGTTAGTTTTTCTGGCACTTTAAATCAGCATAATCAATCTATTCCCTTAACATATACTAGTTCTGGTAGCCCATCTGATGATGGCTGGAATTTGGTTAATAATCCATTTCCTTCTACCGTAGATTGGGACCTTATGACAAGGAATGGAAGTGTTAGCGGTACAGTTGCTGTTTGGAATACGTCCACTTCAAGTTATGATTATTGGAATGGTTCTACTGGTAATTTAACAAATGGCCTTATTGCTTCTGGCCAGGCATTCTGGGTGCAAACAAATGCCTCGAGTCCAACATTAACTATACCTGAATCTGCTAAAGCCACTTCTTCAAGCTCTTTTCTTCGAAGCTCTGATGAAGAAGAGCAAAATTTGTTAATTGTTTCATTATCCAAGGCAGATAAAGTTGATAGAACGTACATTCACTTTAGAGAAGGAGCTATAGATGGGTTTGATACTAAGTATGATGGGATTAAGCTCAGAAACGGCATTTTTAATTTGGCTACTCTTGACAGCGAAGGGCAGAGTTTAGCAATTAATACACTTGCTGCATTAGGTGAGTTTGATGAAAAAACCATAAAGGTTGACATGTATAATACGGCTTGGGACAATGATCTAAGCGATTATGTTAGAGTATTTGAGGAGGGGGATTATGTTCTTTCGTTTGATAATTTGGAGTCTTTCTCTCCTTTATATGACTTTGTTTTGATTGACAATTATTTGAATAAATCAACAACGCTTGAAAGTGGTTATGAATATAACTTTAACGTAACAAGTGATCCTGAAAGTTGGGGTAATTCAAGATTTGAAATTCATTTGGTTTCTGTAGTTACAGACATTGAAAATGATTTGGATGGCTCTGAAATTAGTTTGTATCCAAACCCGGTTAGTTCTGTTTTACATATCGATTCAAAGCGGTTAGACGTTCTTAATGTTAGAATATATTCAACCAATGGCAAACTGATATATAGTTCAGGAAAGAAAATCGAAAATGAAATTAACATGACATTTGCCCCAAAGGGTATTTATATTGTTAATATTGTAACCAAAAGCAAAACCATCAATTACAGAATTCTAAAAAAATGAGATTAAGGCTTGTTGCATTCTTTATCTTTTTGTCTTCGCTGCTGGCCGCTCAGCCAGGAGGTGGAGGTCCTGGAGGAGGTGGAGATCCTGATGTTCCAATAGGTGGAATTGAGATCCTGATTGCAGTAGGTGCTTTATTTGGAGCAAAGAAGGCATTCCATCACCGAAAAAAATAAATTAGAAATGTTTAGGAGACTGAGGGAACTACGGATATTACCTCGCTGGATCATTATAGTTATTGATGCTTTTTTGGTGTTGATTGCTGTTTCATTCTCTTACATTCTTAGATTTAACTTCAATCTTGTTTCTGTTGACAGTAGTAATTATGAGGTTGGAATACCCGTATTTGTTTTTTTATCCATATTCGTTTCCTTAATTACGAGAAGTTATTCCGGGATTGTCAGATACACAGGATTTCAGGATGGATTACGAGTTGCATACACAATAGGCTTAGCCTCAGGTTTGTCTGCATTATTTAACTTTCTTTATTATGCCAAAAATGGTATTTCAGGTCTGCCGTACTCAATAAATCTTATAGCACTTTTTATAAGTGTTGTATTTCTTTTGACTTATAGACTTATTGTTAAGTTTATATTTAATTTTCTAAAAGGGGGACCAAAGTCTCTTAAGAAAATCTTGATCTTCGGAGCCGGGCAATCTGGACAAATAGTAAATCAACTTTTTACTAATGATAATGACTCCAAGGTTATGGGGTACATTGAAGATGACCAAAACAAAGTAGGCAAAGTAGTAAATGGTGTTAAGATTTATTCTGGGAACCGAATAGAACAGGTAATGGTTGAATTAGATATTGATGAAATTGTTATTTCTGTTCAAAATCTTGATATAACTCGAAAAAACGAACTTGTAGATATTGCTTTAAGGTCCGGGACCAAGGTTTTGCATGTTCCTCCAGTAAATAAATGGGCAAAAGGTGAATTGAGCACTCGTCAAATTCAGGAAATTAATATTGAAGATTTACTAGGTAGAGAAGCTATCAATTTAAACAACTATTACATATCTAAAGAAGTAGGCGAACAACGAATTTTAATAACAGGGGCTGCAGGATCAATAGGAAGTGAAATAGTTAGGCAACTAGCCGGGTATCATCCCATAAGTTTGATTCTTTATGATCAGTCTGAATCCTCTATGTTTTCACTGCAACAAGAGCTTAAGGAATTTTTATTAGGTGATATAGAAGTGGAATATATAATTGGGGATATTACGAATAGTGAAAGATTGAACCATGTTTTTGAAACTTACAAACCAAATATCGTATTTCATGCAGCCGCCTATAAACATGTACCAATGATGGAAATTAATTCCACTGAAGCCGTTCTGTGTAATGTACTGGGAACAAGATCCTTGGCAGAGATTTCCGTAAAGAATAAAGTTGATAAGTTTGTTTACATTTCAACTGATAAAGCAGTGAACCCAACCAATGTTATGGGTGCATCAAAGCGAATTGGTGAGATGTTTGTCCAGTCATTAAATAATTTAGCCGAGAAGGGAGTATATTCAAAGACAAAGTTCGTGACAACAAGATTTGGAAATGTTCTTGGATCAAATGGTTCTGTTATTCCATTGTTTAAAGAACAAATTGCAAAGGGCGGCCCTGTAACTGTAACCCATCCGGAAATAACCAGATTCTTTATGACAATACCGGAAGCCTGCCAATTGGTTCTTGAGGCTGCGGCAATGGGAAAAGGAGGTGAGATATTTATTTTTGATATGGGTAAATCTGTTAAAATAGCTGATCTGGCTGAAAGGATGATTCTCTTATCTGGATTTGAACCTAATTCGGAGATAAAAATTGAGTTTACAGGACTTAGAGAAGGAGAAAAACTGTTCGAAGAATTATTAAATGATAAAGAGAACTGCATTAATACACATCACAATAAAATCATGATAGCTAAAGTGATTGATCATCCTTTCCTAAAGGTTAACAGCGCTATTGATGAAATAATTCAGCTTGCAAATGATCAGAAGGAATTTGAAATGGTCCAAAGGATGAAGAAATTAGTTCCAGAGTTTATTAGTAACGAATCAAAATTTACTGAACTTGACAAGTCTGCGGTTTAGATAAACCTAGATAACTATCTTCTTTTTCCTCCTCTACGATACTTGGGTTTCTTATAAGTTCTTCCTCTATTATTATTGTTCCCGAAAATATTAGAAGGTAAATAATACTCAGCTCTCACACTCAGCATAAAGTAACCGTCTTTTTTTGTTGGATCTCCCCTTTTATTTCCACTATCAAAAGGAGTTAGACCAATTTCGGGCCTCCGATCAGCCAAAGCTTGAGCAAGTGGATCGGTAAAAGCATCCTCTCCTACGTATTTATTGCTAATATCATCCAAGTAGTCAGTAAAAGTATATCTGTACCCACCATTGGCACTGATATTTAAAAAAGGTGAAACTTTAAGTTTTACACCTACTCCGAATGGAACAGCTAAAGTAACTGGGCCATAACTCACTTGCTCGGTTTGATATTGCCTTAAACTCGTCATTTTACCTGCATCCGGGAATGGATTTCCATTATAGTCAGTGGCAGGTATATTTGTTTTTGGATTAAAGTAAAGCAGTGCAATACCGGCAAAAAAATTAACATTCACCACTGGACGCTGA
Source organism: Cyclobacteriaceae bacterium (assembly GCA_020436165.1). Classification (GTDB taxonomy): domain Bacteria; phylum Bacteroidota; class Bacteroidia; order Cytophagales; family Cyclobacteriaceae; genus JAKISE01. Next base: position 47,437 of record JAGQYI010000048.1, on the reverse strand, counting down.
TAATATCTCCCAGACTCATCAAATAGTTGTACAATTCCAACAGCTGAGATTTCTACATTGTTTCCAACAAAATTAAGATTCCTAACTACACGTCCATCCGAATTTGCGTCCTTGTCATCCCCATGAATTCTGAAATATGTTAAACCTGTTCTAGCCGATACTCTTGACGTAAACCGGTATTCCAGGCCTGCTTCAAGATTATATCGAGTACTTTGAAAAATTTGACCTGAGTTTGCCAAGTCACCAAAATATTTTGCAGTGCCTGTACCCACTGATGCAATCCATCTTCTGTCAATCCTACGGTTATAAAAACTTTGTGCTGATAACTCGAGGCTGATACCAATTAAAAGAAGTATAACTGCAAACTTTTTCATGGACATATAACTATTCAATCTTAAAGGTAAAAGGATATTGAGCAAAATGCAAGTATAAAAAAAGCCTTCCTCAAATTAAATGGAAGGCTTTTGTGCACCCGGAAGGATTCGAACCCTCAACCCTCGGAGCCGAAATCCGATATTCTATCCAGTTGAACTACGGGTGCAAAGGGCGTATCTTTTAAGCAAGTGCCTCTTTTACTCTTTCTGCGGCATCTTTTAAAACAACAGCAGAGGTAACTTTTAAGCCTGAATCTTCAATAATTTTAGCGCCTTCTTCAGCATTAGTGCCTTGTAACCTTACAATAATTGGCACATTGATTTCACCAATGTTTTTGTACGCTTCGACTACACCATTTGCTACACGGTCACATCTAACAATTCCGCCAAAAATATTGATAAGTATTGCTTTTACGTTTGGTTCTTTTAAAATGATTCTAAAACCCGCCTCAACTGTTTCTGCATTTGCTGTTCCGCCTACATCAAGAAAGTTAGCAGGTTCACCACCCGACAGTTTTATGATATCCATGGTTGCCATAGCCAAGCCAGCACCATTTACCATACAGCCTACATTTCCATCTAATCGAACATAGTTAAGATCTGATTTAGCTGCCTCGACCTCCAACGGGTCTTCTTCAGTTAGATCTCTTAATTCCGCCAGATCATTGTGTCTGTACAAAGCGTTATCGTCCAGGTTCACCTTGGCGTCAACTGCAAGAATCTTATTGTCAGATGTTTTTAAAACAGGGTTGATCTCGAAAAGTGAGGAATCGGTGGCTTCATAAGCTTTGTATAAGCTAAAAATGAATTTAACCATTTCTTTGAATGCTTCACCTTTAAGACCTAAGGCAAAAGCTACTTTTCTGGCCTGAAATGCCTGCAATCCTACTCTGGGGTCAATCCATTCTTTGATAATTTTATCTGGAGTATTGGCGGCAACGGTTTCAATATCCATTCCGCCTTCAGTAGAAGCCATAATCACATTGCACGCTTTTGCCCTATCAAGCAAAATACTTAAATAAAACTCCTTAGGTTCTGATTCACCAGGATAGTATACATCTTCCGCAATTAATACTTTATGAACAGTTTTACCCTCAGGGCCGGTTTGGTGCGTTATCAATTGCATGCCTAGAATTTGGTCCGAAAGAGTGGCTACTTCATCTATGCTTTTTGCAAGTTTAACTCCACCGCCTTTGCCTCTTCCTCCGGCATGAATTTGGGCTTTTACAACATACCATCCGGTTCCCGTATCTTTATGTAGTTGTTTTGCGGCCTTCACCGCTTTTTCTTTAGAATCGGCTACAATACCTCTTTGAATCCTTACCCCATAGCTGGAAAGTATGTCCTTGGCCTGATATTCGTGTATGTTCATGATTAATATTTTTGTTGTTTGAATGTGCCCACTAAGGCTCAAAAATGTTTTGCGAAGGTACTTGATTTGGCTTATTATTTCAAGCAATGAATACCTTTAAACATATATTTGTTATGTTTGAAATCTATGGTAATGAAGTCGGTTTTAAGTGCAACTAACCTTGTTAAATCCTATGGTGAGGTGAAGGTGCTTAAAGGTGTAAACCTTGAAGTAGAAGAGAAGGAAATAATATCCATAGTTGGGGCTTCAGGAGCGGGAAAGAGTACTCTTTTGCACATTTTAGGAACACTTGAAAAAGCGGATATTGGCACCCTAGTAATTGACTCGAAACAAATTGATTTGCTAGACAAGAAGAGGTTAGCGAGGTTTAGAAATTCATCAATAGGATTCATTTTTCAGTTTCATAACCTTCTACCAGAGTTTACATCTTTTGAAAATGCCTTAATGCCAGCGCTTATTGGAGGTAGAGAAGATAGCGAAACCAAAGATTACGTAAATACACTTTTCGATATTTTATCAATTTCTCAAAGGAAGAACCACAAACCTTCCCAGCTATCGGGTGGAGAACAGCAACGAGTAGCAGTAGCCCGTGCTTTGGTTAACAAACCAAAAATAGTTTTTGCAGATGAACCAAGTGGTAATTTGGACTCAAAGAATGCAGAAGAGTTGCATAATCTGTTTTTTAAATTGCGAGATGAACTTGGCCAAACATTCGTAATTGTTACTCACAACAATCACCTTGCAGAAATAGCTGATCGAAAAATTACTATTCAGGATGGAGTAATTGCTGGTTAATGAGCAGAGGGGTACTCTACATGTTAGTGGCAACTTCCTTTTTTGCCATAATGAACGTTCTTATAAAGTACATTCCAAGAATAGGCCCTGTTGAAATTGTATTTTTTCGTTCAATTGTTTCGTTTGTCATCTCATTTATTACCGTTAAACGTTTAGGAATAAGTATTTGGGGTAATAATAAGAAGTGGTTAATCATTCGTGGTATAGCCGGCTCGGTTGCTTTGCTGATGTTTTTTGCTACCATACAACAAATGCCATTGGCAAGCGCAGTGGCCATTCAGTATACATCTCCTATTTTCACAACAATATTGGGAATATTCATTGTTAAAGAACGGGTGTATTCAGTACAATGGATTTTCTTTTTTGTAGCACTTTTAGGTGTGTTTTTGATTCAGGGTTTTGATCCACGGGTAAGTATGTGGCAAGTTATTCTTGGGGTTGGTTCAGCTTTTGGTGCAGGAGTGGCTTATAACAGTATTCGTAAGCTTAAACTTAGCGAACATCCCTTGGTTATCATCTTTTATTTTCCACTGATAACGATACCAATAACAGGTACTTATCTATTGTTCAGAGGGTGGACAACTCCAGGTTTAGCAGAACTGTTTATTTTAATTAGCATTGGGGTGGTTACTCAATTTGCTCAATATTTTTTAACCAAAGCTTATCAACTGGACGACCTTTCCAAAGTGTCCAGCATCCAGTATATTGGGATTATTTTCGCTTTGACATTTGGGTATTTCTTTTTCGATGAATCCTATACGTTAAAGTCTTTTATAGGCATACTGATTATACTTACTGGAGTAATATCTAATATTTGGTTTAAAATTAGGGTGGAGCAGCGAGCGAAAAAGTAAGGAAAATAATAATTTTGGGTTCGATTTAAACAACTTAACAATATGAGTGGCCATAGTAAGTGGAGTACCATTAAGCATAAAAAAGGTGCGCTAGATAAGAAAAGAGGTAAAATATTTACCAAACTCATCAAAGAAATTACTGTAGCAGCAAAGACTGGTGGTGCTGACCCGGAAATGAATCCAAGGTTACGTTTAGCTGTACAAAATGCTAAGGGCAAAAATATGCCTAAGGATACTATTGAGCGAGCAATTAAGAAGGTAGCCGGTGGTGACGCAGCTGATTATATGGAAACTACCTATGAAGGGTATGGCTCTAACGGAGTAGCTGTTTTTGTAGAGTGCACAACTGATAATTTGAACAGAACAGTGGCAGATGTGCGTGCAGCCTTTAGCAAACATGGAGGAAGTTTGGGTACCAATGGGTCGTTGGAATTTATTTTTGACAGGAAAGGAGTTTTTGCGATACCCATGACGGAAGGTATGGATGAAGATGAGCTAACTCTTGAGCTAATTGATGGCGGAGCAGACGAGGTCGAGTTTGATGATGGGTTTATTTCCATAACATGCGCTATGGAAGATTTTGGCAATATGCAATCTAAATTGGATGAGTTAGGCCTTGAAGCTGAAAATGCAGAGCTGGAGCGTATACCAAATACATTTGTTAGCCTTGACGATGAAGCTTTTGAAAAAGTAATGAAGCTGATTGATGCATTAGAAGATAATGATGACGTTCAGAAAGTGTATCATAACATTGAGGCTACAGAGGAGCAAATGGCTACACTCTAGTTTGAGATTGACATAATAAAAAAGGCTCCTTTTAGGAGCCTTTTTATTTGAATTAGTTTTATATAACTAGCTTATCTTTTCAATAAGGTCTGCAGCTCTGTTTGAGTAGCCAGCTTCGTTATCGTACCAACCAACAACCTTAACCAATGTGCCGTTTGCAGAAGTCATTTTTGAGTCGAAAATACATGAATGAGGATTTCCAACAATATCAATAGACACGATTGGGTCTTCAGTATATTCCAAAATGCCTTTCATAGGTCCATTGGCAGCTTTTTTCATTGCTTCATTGATAGATTCCGCAGTTGCTTCTTTTTTAAGAATAACAGTAAGGTCAGTTAATGATCCATCAGGAATAGGAACGCGCATGGCAACTCCATCTAATTTACCTTTAAGGTGTGGCAGTACCAATCCAACAGCCTTAGCAGCTCCTGTTGAGGTTGGAACGATTGAATAGGCAGCCGCTCTTGCTCTTCTTAAATCTCTGTGAGGAGCATCCTGCAGATTTTGATCTGCAGTGTACGCGTGAATTGTTGAGATATAACCTTTTTCAATTCCAAAAGTATCATCAAGTACTTTGGCCATAGGAGCCAGGCAATTGGTAGTACAAGATGCGTTAGACATGATAGTTTCTGAACCTGTTAACGTTTCTTCATTTACACCTAAAACAACCGTTGGAATGTCTCCTTTTGCAGGAGCAGAAATAACCACTTTTTTAGCACCGGCAGTCAAGTGTCCGCCTGCACCTTCAGCATCAACAAATCTACCAGTTGACTCAAGTACTATTTCTACACCTAAATCTCCCCATGGCAATTTAGCTGGTTCGCGTTCAGCATATATTCTAATTTCTTTTCCGTTTACAATGATTCCAGTTTCTGATGCTTCTACTGTGCCTGGAAATTTCCCATGAACTGAGTCATACTTTAAAAGGTGGGCTAAAGTTTTTGTATCTGTAAGGTCGTTGATAGCAACAACTTCAATTCCTTTTTTGTTTAAAAGGCTTTTAAAAGTCAAGCGTCCAATTCTTCCGAATCCGTTAATAGCTACTTTTGTCATGATTTTTTAAGCTTTAGTATGTGTTAAAAATTTCCACAAAGGTAGCATTCCTGTATGCTAAAATCAATAAAAGGGAATTGTATTATCTTTAATTATTGACAAAGCAGAAAACATAAAAAAGAAAAAAATAATCAACCTGGTTTGGCAAAATAAAAACCACAACTATATTTGCACCACCTTTTTAAAGGAGGTCCGTTCGTCTAGGGGTTAGGACGCCAGGTTTTCATCCTGGTAACAGGGGTTCGATTCCCCTACGGACTACAAAAAGCTCGTATTCTATTCAGAAACGAGCTTTTTTTGTATTATATGAGTCTGTAATAACTTTGAGTTATGATTTTTTTAGTGACTATTAAATCAAAATACTTTTTAATTGTTTTACTTCTTTTTGTTTCCACACTTTCATTTAGTCAGGTTAGAGGCCAGGAATTCCAAAGTTGGAATGATGCAATATTAAAATACCAATTCAATGATAAACTTGCCCAAGTAGGCGATCTTGGAGCCCGGTATTATTTTGATATGCACTGGTCTGTATTTTACATACGACCTGCCTTGCAGTGGAAACCAACAAAAGATATTACCCTAATAGGAGGCGTTGCCGCATTTTACAGTACCAATCCTGATTTTGAAAATATTTTGGACCTTCGGGTCTTTCAGGCGGTTGAGCTTGTGTGGCCAAGAGTTAGAGGTTTTTCTATCCATCATAGGGTTATGGTAGAAGAACGTTGGTTTTTGACAGATTCTTATGCTACTGAATTTAATGTGAGAGGGAGGTATAGGGTAGGGCTGGCAACACCTCATTATAAATTATTTGGCGAAAAAAGGTCTACCTACAATCAGTTATTAATTGAGTTTTTAGATGAACTCGATAAAGGCACTATTTTACCTTTTAGTAAGTACCAACGCTATACATTTGTTATTGGACGTGATTTTTCGAAAAGGGTAGGGCTTGAGCTTCATTATCAGGTGCATGCAATTGAGGTAGATCAAGGAATAGATATACAACAACACATATTTCGTATTCGTTTGAAACTTAACCTTAATGCATCATAGTTCGTTAGAAAATCACATCTTTGATGCTTAAAATAAAATTAACTTATTGTTACCTCTGAGGTTAAAAATATTTTTTCTGCTCTTTATTGGTTCGGCTATTCATACGTTTGGGCAAGATACCACTCGATATGTGGTAATTGATAATATTTTTCTGACAGGAAATAATAAAACAAGGGACAGAATAATTTTACGCGAAATGTCCGTTGAAATTGGCAAAAAGTATGAGTTTAATACGCTTGAAAAAATACTTGAGGCCGATAGAAACAAGATTTATAATACCAAACTTTTTAATGAGGTTACTGTTGGAATGCTGGAACTCGATTACACTAAGGTAGATATTGTAATTGATGTTTCTGAGCGCTGGTATCTGTTCCCTATTCCTTTACTTGACATTATAGACCGAAACTTTAATGATTGGTGGGTTAATCACGACCATGATTTTAATCGCCTGATTTACGGATTAAGCCTTTATCATTTTAATATGAGAGGAATGAATGAACGTATGACACTTACTGCCCAGTTTGGTTATACAAAACGTTTTGAAATAGAGTACTCTTTCCCATATATTGACCGAAGTCAAAGAAATGGTCTTTCATTCTTTTGGAAATATCTTGAATACAATAACCTTCATTACAAAGTAGAAAATAACAATAGAGAATTCTACGAATCACCTAATCGTTTAAAAACCAGCTACCACTTTGGAGGCGTTTACACGCTTAGAAACTCATTCTATACAAGACATAGTATTGGGTTAGAATACAACATAAGTAATGTTGCAGACACTGTACTGGAATTAAATCCGAACTATTTAGGTACCGGCACCAACAGGCAACAATATGCTAAATTGAGTTACAATTTTAGTTTGGATAAAAGGGATATAGTTGCTTATCCTTTAAAGGGTTTTGAACTAAATGCAGAGATCTATCATCTTGGTTTTGGAGGAAAGAATAGTGTTTCTAAAACGGGTTTAAATGCGAGTTATTCCCATTATTTTGACCTTAAAAAAGGGTTTTATTTTAGCAATTACAGTTCTGTAAGTTTAAGTGTGCCTGGAGAGCAGCCTTATACCTTGCTTTACGGGCTGGGATTTAGAAATAATCTTGTAAGAGGGTATGAACTGAGCGTAATTTATTCGCAAAATTACTTTCTGAATAAAGCAACATTTAAAAAGGAGATATTCAAGGGGAATACCAGGTGGAAAAGCATGCCTTTGGAGCAATTTCAATATATACCTTACGGTTTGTATATAAAAACGTATCTGGATGTAGGATATGCTAAAAATGTGGATGGACTTGAGGGTAATGCCTTACTCGCTGATAAGTGGCTTGCAGGTACTGGTATTGGCCTCGATTTTGTAACCATGTATGATTTTGTGATTCGTGCAGAATACTCGTTTAATAATTCGGGTGAACACGGGTTTTTCCTAAGCCTGACTAGTGATTTTTAATCATTGTAGTAGAACGGCTTTTCCTTGCCACCGGATATCTCTACCCAGTCCCCGGTTTTTTTGCCATTATTGTATTTGCCCTTGTATTTGAGTTTTCCTTTCTTGTTGTAGAATTCCCAATTACCGTTTTCAAGGCCATTTTTGTATTCCCCTTTTTGAATCAAAATACCTTTTTCCGAATAGAACTTCCAGTAGCCTTGAGGCTCTCCATTTACATATTCCAGAGTTCTTTTAACAACTCCTGTAGGGTAATAATCAATCCACATTCCGGAATATTGGCCAGACTTGTACACACCCATTTTTTTGATTCTTTTGCTTGGGTAATAATAATAGGCTGAATCTTCAAGAGTGCCATTAAGCCAGTTTTCTTTCCCCTGAAGATTTCCGTCAAAATCGTACGTTAGTACTTCTCCATTCAACTGATCGTTTTGATAATTTTCAACTGCCTGAAGGGTGCCATCCGGGTAATAGAACTTCCAGGCTCCAGTTTTTTGCCCATTTTTTAATTCCCCAATCGAGCGGAGTGTACCATTATCGTAGTGTGTTTCTACAGATTGGCTGTATGCTTGAGCAGATAAAAAAGCAAGTAATAGTATAAGAAGTCTTTTCATAATGAAAAGCCGGCCTTTGGGCCGGCCATAATACTCATTTGAATTATCCTAACCTTTGTTACTTAACGAAAATAAGCAATAAAATGTTATTTATTGCTCATAAGAATAGCCCAGGCCTGTTCAGTTTGTCCTTTAGCCAAATAACCTTTGGCTAGTTGATGAAGTCTCTCTTCCACTTCTGTTCCAGAGCTTAAAATTTTGGCAACTTCTGAAATTTCTTTTGCTTTAGTCACTTCCTCTTTTGAAGGCAACTGTTCAATATTTCCAAGTTGACCTAATTCATTACCTGTAAGAACACCGCTATTCCTTATTTCTTTTGGAATCATATCATAACCAATACCCACAGAGGTGAGGGGCTTTGGAATTTGGAACAACGCATCACCACTAGCTCGGCAATACCAAAAGCCACCCATTCGTGCAACTGTATCTATTTTATTAGGATCAATTTGTCCCTGTTCGTTCAATATTTCATCATTCATATGAATACGTAGAACCTCACAAATAACAAGGTTGCCTGCTCCTCCTTGGTCGCCCAGATGAATGATGTCGTTTACCTTGCATTCGAAAGATACAGGAGCTTCTTTAACAAATGGAGGTTGAATTGTTTCTGAAGGTGATTCTGTGAATCCTGACTTTACAAACTCATTTACTCCTTGTGGGAATTCTGAGCTTGCTAATGACATTTGTTGAACCATGTCGTAGCTAACAACACTTATAGCAACGTCTTTAACAACTTCAACATTATCCAGCGTATGCTTCGTAGTATTTTCTCTTCCCCTTCGAGCTGGTGAAAAAACCAGGATAGGAGGGTTAGAGCTAAATACATTAAAAAAGCTAAATGGGCTTAGGTTTACATTGCCATTAGCATCAACGGTGCTAGCAAAAGCAATAGGTCTTGGTGAGACTGCGCTTAAAAGTATCCCATGACGTTCCGGTATCGAAAGGTCATTTGGGTTAATTGAACGTATCATATATCAAAAATTAGTCTGAAGGTAAAATTAGTGATCGTACTTCACCAAACCCTACTCTCATTCCTTCTTTTTCAGCATAACCACGCATGACAACTGTATCACCATCATTAATAAACTTGCGTTCAGAACCATCCTTCATTTTAATGGGCTTTGTTCCTTTCCAGGCTAATTCCAGCATGGAGCCATACGAGTCTTCCGTTGGTCCACTAATAGTTCCGGACGCATACATATCACCAATTTCTATGTTGCAGCCATTTACCGTATGGTGAGCCAATTGCTGGTTTACATTCCAATACATGTATTTAAAGTTGGAATTACTTACAATTTGCTCTTCACTGTTTTCTGGAATGATACCTACCTGTAAGTTGATATCGAAGTTCTTTTTACCTTCAATTTGAAGGTAAGGGAGTACTTGAGGATCCTGCTTAGGTGTTTCCACTCTAAACTGTTCTAAGGCTTCAAGCGTTACAATCCATGGAGATACAGAAGAGCCAAAATTCTTTGCAAGAAATGGCCCTAAGGGCACATATTCCCACACTTGTATATCTCGGGCTGACCAATCATTAAAAAGCACAAATCCAAATATGTAGTCTTCTGTATCTTTGGTTGAAACCGATTCGCCAAGTATAGTCTCCTTTCCTACAATAAAAGCCATTTCTAACTCAAAATCTAGCCGTTGGGTGGGGCCAAATGTTGGATTGTCAGCATCCGGAGCCTTGGTTTGACCTTTAGGGCGTTTTATAGGCGTACCTGAAACAACAATAGATGAAGATCGGCCATGATAACCAACTGGCAGATGTTTCCAGTTCGGAAACAATGCGTTATCAGGGTCTCTGAACATAGTGCCAACGTTAGTGGCATGCTCAATGCTTGAATAAAAGTCGGTATAATTAGGGACATCGACTGGCATTAGCATCTCCACCTCGCTCATTGGAATTAAAATAGACTCAATGTCTGATTTATTATCCTGTAACTCACCAGATTCTTTGGAGAATAACTCAATGATCTTAACTCTAAGGGCATTGGTTACCTCTTTCCCTTGATTTATAAATTCGTTAAGTGTATCGGATTCAAAAAAGCCCTCTGGAAGTTCAAATGAATCCAGGTAATTACGTTTGTGCAGCTGATCCAGATCGATAACGTAATTACCAATTGCCGATCCGGCTCTAACACGGCCATTCTGTTTAAAAATACCAAAAGGTATATTGTATATGCTAAAGTCTGAATTGGCATCAACCTGAACCCAGCTTTCCATTTTTTTCATAATTAAAATTAAAGTGTTCCTCTTTTGGCTTGTTCGGCCTCAATTGATTCAAAAAGTGCCTGGAAGTTACCCTTGCCAAACGATTGAGCTCCTTTTCTCTGAATAATCTCAAAGAACATGGTGGGTCTATCTTCTACGGGTTTGGTAAATATCTGGAGGAGGTATCCTTCATCATCACGATCTACCATTATTCCTAGGTCTTTTAGTTTTCTAAGATCTTCTTCAATATTCCCTACACGATCACCCACGGTGTCGTAATAGGTGCCTGGTACATACAAAAACTCAACTCCTCGTTCTGTCATTTCACGAACCGTATGCACAATATCGTTGGTAGCAACGGCAATGTGCTGGCAGCCGGCTCCTTTATAGAAATCAATATATTCTTCAATCTGAGACTTTTTGATACCTTCAGCCGGTTCATTGATAGGAAATTTTATACGACCATTTCCATTGGTCATTACCTTACTCATTAGGGCGGTGTATTGGGTAGAGATATCCTTGTCATCAAAGGTGATAAGGTTGGCAAAACCCATTACATTTTGATAAAATTCGGCCCAGGTATTCATTTCGTCCCATCCCACATTGCCTACCATGTGGTCAATGTATCTTAAGCCAGTTGGTTCAGGGTTGTAGGTGGATTCCCATTTTTCGTAACCGGGAAGGAAAATGCCCTTGTACTCATTTCGTTCTACAAAAATGTGGACAGTGTCTCCATAAGTGTGAATTCCTGAACGAACTACATAGCCATTTTCATCTTCTTCTTTGATAGGTTGCAAGTAAGGTTTGGCTCCTCGCTTAGTGGTTTCTTCAAAAGCTTTGGTAGCATCATCCACCCAAAGGGCAATAACCTTTACTCCATCACCATGAGTTGCCAAATGTTTATTTATCTCACTATCTGGCTCCATGGATGAGGTAAGTACAAGCCTTATCTTATCTTGTACCAGTACATAGGAAGTCTTGTTTTTAGAACCTGTCTCAAGTCCTGAGTAGGCTAATGATTGGAAGCCAAAGGCTGTCTTGTAATAATGAGCTGACTGCTTGGCATTGCCTACATATATTTCAACGTAGTCGGTACCATTTATAGGAAGGAAATCTTTTGCTTCAGGAAATATTTTTTCCAGTCCGTAATCGAAGTTTTTAACTTGTTTTAAATCGTTCATCGCTTGTTAATTAGCTAATTGATTAATGTCTTAATTGTTTAATTATTTACTTTCTGAAAATGGTTTTTGTTTGTTGTTGTAACAATCTTTGTCAGAACCTTTGAGATTTCAGTTAATTGGCTGATTAAATGATCTGTTGAAGGATATGATTCCACTTCATTGCATATAAAAAGCCAATACTCTGTTTCATCCACTTCTTTCAGGGCTATTTTGAGTTTGTGAATAAAATCTCTTTTACTTTCAGCATTTTGAGATTCTTTAACATTTGCTCCAATTGATGTTCCGGACCTCAATAATTGATCTCCGATCACAAACTTTTTGTTCTTTGATAACTCTTCAGTGTACTTAACAATCTCAACCGCAAATTGAAATGTGAGTTTCAAAATGATATTTTCTTTATATGCTGGTTGGTCAGTAAACTTCATTTGCTTCAGATCAATTGATTAATTATCTAATTATTACATTAGTTTAATGTTTCTCTATCCACGATTTGTAATAACCATCTACCTCAATATTAAGGGCTTCCTTGGTTATTTTCATTGGATTAAAAGGATCAATCATTACGGCTAACTCTTTCGTAGATTTTACACCAAGACTACGCTCAATAGCACCTGGGTGTGGTCCATGAGGGATACCCCCTGCATGTAAGGTGATCTGTCCTTTTTCGATATTATTTCTGCTCATGAAGTCGCCATCTACATAGTAAAGCAATTCGTCAGAATCGATATTACTGTGGTGGTAAGGAGCCGGAATAGATTCTGGGTGATAATCGTACATTCTAGGAACGAACGAGCAAACCACAAAGTTGGTTCCTTCAAACTGCTGATGCACCGGTGGTGGTTGGTGAACACGCCCTGTTATCGGTTCAAAATCAAAAATTGAAATAGCATAAGGGTAATTGTATCCATCCCAACCCACTAGATCAAAAGGATGAGTTTCATAAACGTATGGATAAATAAGTCCGTTCTTTTTGATCATGATGTTGAAGTCTCCTTTTTCATCGTGCGTTTCCAAGTTTTGTGGGAGTTTATAATCGCGCTCACAGAATGGGGAATGCTCCAATAACTGCCCGAAATTGTTTCGGTATTTTTTTGGGGTAAAAATAGGAGAGAAGGACTCTACATAAAGTAGTCGGTTGTCTTCTGTGTCAAACTCAATTTGGTAGATAGTACCCCTTGGTATAATAAGGTAATCACCATATTCAAAAGGGATAGTTCCATACGATGTTCTTAATTTCCCAGAACCCACGTGCACAAAAATCATTTCATCCGCTTCCGCATTTTTGAAGAAATAGGTAGACATGGACTGGGTTGGTGCTGCCAAGCCAATTTGAAGGTCATTATTTACAAACAGTGTTTTTCTACTTTTGATATAATCTGCCTCAGGTTTTATATCAAACCCTCGAAAACTCAGTTCCGTTAGGTTGTCTTCAATGGCAATATCAGGCCTTACAGAAAATGCTTTTTCTTTCTCCTTCACAAGTGTGGGCGGGTGCAGATGATACAATAATGATGACATTCCGGAGAATCCGGATGTGCCAAATAATTCTTCCTGGTAAAGGCCTCCTTTGTCTTTGTTTTTAAAGGTGGTGTGTCGTTTGTGGGGTATTTTTCCCAAGCGGTGGTATATGGGCATAATTACTCGGTTTTGAGGTTAAAATTTACGCTTTTTCCGTTTAAAATGCTATAAGTCAATGGTTAAACCAATTGACCTATAGAAAGCTCCAAAGCTTTTTTTGTAATGCTGGTTGGAGCATGGTTAAACTCATGCACTCGAACCAATGCTTCTTTAATCGTATTTGAGGTATCTGCAAATATGGCTTCATCTGTGATCTCCACATTTTCTCCCATAAGGTAAGCAAACACACGGGCCATACCACAGTTGGCAATAAAATCCGGAATAACCGAAACATGCGAATCTGCGAAGTCAAGAATGGGGCCGAAGAATATCTCTTTATCGGCAAAAGGCACATTGGCTCCACTTGAGATTACCTCAAGTCCATTATCCATAAGTGTCTGTACATTTTCTTTAGATACTAACCTTGATGCAGCAGCCGGAATAAATATTTCAGCTTTTGTATTCCAGATTTTAGTATTGGCTTCATCAAATGGCATTAGGTTATCGGCTCGTAGCGTCATGCCATCCCTGTTAAGCATCATGGAAATAATCTCATTGAGAGTATAACCTTCCGTGTTTATGACGCCCCCATGGCCGTCTATAATCGCAACAATCTTAACGCCTGCTTTGGAAAGATAGAATCCGGCAGCGGCTCCCACATTACCCCAGCCTTGTATAATGGCTCTTTTTGTAGATACATTACCACCCCAGATAGAGTAATAATGAATAACCGATTCGGCTACTCCATAACCTGTTATCATATCAGCAAGGGTATATTTCCGTTCCAAAGAGGGGGTGTAGTTAATATCTTCAACAATTTTAGACACCCCGGAACGCAACTGACCAATCTTCTTAATTTTCTGGCTATCTGATGAAGAATAATGTCCATTTACCACACCTTCCTGAGGGTGCCAAAGCCCATATTCTTCTGTGTAAGGGATAACCTCAGATATTTCATCTACATGCATATCACCTCCGGTGCCATAGTAGCTTTTAAGCAAAGGAATAACTGCTTTATACCAGCGTTTGAGTACTTCTCCTTTGCGAGGGTCGGTTGGGTCAAAGTTTATTCCTGATTTGGCTCCACCTATAGGTGGTCCGGAAACGGTGAACTTTACCTCCATTGTTTTGGCGAGAGATTCAACCTCATTTTTGTTGAGGCCCTTACGCATGCGCGTTCCACCTCCAGCAGCTCCACCTCGCAATGAGTTAATAACTACCCATCCTTCAGCATCCGTTTCGCTGTCTTTCCATTCGAAAACAATCTCTGGTTGTTTCTCTTCGAACTTCTTTAATAATTCTATCATGTTGCCTAATAACTAAATTATTTTTTCAAACTTAGTTAGGATTGCAAGCTGTATGGTTGTTATTTCTATAAATATTTTAAAATATGGTTTATTATTCTTTAAAATATATAAATAGTAGATTATTATGATTTTATTTGTTCTTTAAACTAATACTGGTAGAATAAAATTCTTTTAAGATGCTTGATTCAGTTGATAAGCAAATAGTAGAAACTCTTCAAAAGGATGGCCGCATAACCATCAAGGCATTGGCAGAGAAGCTAAATTTAACAACAACGCCTGTTTTTGAGCGTGTGAAGCGATTGGAAAAGGAGGGAGTGATTGATAAATATGTGGCCCTGGTTAATGCAAAGAAGGTAGGTAGAAACCTGATTGTGTTTATATCTATTTCATTAAAGAACCATACACGCTCTTACCTGGATAAATTCGTTGCCGAGATGCGGTCGTACAATGAAATAATGGAGTGTTACCACATTGCAGGTAATTTCGATTATCTGCTTAAAGCACAATTGAAAGATATGGAGGCTTTTCAACAGTTTATTCTGAATAAGCTTTCAGTTAACTCGAATATTGCGCACGTACAAAGCTCTTTTGTATTGAGTAAGGACAAGTATTCTACAGCTCTGCCTGTTTAAGCTATAATCTTTTGATTCAATTAAAAGGTAAGGTGTGTACTCTTTGCTATTTTTGCGCTTCAAATATTTTAAGTACGATAAATGACCCTTTCAACCAAATACAACCCGAAAGAAGTAGAAGATAAGTGGTATCAAGACTGGATGGACAAAGGCTATTTTAAATCGAGCCCTAACCCAGACAAGGAACCGTATACGATTGTGATTCCACCACCAAACGTTACGGGTGTGTTGCATATGGGGCATATGCTTAATAATACATTGCAAGATGTATTGATTAGAAGGGCACGTATGCAAGGCAAGGAGGCTCTTTGGGTACCTGGTACGGATCATGCTTCCATTGCCACAGAGGCAAAGGTGGTTGCCATGTTGAAAGAGAAAGGGATAGATAAGAAGGATATTTCTCGTGAGGAATTTCTTGAATATGCCTGGGAGTGGAAGGAGAAATATGGAGGGATTATTCTTGAGCAGTTAAAGAAACTGGGAGCATCATGCGATTGGGATCGCACGCGCTTTACGATGGATGAGGATTTGTCCAAGTCTGTGAATCATGTATTTGTTGATTTGTACAACAAAGGGTACATCTACCGTGGTATTCGTATGGTAAACTGGGATCCTCAAGGGAAAACTGCGCTTGCCGATGATGAGGTGATTCATAAGGAAGTGAATTCAAAACTTTACCACGTACGCTATAAGATAAAGGGAGAGGATGAGTATGTAACTGTTGCCACTACACGTCCAGAAACCATTTTGGGTGATACCGCGGTTTGTGTGAATCCTCTTGATGAGCGTTATTCAAGTTTGAAAGGTAAAACGGTGTTGGTTCCATTATTGAACCGTGAGGTACCTATCATTCAGGATGAGTACGTAGCAATGGATTTTGGTACAGGATGCTTGAAAGTTACACCTGCACATGACATTAACGACTACGAATTAGGACTGAAGTACAACCTTGAGTCCATTGATATATTAAATGACGATGGAACGCTTAGTGAAGCTGCTCAATTGTTTGTAGGGGAAGACCGCTTTGTGGTTCGTAAGAAAATAGTAAAACAATTAGAGGAAGAAGGGCATCTTGTTAAGGTGGAAGAGTATGTAAACAATGTCGGCTTCTCAGAGCGAACAGATGCGGTAGTTGAGCCTAAGCTTTCAACACAGTGGTTTGTGAAGATGCAAGACCTTACCAAGCGAGCCTATACTTCGGTTATGGAAGATGAAGTTCAGCTGGTGCCACCTAAGTTCAAAAACATGTACCGCCACTGGATGGAGAATGTACGCGACTGGTGTATTTCGCGCCAGTTGTGGTGGGGACACCAGATACCTGCTTGGTACTTACCAACAGGTAAAATTGTAGTGGCAGAGACTGAAGAAGATGCATTAAAGCAAGCTCAGGCAATTGATGCTAGCCTAACGTTAGATAAGCTAACGCGTGATGAAGATGTGCTGGATACATGGTTCTCTTCTGGCCTGTGGCCAATTTCCGTTTTCAACGGAATTATGGAGCCGGATAATGAAGATATTAACTATTACTACCCAACCAACGATTTGATCACAGCTCCTGAAATTCTGTTTTTCTGGGTGGCTCGTATGATCATGTTTGGCTACGAATACCGAAATGAACGACCATTTAATAATGTGTATCTAACCGGTATTGTACGAGATAAACAAGGCCGTAAAATGTCCAAATCGTTGGGCAACTCACCTGATCCTATCGAGTTAATGGAGAAATATGGGGCCGATGGTGTTCGAACAGGTATGCTATTTAGCTCACCAGCTGGTAACGATTTGCTTTTCGATGAAAAGCTATGCGAGCAGGGTAGGAACTTCTCTAACAAGATATGGAATGCGTTCCGATTAGTGCATGGGTGGGAAATAGATAGCTCATTAGATGGTAAGCAAAACCAGACTTCACTTGACTGGTTTGAATCAAGGTTTAATTCTGCGTTAGCAGAAATTGAGGATCATTTCTCAAAATTCCGTATCTCAGATGCTTTAATGACTACCTACAAGTTGGTGTGGAACGACTTCTGTTCGTGGTACCTGGAAATGATTAAGCCTGAGTTTGGTAAACCTATAGATCAAAGCACTTATGATGCTACAGTAGTATTCTTTGAAAAAGTACTGAAGGTGTTGCATCCGTTCATGCCATTTATTTCTGAAGAAATATGGCATTTGCTAAGAGACCGAAGGGATAGTGAATCATTAATGGTAGCAGAATGGCCTAAAGTAGGTTCAGTGGACAGCTCTTTATTGGAAGGAGCAGAAGCTTCTTTTGAGGTGATTACCCAGGTGCGGAACTTACGTAACTCGAAAGGCATTTCACCTAAGGAGACATTAGCCCTTCAGTATAAATCAGAATCTCCATTGGATTTTGTAGGCTTTGAAGAGGTGGTGAGCAAGCTAGCGAATCTGAGTGAGTTAGTTGCTGTAGATGCCAAGCCGGAAACCGCTTTTGGTTTTGTAATAAAAGGGCATGAGTATTTTGTTCCCGTACAAGGCGGTGTTGACCTTGAAAAAGAGCGAGAGGAAATTCTAAAAGAATTGGATTACACCAAAGGCTTTATGAATTCGGTAAGCAAAAAACTTAGCAACGAGCGATTTGTAAACAATGCTCCGGAGCAAGTGGTTGCCAATGAGCGCAAGAAACTTGCCGATGCTGAGTCTAAGATAAAAGCATTGGAAGAACAGTTAGAAGCGATGGGGAGTTAAAACTCCCCAATCAGCTTATTTTACTGTAAATGTCTTTGCTCCCATGGAGTAGCCATCGGTAAAAGCTTCCATTGTATATACTCCCGGGTCGTAGTCACTTCCCTTGTCATAAGTAAATGAAAGTTGTTGTTGACTGTTATCGAAAAGCACGTCTTTTTTAGCTGTATAAAATGTTTCTTTTCCATCCAGCATAAACGAACCCGATCCTTTATTTATATCGAATATTACCTGATCATTCTCGTCAATTATCCGAACGAATATTTCCTTTGCTTCCAACGGAGCTACATCATTTTTAGCAATATTGAATACCACTTTTAGTGTATTCAATTGACGATTTTTAAACTCTCCTTCGCGTTCCTTTCCGCTTTTAGATACCGCATAAATATGGATTCCTTCTGCTTTTAACTGGGAAGCAATTGCAACTTTGTCTTCCAGTTTTTTCTTATCCTGGTTAAGGTCAACTATGGAGCGGTTAAGCTCATTCTTTTCTGTTTTAAGACTAGTGTTTTCTGTCATTAGTTGCTCGGCAACTTTTTTCAAACGCACAATTTCCTTGTCTTTCTCTTTGAGCAACTCTTCATAACCTTCCGTCTTTCTACGCAACCTTCCGATAAGTTGACGGTTTGCTTGTCTAGTTGCCGTCAACTGATCTCTTTCTTTTTCAACTTCTTCCTTAGCGGCTAACAGCTCTGTAATATCACCACCTAAAGAATCAATTTCATGGATCTTCTGTTCGAGCTCTTCACTAATTTCCTTAAGCTTTGTTTGCGATTGCTCCAACTCTGTCTGGTAATACTCTTTTAATTCTGATTTTTCATGCTGATCGAAAAAAACCTTAATAGCAAGAAGTGCAACAAGGGCAACTAATACGAACAAGGTAATGGTTCTCCTTGATCTCTGATTATTCTCTTTTGGAGGATTCTGCTCCTGAGATTTTTTTTCCTGAGGTGTTTCTGACATTACATTCGAATTAGGTTACAAAATTAGCCTTTCTTTGTACTTATCCAACATCTGCTTAATGTTACAACTCGATAGAGACTTTTGGACAACTCGTTATCAATCCCACCAAACCGGTTGGGATGCGGGAGCTATTACTACACCGCTTAAAGACTACTTTGATCAATTAACGAACAAATCCATTAAAATATTGATTCCGGGTTGCGGAAATGGCTATGAGGCTGAATACCTCAACAAAAGAGGCTTTGATGTTGATGTAGTTGATATTTCGGAGATACCACTTAATAATCTGGCAAAGAGATGCCCCGAAATCCAGGAATCAAGCCTTATTCAATCAGATTTTTTTGAATTGGAAGGGGCCTATGACCTGATCGTTGAACAAACATTTTTTTGCTCTATTGACCCTGAAAGAAGAGAAGAATATGCGAAAAAGATGCATGCTCTTCTTAAGCCTAAAGGCAAACTTGTGGGTGTGTTATTTAGTATTCCTTTATACAATAACAGACCTCCATTTGGAGGAAGTGCAGAAGAGTATTTGGCATATTTTACTCCTTATTTTGAATTTAAGGTATATGAAGATTGCGAAAACTCAATAAAGCCCAGAAAGGGTAATGAGTTATTTGTGAATTTGATCAGGAAAGAGCTAAAACATTAAGGTATAATGTGTCTTGCTTAGGTCTGGTTTAAAAAGCACAATCCCCACATCAAATAGATCTATAGACAGGGTAACCTGGGGGTGTTCTTTGATCGTATTCCATGCCTGTGTCATTTCTTTTGACCAATAAATATCATCAAAAACCATAATAGAATTGTCATGGGTTCTTTTGAGTAGCAACTTAAAATAATTGATGGTGGGCTCAAACCTATGATTTGCGTCTATATAGGCAAAATCAATATGAATGCGTGAATCAATGAATTTTGGAAGTGTTTCATCTATATTGCCTTCAACAAGTTTGATATTACTTTTTTTAAAGAACTCGAAGTTGGTTAAGGCAATATCTGCTATTTCCTTTGAGCCTTCAAAGGTTGTGACCTTAACTTCTTCGCTTTGCGCCATATACAATGTGTTCAAACCAAATGAAGTTCCTAACTCAACAATATGTTTTGAATTGCTGTATTGGATCAGTCGATTAAGCAAGCGACTGATCTTGGGTTTGGTCAGGCCTTGTTTTGCAATGGCACTCACCCTTACATTGGATGAATTGCTATGAACCGTTGAAGGCGCTCCCCAATCGATTGGCTTAACAAGCATTTCGGAGTGTAGAAGACGATTTCTGGTTTGTTCAATTTCTTTGAACTCATTTTTGTTGGAGTCTTTCCGTATGCAAGTGGTATATAAACTATAGATAAATGGAGATTGAAGCGAATGAGCATTCACTTCATTGAGCCAATAATTTAAAAATGAAGTTACCTGGTGAACCAATCAATTCAATTTAAACGGAGCAACCATTTTAAACTCTGGAATTTGAATGGTAATGAGTTGTCCATCCATTAATTTTTCCATCTGATAGCTTCCTCGCATTTTTCCTATTCCGGATCTCAGATTGCATCCTGAGATGTATTGATGTGATTGCCCGGGTTCCAGTACAGGCTGTCGGCCTACCACACCTTCCCCCTCAATATTGCGAATGGGAAATGCAGCGTCATTAATTATCCACTTCCTTCTTTTCAACTGAAGTGTTTTATTACTGTTGTTTTCAATGGTAACCTGGTAGGTAAATACATAATGGTGCTGGCTTGGGCTCGAATAGCTTGGTTGGTATTCTACCTCAACAGATACTTTTACACCATTTGTTACTTCAGTTACCATACTTCAAAGTTAGCGATTCGCAATTAAATTTGATAGTTTGCACTAGTATACGAAAGTTATTCATGTATAGTTTATAATCTATGAATGTAACCATTGATGAATCCTGGAAACAAAAATTAGCCCCTGAGTTTAAAAAGCCATATTTTGATAGCCTTGTTGATTTTGTGAAATCAGAATATGCGAATCACAGGGTGTTTCCTCCCGGGAAAAAAATATTCAGTGCTTTTGATCATTGTTCATTTGATGATGCAAGAGTGGTGATTATTGGGCAGGATCCATACCATGGGGTAGGGCAGGCCAATGGGCTTTGTTTTTCTGTTAGCGATGGTATTAGAACGCCACCTTCTTTGGTAAACATCTTTAAGGAAATTAATGATGATCTTGGCAAACCAGTTCCTGCATCGGGTAATTTAGAACGATGGGCCGACCAAGGGGTGTTGCTTTTGAATGCAACTCTTACGGTTAGAGCATCAAGCCCTGGGTCGCATCAAAATAAAGGGTGGGAGGAGTTTACCGATGCTGTTATTCGAGTGCTCAATGAAGAAAAAGAACACCTCGTATTTATGCTCTGGGGATCGTATGCACAAAAAAAGGGAGCCATTATTGACAGAAGCAAACATTTGGTGCTGGAATCAGCGCATCCATCTCCATTTGCTGCACACCGAGGTTTTTTTGGCAACAAACATTTTAGCAAGTGCAATACTTATTTAAAAGAGTGGGAGCTTGAACCAATCGATTGGTAAAATGAAATGGACATAAAAAAACCGGCTAAGGCCGGTTTTTAATTTTGCTTTATTCTTTAACTATTGTTTTGTAATAGTTGCTTCAACTTTGATATACTGTAAGTTAGTTAGGCCAATTGGTTCTGTAGCATTTTTTACCATTGGGAAACCGTTAATGGTTCCTGAAATGGTTGTATCAGTAATCTCCAAATTGCTAAGTGTTACAGGTACAGTTCCAAGTGATTCACTTTCAATGGTTAGGGTAAGTGAAGAAGTACCGGTAAGTACCCAAGTACCAAGTACCTCTTCTATACTTTCTGAAGTACATTCAAAAGCTAAATCACCACCTGATTGCATGTCTATTAAGTAAGTCCATGTTCCGGTATCTTGATTGGTACAAGGAGCAGCTCCTTTTAGTATTTCATTAACAAAAAACAATGCCCCTTGATTACTTGCAGCATTATCACCAGCAGGAATTATAGCAGTGTATGGAGGGTCAGTTTCAGGGTTAGTCGATCCACCATAAATAACCAGATCACTTGCATCATCGCTGTCTCCAGTATTACCGTCCACTAAAACCACAGATGTAAGTGCATATTTTCCAGAGATATCTGGTGTTGTGTCTTCATCTTTATTACAAGATGAAAGTGTAATAGCAGCTAAAGCAAAAGCTGCCGTAAATAGTTTTCCAATTGTAAAATTTGTCTTCATAATTTTCGAGTTAAGTGTTTAAATGTTAACAATAATCTGTAATTACCTATTAATTTCAAAATATTTACAGATGTAGCTTTATACTTAAAAAGTGTATTTGGTAACTGAAACTTATTTTTAAACCGTTTTAGTTGAGGAAGAAATTATGAGAAAAACTTATCAAAATTCCTTCCTCAGTAAATAAAAAACCAAATTCTATTGTGGCACAGGCAACTCATTTCCAGGGTAATTATTTGGATTTACCTCAGGAATGTTAGCTCCATAGCTTTCATTGATTTTACCAATAAATAAATTGGCTATATACGCATAACCCCTTGCATTTGGATGTATTCCATCTAATGAAAAAGCTCCAAAAGGAGGATATAAAGTAGCATCTAATCCAGCTCCATTGATAAGTGCGCCACTTTGGGCAAATTCTTTGAATATAGAATTGATATCCAAAAATGCTATATCATTGGAAGCCTGAGCAGCAATAACGGCATTAAATTCTGCTGTTCTATCCGCAATAGCCTCTTGATTTGCTGGAGTTAATGTATACTCTTCATCCAATGGAACTCCAACACCTATTACTGTGGTTGGGTCACTAGGATTGGCTAACGTTCCTAAGACTGCACCTGCTGTTAATGTAATAAGATCATTTGAATTCGTCATTCGAATTGAAGGCAACCCCAAACCACTTAAATCTGTCAATTCCTCATCGTTGATAACGATTCCATTATTACCTTCTTCAAATTCAACATATCTCAAATCAGCTTCATCCTGAGTAATAAATCCTCCCAAAACTGCTTGATCTAAGCCACCATTATAGCTCAAATAGGCCTGGTTTGTTTGATTTGCAGTTGCCTGATCCATTGGAATTGAATTCCATGAAACAGTCGTAAAATAAGGAATATCCTGCACATTTGGGATATTGGCTATTATCCCTTTTTGTCCATTTGCGAATAAGGTGTTAATGGCATTTTGATAGGCTCCAGTAAAAAGATTTGCAGCAGTCATGTCAGTTGTGCTGGTTCCGTCACCTTCAGTACCACCAGTGGCTCCATGAATAGCATATCCTAATACGTCATTGCTTCCTAACCATAAAATGATGAAAGTTCCATTAGCAGCAGAAGCATCTCCTAACACAGTACCAGTTGCAGGATTAGAGGCAAATCTCCCAAAATAAGGATTTGCAGTTCCGTAGCCTGGATACGCTGCATCTATTATTCGCATACCCGGTACTCCAAAGTTATTAAGTGAGGATTTATCCCCGGAATAAGCTGTAATTGCTTCTCCCGGAATAATAGGTGAGGGTGCTGGGTTGTCAATTCCTACAAGATGCAACCTTCCCAAAATTGTGCTTCCAGCCATTCCATAGTATCCATTCACCGAATTAATATCAGGCTGATTGAAAGTACCTCCTCCAACAGTTTGCATTTGTGTGGCTATGATATTTGCGTATGAATTTTCTTGTCCTTCGGTATATAAGGCTCCATTCATAAAACCAGCGGTTAGAGAATTGCCAACAGCAACCACTTTGGTAAAACTAGCTGACCCGGATGTTGGGGTTTCCGCTTCAGGAAATGTGTAAGTGCAACTGGTGGCAACAACTAAAGTAAGGGCTATTAATATGTTTAGTAGTCTTTTCATTGTTCTAAAGCTTTTAGTTCAACAGTTCATCAAATGTGAGTGACACATAATAAATGGCACCCAATGTTGGGCCACCATAATTAAGCACATATCGGGTATTCAAGAGATCAGATCCACCTACTTTCAGTACGGACCTTAATCCTTTCAATTTGTAGCTAACCTGTGCATCCAATGTTCCAATGGCAG
Source organism: Cyclobacteriaceae bacterium (assembly GCA_020436165.1). Taxonomy (GTDB): domain Bacteria; phylum Bacteroidota; class Bacteroidia; order Cytophagales; family Cyclobacteriaceae; genus JAKISE01. The sequence continues at coordinate 23,423 of JAGQYI010000048.1, read as the reverse complement.
GTACTTCTCCACGTCCGAATGAAGCTTCCCATCGGAAAGCATTTTGCCATCTGTAGGTTACATTGAAACCAAGTTTGTCGGTAACTTTTCTGTTGCTAAAGCTAATATTTGCTTTGTGCTCAGGTGTGTTAAAATCGTTTAGGAAGTTTTCATCAAGACCTTCCAGTAATTTATTCCAGTTGTAGTTTATACCCACCGTATATCCTTTTCCAAGCATATAATCTGCTCCAAACACAGCACCCGCACCAACAACCTGTTGGTTAAAATTAGTATAGGTTTGGAAGGTGTTTTCCTGACCAGGTGTAGTAATAGGCGTTAAAAGCGTTTGAGCATTTCTAATGTTTTGCTCGGTTTTAGGATTAATTCCCCAGTAATCAGGACTGCCTGGGTCTGTAGAAACACCTGTTATATCAATTGTGCCAGCTGATTTTCGCATTTGTACCTGGGTAATAAAATCGTTGTATATGTTGTAGTATCCTGCTATATCAAGTAATAAATTGTTGCTAATAAGCGCTTTGTATCCAATTTCAAAAGAGCTGATTTGCTCAGGTTTGACCTCAGGTACATCTGCTTCTGTGTACGGCACCAATAAACTTAAATATTCTGGATTACCTAATTGGGTACCATCACCATTGCCTTCTTCTGCAAATTTTTCAACAAATGCATTCACGGAAGCCATTGTATACGCATTGGTAAAGATATCGTGCTTATCGCGGTAATACTTTAAGCCTCCTAATAAACGTGCAGATACTACGTTGAGATCAATGTGTTGACCCTGGGTAGTTGGGTTTCTAAAACCTGTTTGGTAAGATAACCGAATATTATGGTTTTCAGCAGCTTTAATTACTGCCGATACCCTTGGGTTAATTTGCCCCTGAAAGTTCTCGTTTTTGTCGAAACGAATTGAGGCTGTCAAGCGTAAACGTTCATTTGCAATGGCTTTAGAACCTTGAACAAAACCTCCATACTCTGAAATTGTAATTGGGTTATCCTCACTATCGGGGAAAATGGTTCCATTAGAGCGCAGGTCGTATAATTGATAACTGGCGCCTACTAATAAATCCATAAAGCTAATCTCATTTTTAAAATTATATTGGCCTTCAACATGGTACAAGGCACTTTTGTCAGCAAATTTAGAACCGCTTGGGATTACATCATTTTTTGCTTTAGCTAATGCCTGCTCAAACTCAATTGTTCCGGGCTCCAATCTTTTATTACCATCAATTGTAGAGAAAGCATCGGCAGCATTTCTGGCAGCTTGGTGAGCAACTTCATCCGAAGAACCTTTCAATTGCTTTTCAATCAGGTAATTGATTCCATATAAACCAAACCATGTACTATTATCTCTCCATTGGTCATTAATAAGAACGCCAGTTAAATCTGCTATAAAAGAGCCTCCTGAGTTCTCTTGAGTAGTGTATGCTCTTACAAAGAAGTTATCTCCTCTTAACTCAAGTTTGTGTGACTGAATATTGAAATTAGATAAAGAATAGCGTTGTGCTCCAGTATAAACTGAAGTTCCGCCCCCGTAGCTGTAGTTATAGGATAATTCAACCCGATCGGTAAGCCTGTAAAAAAGCCCACCACCAACTTTTATATTTTTTGCTCCATAATCAACAATGTCCTTCTCAAGGTAGGGGGTTCTTGAAACCGTAATGCTAGGAAGAAGGTTTACATCTAACCCTCCCGCATTTGCCAATGCTAAGAAATCACCACTTGCCTTTAGTAGACCTAAATTTATAGCTACCTCATCTCCGAATGCATGTAGTCGATCGGCTCCGGGATTAAAGGTCAGGCCTGAAGGTGTACTGGCCTCATTCCGGTCTTGTAAACTGGTGCCATACCAATCTGTAGCACCACTATATGTGAAATTAAATTTGAAGGCAAATTTATTGTTAAAAGCCTTTGCATACCGAATGGATGCTGAGTACATAGGCTGTGGGCTTCCCGGGCCAAATGAATTATCATTAGGGTTTAGTACTCCATCTTCACTGTTTAGGTTAGAATCGCCAATATGGTTTACACTTAGTTTGGCTGTAGCACTTAACCCCTGATAATCAAATGGGTTTTTACTATTGATAAGTAAAATACCGTTAAAGGCATTGGGACCATACAAAGCAGAGGCTGCTCCCGGAATAAATTCTATACTTTCAACATCGAGGTCAGATGGGCCATTTAGGCTACCGATAGGAAAATTCAATGCAGGTGCCTGGGTATCCATACCATCTACCAATTGAACAAAACGTGTATTTCCGGTAGAGTTAAAGCCCCTGGAATTAAAAATCTGAAAGTTAATACTGCTGGTGGTCATGTCCACTCCCTTCAGATTTCCGATTCCTTTATAATAAGAGTCTGAAGCCGTATTTTTTATGGCCAAAATCCCCATTTGCTCAATCGAAACAGGTGATTCCATAATGCTTTGCTCCATTCTGGATGCAGATACAACTACTTCCTGACCCATAATAAACTGTTCGGTCATCATTAGGTCTAAGCCTGTAGTATTAGCATCTGTAATCCCGATTTCTTGAGATTCATACCCTACCATTGAAACTAAAAGTGTCAGAGGAGGAGGGGTCTTAACATCAAAAGCAAAGTTTCCATCTATGTCACTTACTGTACCAATTACCTGGCCTTTGACAAGAATGTTCACACCCGCGAGTGGTTCACCATTGATGTCCGAAACCTTTCCTTCAATGTGGGTGCCTGTTTGAGCCTTAAGACTAATGCTAAAGGCAAAAAAGAGGGCAAAAAAGAGCCCACTTTTCCATGGTTGTTTTTTCATGCTAGTTGTAAAGTTTGGTTAAAATGTTGTTCTCCACCTTGAAAGCTACATAATTTTATTGGCTCTGAAAAAGGTTGGAACTTATTTTATTGCAATTTAATTGCCGTAAAAAAAGAAAATCTAAAGCAATTATCCTCCTGAAAGTTCATTTTTTAACTCCTTGCCGAGTGAATCGCAAAGGTCATTTATACGCTTTGACATAGCTTCATCACCAGTGGCTGTAAGTAAACTTTGCGCCATGCCCCCTAACGCATCTATGTAAAACATTTTCATTTCGTGCATGGGCATATCTTTGGTCCATAGGTCCAAGCGCATGGTGTTTTTCTCCGAATCGTCCCATATTCCTATTGATATAGCTTTGGTAAAGTCCAAATCTCCGGGCTTATCAGTGGCATCCCATTGAATGGTTTCTGGAACATTATTGTCGTCTAGTTCTATCTTAAAAATTACTTCTGATTTCTTCATTTTATTGCAGTATTCAAATCTATAAAAAACTTAAGGGCATTGGGGTTTCTCATGGCATCTTTACTAACCACTTGCTCAGCAGATTGGCCCATCAATATCTTTTTGATCGGGGTTTCCATTTTTTTACCACTAATGGTATAAGGAACTTCAGGTATCTGAATTATTTCATCGGGCACATGACGAGGCGTATAAGATTCCCGTATGGTTGTTTTTATCTTTGCTATACGATCTTCTGTCAATCTTTCATTATTTTTTAAAACAACAAACAATGGCATGTAATCCTTGTTGTCATTATCCAAATATATTACAAGGCTATCGGCAATGAACTCAAGGCTATCTACAGCTCTGTAAATTTCAGATGTACCTATTCGAATACCTCCACGATTAAGCGTTGAGTCCGATCTGCCATATATGATTACTCCATTTCGTTCAGTTATTTCAGTCCAGTCTCCATGACGCCATTTTCCGGGGAACATTTCAAAGTAGCTTTCTTTGTACTTTTTAAAATCATCATCTCCCCAAAAGAACACAGGCATAGAAGGCATAGGCTCGGAGATAACCATTTCACCCATTTTACCAATTACTGGTTGCCCATCCTCATTGTAGGCCTCTAATTTGCAGCCTAATGCTCTGCATTGAATTTCTCCGGAATAAACCGGCCATCTTGGATTGCCTCCTACAAAGGCGCTGCATACATCGGTGCCACCGCTTATGGATGCCAACCAAAGGTCAGTCTTTACCTCCTCGTAAATCCAGTCAAAACCTTCAGGTGAGAGGGGAGAGCCTGTTGAGCCAATAGACCGAAGTGAGTCAAGCTTAAAATCTTTTCCTGGCCTAACCTGGGCTTTCATGCTTGCAGCCACAAAACCAGCACTTGTACCAAAATGTGTAATTTGAGCTTTTTCTATAAAACTCCACAGTTCATTCATATGCGGATAAGCAGGACTTCCATCGTATAAAACGATGGTTGCTCCACATAATAACGCTGCCTGGATATAGTTCCACATCATCCATCCCGTGGTGGTGTACCAAAAACTTCTTTCACCCGGTTTTACATCGTTATGGAATGTAAGGTATTTTAAATGTTCTAAAAGCACTCCTCCATTGCTGTGGGTTATTGCTTTTGGCCTACCTGTAGTACCAGATGAATATAGTACCCATATAGGTTGGTTAAATTCAACCCGCTGAAAGGTGAGTTTTTGATCGGTTGGTTTTATGGCTGCTTCCCAAAGTGTTGTGAAGCTAAAGTCAATGGAACTAGTAACCTCCAAATAGGGGATGAGCACTACATTCTGCAGGGTTGGTAATTCTTTGATAATTTCATTTACATCATTTATCCTGCTAAATTTCTTACCCCCATATTGGTATCCGTCTACCGTAATTAAAAGTTTAGGCTCGATTTGAGAGAAGCGGTCTACTACTGAGCTTGTGCCAAAATCAGGAGAGGTGCTCGACCATATTGCACCAATTGAATTGGTGGCTAAAAAAGCTATTGTTGCCTCAGGAATATTAGGTAAGTAAGCTACCACCCGATCTCCTTCTTTGATTCCTCTGGCTTTCAAAAACTGTTGAAACGAGGCAACTTTCCTCTCTAATTCCTCCCAGCTAATTTCTGTCAGTTCATTGGTTTCATTTTTAAATAAAATTGCAGGATGTTTTGTCGAATTATTCCTAAAAATATGTTCTGCGTAATTCACTTTTGTCCCTTCAAACCACTTTACCCCCGGCATTTCTTTGGAGGAGGTTACTTGTGAAGGTTGTCCATTAGAAAGAATATTAAAGTAGTCCCATATAGAGCGCCAAAAAGCATCAATATTGTTTACCGACCATTCATAAATTTCGTTGAAATTGTGTGTGGTAACGAGGTTTCGATCATTTAACCAATTAATATATGTAGTTAAATTACTGGATATAATAGTTTCCTCTGATGGTTTCCAGAGCAATTTGGGCGAAGTCATGTCAGGCAATGTTTAGGTCAGACGCAGTTAAAATAGCTAAAGCGGACTCTTTATCTTTTTTAAGTTGTGCGTTAAGTGCTTCCAATGATTCAAATTTTTCTTCTTTGCGGATCAATTTAATGAATTTAATGGTTATTTCTTTTCCATAAATATCCTCATCAAAGTTAAAAATATGAGCTTCAATGGTTTGCTCATACTCACTCCCCGACAAATTTTTATTGATCGTAGGTCTTACGCCAATGTTAAGCATACCCATATAGCTATTGTTATTTACTTCAACCAACACCGCATAACTACCAACAGAAGGAATCAATTTAAGGTCTGAATTCAGGTCAATATTAGCAGTTGGAAAACCTAATTTACGACCCAACTGATTTCCTTTTACCACCATGCCGTGCAGGCAATATGGATATCCGAGGTATTGATTGCTAATATGGATTTCGCCTTTGGAAAGATGCTCTCTTATTTTGGTTGAGCTCACTGCAATATGATCAATTTCTTGTTTGGGTATTTCTTCCACATCAAAACCATACATTGGAGCATCTGCAGACAAAGCCTCAAAACTTCCTTCCCTATTAAACCCAAATCGATGATCATAGCCAATTACTAATGTTTTGGTACCAATGCCGCTAACAAGAATGTTTTTAATAAAGTCTTTTGAAGATGTTTGGGAAAACTCTTTAGTGAAATGAATTTTTATCAAATGATCAAGTCCGAATCGTTCCAGAAGTTTAATCCGTTCTTCGAAAGTGGTAAGAAGTTTAATTGATTTGTTATTGCCCAAAACCAGGCGCGGGTGGGGCCAATAAGTAATTAATACCGTTTCTCCGGCATTGGCTTTTGCATGATCTCTTAATCGGTTAAGTATTTTTTGATGACCAATATGAACGCCATCAAAGGTGCCGGAAGTAACAACAGCATTATCTAATCTGGAAAACTCTTCTATCCCGTTATAAACCCTCATAGGTAATTTTGTCGATGCTTGATGCATCTTCAATAGTGTATTCACCAATTTTCGTTCTACGAAGTTCAGACAAATAAGCTCCGCAGCCAGCTGCCTGTCCAAAATCGTTAACAAGGCTTCTAATATACGTACCTTTCGAGCAATTCACTTTAAATTTTACAATTGGAATATTGATATCTGTTAGTTCAAAATTGTAAATGTGTACAGATCTTGGCTTCAGTTCTATTTGTTCTCCTTTCCTGGCTTTGGTGTAGGCGCGTTTTCCATCCACTTTAATAGCAGAATATATGGGAGGTACTTGTTGAATTGGGCCAGTGAATTCAGGCAGAAGTCCATTTAATGTTTCTGCCGTTATACTGGAAATATCACCTCCTTCCTCAATGGGGGTTTCAAGATCATAACTGGCAGTTACTTTGCCTAATACCATGGAGCCAGTGTATTCTTTGGGTTGCTCTTGAATAGTATTGATTTGCTTTGTTTTCTTACCCGTACACAATATTAATAGTCCAGTCGCTAATGGGTCTAATGTTCCGGCATGGCCAATTTTTTTAACCTTGAGTTTGTATCGAAGCTTTTTTACAACATCAAATGAAGTCCACTCAAGGGGTTTGTCAACCAAAATAACAGAGCCTTCGTTTTGCTCAGTCTCACTCATAACAGTTGAGTTATGATGGTAATTGTTGCTATAATAAAGCAATAATAGGCGAAATAAACCAAGCTGCCTTTCTTAACAATATTGATCATCCATTTGCACGCAATAATTCCAAATACAAATGCTGCAAAGAAACCTGACAACAGTGCTGCGGTTGAAATATCTGTGTGTAGAGCAGGTTGTTCTACTACATCTTTTACCTTTAATAAGGTAGCTCCAAGAATAGGAGGAATAACCATTAGAAAGGAAAATCTTGTAGCTTTTTCTTTGTCAACTCCAAGTATAAGTGCTGTTGCAATTGTAGAACCAGAACGTGAAATACCAGGTAAAACGGCAAATGCCTGAGCCAAACCAATAATAAACGAATTAGTTGTTGTAATCTCCCCGGTTTTATTTTTTGCTTTCAAATAATTGGATGCCAGTAGAATAAAACCAGTGATCATTAGCATGGATGCCACGAAAATGGTTCTTCCTTCAAAGAACTTTTCAACTTCTGACTCAAAGAATACTCCGATAATCCCGACAGGTATCATTGATATGATAATGTACAATACCAGTTTGGTCTCTTCATTAAATTTAAATTCAAACAGTCCCTTTATAATGTGAGCAATGTCTTTTCTAAAAACAATTATTGTACTTAGTACTGTTGCACCATGCACTATAACTGTAAACAAAAGGTTTTCGGAAGATTGAATACCGAGAAGTGCTGTACCAATTTGCAAATGACCGCTACTGCTAACGGGTAAAAACTCAGTTAACCCTTGAATAATGCCCAGTAACAGGGCCTCCCAAGTGCTCATTCCTTTGTTTTAGGTTTACGTGTAATAGCAAATAATTCGGTTATGAAACCGGCCATTACAATAATGGGACCGAGAGTAATACCATTAAAGCCTAATCCATAAGGCTCAGAGTCATGTGCCATAATAATAAAGCCGATAATCAACAATGCGATACCAACAAGCATTATAATGTAGTTGTTTTTGCCAAATGGCATAGGTGAATCACTCATAGGTTAATAAAGTTCGTCAAGAGAAAGTTTTAAATATTTGTTTACGGACCTTAAGGTACTGAAAAACCCCAAAAATCCTCCTAAAAATAATAAAACAGCAAATAATAGATACAATTGGTTAACGTCTTTTAACAACACTAAGTCTTCAATTCGCCTATATCCATATTCGCTTACACCAAATAAAGCTGCTGAAGCAATGATACCTGAAATAATTCCATGACCAATTGAGCGCAAAAGAAATGGTTTTCTTATAAAGCCATTGGTGGCACCTACTAACTGCATACTTCTAATGAGAAAACGTTGTGTAAAAAGGGCAAGTTTTATAGTGTTATTAATTAGAATAATAACCACAAAAACCAATAGGCCGGCAAAAGCCGCTAAAACCAGGCTTATGTTAGCAATATTCTTGTTTATTGATTTAACAAGATTGCCCACATACTCTACTTCATAAACTCCTGGTAAGATAGCAAGTCTTTTCTTAATCGCAGCCATCTGCTCTTCCGTTTGATGTGCCTCATCTATTTTAATTGTAAAAACATCTCTCAATGGATTTTCTCCTAAAAAACTGGCAAAGTCTTCACCCGTTTCCGCTATAAAATTTTCTTCTGCCTGATGCTTCGAAACAAAAGACACTTGTGGAACTCCATTAAGGTCTTTGGAAACGAATTCAGATTGCTGAAGTGAGTGCCTGATTTGCGTTTTTTGGGAGTTGGAAACGTCCTTATTTAAGTATACCTGCATTTCAACATTTTCCTTAATAAGGCGTGTTAGTTTTTGAGAGTGCAATATGAGCAAGCCCAAAAGACCAATAACAAATAGTGCAAGTGAAATTGAAAAAACTACACTTACAAAAGGATAGGAGCCAAGCTTTCTTTTTTTTACTGGTGCGGTTGTTCTCACTAAAATTTACTTTGGTTCAAAGTTAACCAAATATTTTAGTGAAGGCTTCAATTGACAACTTAGATATTATCTAAGAGTTTCCAGTTTTTGAGTTAAAGCAGCATCTTTTACGGGTTTCAATTCCGCAATCTCTCCTGATTTGTCATTCAAAAAATAATAATTTGACTTGTAGTACAGATAGAGTTTGCTCTCGTCTTGATCGTTAAGCTCAAGAACTTCAAATAAAGAATCGTCAAAATCACCGTAAAGAACTAATTTGCCAGCATCGAATTGATAGTGGAAATCATACTTTTTCTTCATTTTAACTTCCACATCTATCTTACTGTTAAGGTTTACAGAAGCATTACTTACCGTTTTTGGGACTTCAAGACTTTCCTCAGGTAAAGCTTGAGAAGAAAATGATTCTTCGGTATCTGGCATTACAGGAATACTGGCAGTTGGTTTACTAGCTGGTTTTTCAGCAGGCATTTCTTTTCTTTCTATAATATCAGTTTCAGAGCTTACTGTATTTTCAGGTTCCTGCTCTTCAAGTATGGCTTGCTGATTATCCTCTTCAATAGTTACAGGTACATCTTTTTGAGTGTATTCAATTGTTACCGGTTCCTGAATAGATTCTGAAGGGGTATTTGAAGTAAAATAGTACCAATAAATGCCGGATCCTATTATTACGGCAGCTGCACCACCTATAATCATTTTTGAGATAACAGATGTAGAAGAAGTTCCCACAGAAGCAACCGGAACACTGTTAAGCATAGCTTTCAATTCAGCTTTTCTTACCGCTTTAATTCCATCCACCACATGCTGTTGAAAATCAAATTCATTTTTCAACTCTGGGTTAGATTCAAGCTCGCTTAAAAAATTCTGCTTTTCAGCTTCGGTAAGCTCGTTATCAAAATAAGCCGCTATTTTATCAATATTCTTCATATCAGTCTAAGAAATCATGCGCTGAATATGCTGTTTTTATTAATTCATCCAGCTTTTTCTTACATTTATATTTTTTCGTTTTTGCTGTATCTGTATTTGCAAACCCAACACGATCTGCTATTTCCTGCATCGACATACCATCAAAGTAGTAATACGATAAAACCTTTCTACATGTATCACCTAACTGGTCAATACATTCCCTCACTATCCGTTCCCGTTCCTCCTTTTCCTGTTGCTGATAATGAGGTCTATCGTGTTCTTCATTCGTATGTCGTTTTTTCCTGTCAAGCTCTTTTCGCCAAAGGTTTAAACAAATACTATATATATACGTGCTGATTTTTGAGGTCAACACTAAATTACCGCTTACCGCCTTTTGCCAAAATACTACCACTGCTTCCTGATATATGTCTTTGGCTTCTTGTTCCGTGCCACTATTGTTAAGTACCAATCGCACCATCATTCGATAATACTTTTGGTAAATTACCTTTAAGGCACTTTCATCGCCCTGACATATTTTATCAAATATCTCCTGGTCGGTCATCAGTATTTGTGGTTTATACGGTTAATGTTTTGGTAGTAACCCCAAAAAGTACAAAAAATATTTCCTTTATATTTTTCTTATTTTTTGGAGAGATACAATTTGTTAAAAATGATAATTTCTATTCAATAATAGAAGATTACTTGCAATAGAAAAAGCGCTTGTACGTATTACAAGCGCTTTTATCACCTAACCTAACTTCATGAAAAAACTTATGAAGCAAAATTAGTGGCGCCAGGTATAATTGGTATTGGGTAATTACCTAAAAGAAAAATTAGGCGAATTACCTATTCTACCGGGAGCCAGGTTTGAGTCCTGAAAAAGAAGGCTATATAGCCTCTGACCATCAGCTTGTTATCTTCTACCCAAAGCCGGCAGTCATAGACTTTGCCATTTTTGGGATCAAGTATTTCGCCATCTTCCCATTCGTCTCCATCTTTTTCCATATCCGTAATAATGGTCATGCCAATAACTTTTTGATCTTTTCTGTAATCAGTACAATCATCGCAAATAGGATCTGGGTCTTCGCCCGGTTCTCTAAACAGCTTGACAATTTTGCCATAAGCCTTGCCATCTTTCATGAATATTTCTACGATCGATTTTGGTTTGCCGGTTTCATCATCAATGGTTTTCCATTTACCTACTATGGATTGCCCACTGGTTTGAATGGTTATTAAACATGTCACTAGCAACAGAGATATTCTTAGTTGTTTCATATAGAATAATTTACATAAAAAAGGCTCCAAAAGGAGCCTTTAAAATTAGTAAAATTCTTACTTAGTTATTTTGACTTATCTCGTTCAAATTTTGGTCTACTGTAATTTCAGTTGCAGGTTTGTTGTTTTCTGCATGTACAGCATGATTCTTAACTGATATATGAGGAGCAATAATAAGCGCAACTATAGAAGTTAATTTGATGAGTATGTTCATTGAAGGGCCTGAAGTATCTTTAAAAGGATCTCCAACGGTGTCACCTGTTACAGAGGCCGCATGTGCCTCAGAACCTTTGTACTCCATTTTACCATCTATTTCTGCGCCTTTTTCAAATGATTTTTTGGCATTGTCCCATGCTCCTCCTGCATTATTTTGAAACATCCCAAGCAACACCCCGGAAACAGTTATACCGGCAAGAAAACCGCCCAGAACTTCCGGGCCAAAGAAATATCCTACTATTATAGGTGAGTTAAGAGCTATGAGTCCCGGGAAGATCATTTCTTTTATAGATGCAGTTGTTGAAATGTCTACACATTTGCTATACTCTGGTTCAGCTGTGTGATCCATGATTCCGGGTATTTCTTTAAACTGCCTTCTTACCTCTTTTACCATTGCCATCGCAGCCCTACCCACAGCAGCAATTGCTAATGAAGAGAAAATAAATGGTATCATTCCACCTACAAACAGGCCTGCTAGAACTTCTGCTTTATAAATATCTATACTATCAATACCAGCAACACCTACAAATGCTGCAAAAAGAGCAAGTGCTGTTAAGGCAGCTGATGCAATAGCAAAACCTTTTCCTGTTGCTGCAGTTGTGTTGCCCACCGCATCCAAAATATCTGTTCTTTCTCTAACTTCGTCAGGTAACTTGCTCATCTCTGCAATACCTCCCGCATTATCTGCTATTGGGCCAAATGCATCTATGGCAAGCTGCATAGCAGTAGTTGCCATCATTCCTGCAGCTGCAATAGCTACCCCATAAAGGCCTGCAAAATGATAAGATGTGATAATCCCTGTAGCCAAAACTAAAATTGGAAAGACAGTAGACTCCATTCCTATAGCTAAACCTCCAATAATATTTGTGGCATGTCCTGTAGAAGATTGTTTTACTATTCGGTTAACGGGCCTTCTTCCCATTGCAGTATAATATTCTGTAATTATACTCATAAGTGCACCAACAACAGAGCCTACCAGAATAGCGTAAAACACATCCGTATTGGTAAATGCATAACCTCTTATAACAAGATTTTCTGGAAGAATATATTTTACAAGTGGATAAGAAATTAAAACTACAAGCACAATGGATATCCAGTTACCCATATTGAGTGCCTTTTGAACAGATCCCTGATCATTAGAAATTCTTACAAACAAAGTACCGATTATTGAAGAAATAATACCTACTCCTGCAATAAGCATTGGAAGCAACATTGGAGCCATACCACCAAACGAATCATTGGATACTATTTCCTGTCCTAGTACCATTGTTGCTAAAATTGTTGCAACATAAGAGCCAAATAAGTCAGCTCCCATACCAGCTACATCACCTACGTTATCACCCACATTATCAGCAATGGTAGCTGGATTACGAGGATCGTCTTCAGGAATTCCTGCCTCAACTTTACCTACAAGATCTGCTCCCACGTCAGCCGCCTTGGTATATATGCCGCCTCCTACACGAGCGAAAAGAGCAATAGATTCAGCACCCAATGAAAATCCAGCTAATACTTCAATTGCTGTTTTCATTTCAATACCTGTGCTTAAGGCTCCTTCCGGAACAAACATATTTACAAAAACAATGAATAAGCTGCCCAAACCTAGAATGGCAAGACCTGCAACACCTAATCCCATCACGGTGCCACCGGTAAAAGAAACACTTAATGCTTTTTTCAAGCTGGTTCTAGCTGCCTGAGTAGTTCTGACATTCGCCTTGGTGGCTATATTCATGCCTAAAAAGCCGGCAAAAGCTGATAACACTGCACCTATTATGAAAGAAACTGCTATAATTGGACTGGAATCATCCACTAATGTGCCAGAGTAGCCTAGAAGTACTGCTGTTAAAACAGCAAAATAGGTTAGAACTTTCCATTCTGCTTTTAAAAAGGCCATAGCACCTTCTGCAATATGTAAAGCCAATTCTTTCATATTGGCATCTCCTGCATCCTGTTTGGCTACCCATCCACCCTTTATCATCATAATTATGATTCCTACTAATCCCAAGGCAGGAATTAAATAAACAATGTTATTCATACTTTAAAATTTATCTCGTTTTGAAAAAGTTGTGCAAAGATAGATGAACCTATCTTAAAAGGAATGTTTAATTAATAAAATTGCCCTTAGCCGTTTTTTCGTTCTATAAGCTTCGGGCATTATTATTAATATAGTTAAGGAATTCTGATTTGGTACCTTGCTCCTTGAATTTGCCACTAAAATAAGCGGTACCTGTTTTACTATTGGTGTCGGATACACCTCTGGAAGAAACGCAAAGATGATCGGCATCCATTACAACGGCAACATCTTCTGTTTGTAGAATGTTTTTTAAATCCTGGGCTACCTGAACAGTTAGGCGTTCCTGAACTTGTGGCCGTTTGGCATAATACTGAACAATTCTATTGATTTTGGAAAGACCTATCACTCTGCCAGAAGAAATGTATGCTACATGAGCTTTGCCAATGATAGGAACGAAATGGTGTTCGCAATGTGAATAAAAGGTTATTTCCTTTTCAACCACCATTTCCTTGTAATTAAACTTGTTTTCGAAGAGAGTGGTTGAAGGTTTGTTGTCTGGTTTTAAACCACTGAATACTTCCTTAACGTACATTTTTGCTACACGATTTGGAGTCCCCCTAAGGCTGTCATCTGTTAGATCAAGGCCCAGTATTTCCATGATTGATTTAAAATGCTCAGCAATCTTTTCTATTTTTTCTTTGTCAGAGAGTGCAAAAGCATCTTTCCGCATGGGTGTTTCAGCAGATGTGGCAATATGATTATCACCGATATCTTCTGGCAAATCAGGCTGGGTATTCGACATAATTTCTTGGGGTTTCATAGAGTCTTATTTTCAGGTCCAGATCGGAATCTATTAGTGGACGTATAATATCGTAAATAACAATTGCTATATTTTCGGCAGTAGGAATAATCGAAGAGAATTCTACCAATTCTTCATTCAGATTTTTATGATCAAATTTTTCAAGTATGTGTTCTTTTATTAAATCGCTTAACTTCTTAAGGTCATACACAAAACCGGTACTAGGATCAGGAGTGCCTGTAAGTTGAACAATTAATTCATAATTATGACCATGATAATATTTATTATTGCACTTACCGAAAACCTGTTGGTTCTTTTCGAATTCCCAATGAGGATTAAAAAGACGGTGTGCAGCGTTAAAATGCTCTTTCCTGAAAACGGAAACTTTCATTGGTTTTGTTCAATTAAGGTTACCTAATTATTTGAGACAGCAATTATAAGGAGACACTGCGTAGTAATTGCAATAAAGCAACTATAAACATTTGTGAAAACTTAAAGGGGAACTTTAATTACCAGGAAACGTTTTTTAAAACTAAAACTATCTTTAAATCAATAATTTTATGAGAAGACTTTTACCATTTGTACTGCTTGTTTTGGCTGTAGCTTGCGGCCTATTCATAATAATAAACGGATTTAAATCAACTAAAAATAGCGAAGGGGAAATTGATCATGAATTGGCTTATGAGGAAGGGGAAAAGCTTGATAAACCCAATGAATTTGCCTTATTTGAACAAGGGATCAGAACTAAAGAAGGTGCTACATCTCCTGGATATTATAATAATTATGTAATTAAGGAGTTAGAAAAGGCTAAAGAAGAACAGTCGGTTTATTACTCCAGAGCCAGACTTGGTGAAACAAACGAAATTACCTGGACTGAAAGAGGACCTGCTAATGTTCCTGGTAGAACCAGGGCATTGGTTGTACTGCCAGGAGACCCAAATCATAATACATGGATAGCAGGGTCCGTTGGTGGTGGAATCTGGAAGACTACTAATGGTGGAACAACATGGACTGAGAAAACCAAAGATTTACCAAATATTGCTTTTTCATCTATTGCATTAGCAGAGTCAAACCCCAATGTTTTGTATGCAGGTTCTGGTGAAGGTGGTTTGGGCGGTGCAGACTTAATAAGCGGGAACGGTCTTTTTAAATCTGTTGATGGTGGAGAAACATGGAGCCAGGTCGCTTCAACTGCTAATGATTTTGATTTTCAAAATATAAATAGAGTAATTGTTGACCCCTCTAATGAAAATATTGTTTTAATATGTACGAGTAATCTAGCCGATTATGAATCAGGAATTTACAAATCAATTGATGGGGGAGTATCCTGGACAAATACTTATTTACTTAATACAACGAGTAGAGGGGTTCAACAAATAATAGCAACCCCAGGAAATTTCAATATACAGTATGCAGCATCCAATGGAGTTGGAGTGCTTAAATCAACTAATGCAGGAGATAGTTGGCAATTATCTAACACTGGAATGAGTCCCGATGGCAGGCTTGAAATTGCCGTTTCTCCGGTTAATACCAATCGGGTATTCGCCTCTGCTGAAGGATTTGCAACAGGTTCAGGTTCTGATTTGTACGTATCAGAAGATGCAGGATTAACATGGTCACTGGTTGATGTGTCGTTTGATAGTAGTCCTGCTGATTATTTGGGAGGACAGGGTTGGTACGATAACACCATTTTGTGCTCTCCTTATAATTCAGATATTGTATACATGGGTGGAGTTTCTCTAATCCAAGTAACTATGGGCTCTGGAGGTTCAGAAACTATTACAAATTTTAATGTTCAGGAAAATGGGACAGATGCTTTTATGACGTTTGTAAATTTTGGTGCTTCAGAATTCAATGGTGCACTTGAAGTAGGAGCAGATGCCGATGAAACAAGTGTTGAGATTCGTTTCGGACCTGGTAAATCACAGAAAGCGCATCGATTTACTGTACCTGACGGGCAGGGCTCTGGTGTGGATGATAGTGATTATTCTTACCAGGACTATGTTACTGTTCCTTTTGAAGTTTGGGATACAGATAATAACAAGCAATTGATGGTGTCTTTTAGAGATCAACAAAAAGATGGAGTATTTAATTTGAAGGAAATGTATACTGATGCCGGAGATGAAGCAAATCATAGTAGGGAATATGTGTACATTAACAATGTTGAATATGATGCCAACAATCCCGATCCGAACATAGCGGTCGATGGAGGACATGTTTTTAAAGAAATGTATTTTTTCTGGCCGGTATCTCAAGCAGGAGTAGTTTGGGATGGGAATAATTTGCCAGCTTCAACTTTAGGGATTTTGTATACCACGGTAACTGTCAAAAATGCTACAACGGATATTTCATCAGATCCATACAATAATTTTGATGGAACAAACTCCTTTTCTCAATTCGGTTCAGATGTACATCCTGACCAACACAGTATGGTCGCAATTAAAATTGATGATGTTAATAAAACCTTTAAAATCTTGCTTTCTAATGATGGTGGCCCTTTTATTTCAAAGGCTTCTGCCAATCCCGGTGTAAGTGAAGGAGATTGGACGATGGTGGGTAATACCTATAATACAGGTCAATTCTATGGAGCAGATAAAAAGCCAGGAGAGGATGTCTATATTGGCGGAATGCAGGATAATGGTACCTGGATATCTCCTTCAGGCGCTACAGCTTCTTCTAACTATAGCTTTAAGATTGGTGGAGACGGATTTGAAGTATTGTGGCATAGTCAGGATCCTAATAAAGTAATTGGTAGTATATACAATAATAATTTTAAACGATCGACAAATGGAGGAGTATCGTTTTCAGATGCCACGAATGGATTATCTGGATCGGGACCGTTCATATCCAAACTTGCCAATTCTTCAGACTTACCTGATATAATTTATGCAGTCTCATCTGCAGGCGTTTTAAAGTCTGATAATTTTGGAGGTTCCTGGAATCTGAGCCCAATAACTGAAAACTGGCAAACTTCTTCCTATACATTTTTGGATGTAGATGTATCAAGAGCCAATGCAAATGTTGTTTGGGCTGGGAGCGGCATGTCCAATAATCCAAGTGCACCTAGAAAAATATTTGTTTCAACAAATCAGGGTGCTTCGTTTACAGCAACCAATAATTATGCTTCAATGGGCACTATAACACGGCTGGCAACGCATCCTACTGAACCTAATACAGCTTATGTTTTGTTTTCGTATGCTAGAAACCCGAAGATTTTGAGAACGGAGGATCTCGGCCAAACATGGGAAGATATTTCCGGCTTTGAAGGTAATAATGAAAGTGACAATGGATTCCCGGATGTAGCTGTTTATTGTTTATATGTTCGACCGGATGATCCCAATATTTTATGGGCCGGAACCGATATTGGTATTGTGGAGTCCGTTGACAATGGGGTTAGCTGGCATTTGCTTGAAACCGACATGCCCAAAGTGGCCATTTGGGAAATGAAGGGCAAAGAAAACCAAGTTGTGGTTGCTACACACGGTAGAGGAATTTGGACAGCCACCTTAAATGAAAGTCAAGCTTCAACAAAAATAAGCCCAACAATAATTGCTTATGGTACATCGCCACAAGAAGAGTTCAAATTGAAAGTTAACTCTACAGAAACGTTTGATTCTACTGAAGTTTGGGTTGATGATAATCTATCTAATACCTTTTATTCAATAATTCCAGGTGATTATGTATTTACATTATATGATTTGAGCCCGGGAAGCCGGCAAATTAAACTTATCAGCTATTCTAATGGTGCTCCTATTCAGTCGAATACTGTAACAGCAGTGCATCTTGCTTTGTTTAACTATACTGAACAGTACTCAAACTTCTTTAGCATACCCAATAATTTTGCTGTTGATGGACTGGAAATAGTCAATTTCTTAAATACCAGTAATAAATCCCTGCAATCAACCCATAATTATTCAGTTAATGGGGATTACACAAGCATATTAACACAACCAATTATTGTTTCTTCAACTAATTCAAGTTTTAATTATCAGGATATTGCATTGGTAGAACCAGGGGAGTCTGGAGCGGTATTTGGAGATGAAGCTTTTAACGATTATGTAGTTGTCGAAGCTACAAAAGATGGATTAACATGGACCCCAATTGCCGATGGATATAATGCAAGTGCAAATGCTAATTGGTTAACTGATTTTGAATCTAATGCAGTACCAACAAACTATTCGTTGTATGTTGATCATTCTATTGATTTAACAGACAGGTTTGCCGTACAAGATACTCTTTTATTCCGTTTCAGGCTTCATTCAAATGCACAAACTACCGGATGGGGCTGGTCGGTTGATAATTTATATATTCAGACTGAACCACTTGGAATTGAGAAACCTAAAGAATTAGCTTCATTTTCTGTTTACCCTGTACCTTCTAAGGGTGATTTTACTATTGATTATCAATTAATGCTGGGAAGTGGTGTTGAAGTTGCGATTATGGATGTTTCCGGAAAACTAATTAAGTCGTATAAATTGGGAAGCAAGCAGCCAGGTGTGTACAGGTTTGCCTTTGAACAATACGATCTCAAGAACGGAACATATATTTTGAAACTTAATACAGATTCTGGAGCAGTTTCAAAAAGGGTACTAATATCTAAATAGGAGTTATGCTATAATTCTTGCAAAGTTTCATCCGCTTTGCGGACTATGAAATAGCCATCGGCACCCTGGTTTTGATACAAAGGCATAAAGAGGAAGCCATCGTGCTGGCAGGCTATTTCATATTGGTCCTTATAAGCAAGTAGTTGTCCTTTTTTAATTGGTTGGAAATTAACAAAAGTATGTGCCATTTTGAAGGATCCATTATTGGTAGGTTCGCGATGAATTATGTTGAAAATTTGATGTGGATGTTCATTTATCCCGCCAAGAAGAGTTAAGTACCCTTCATAGTTGGGTACATCTTCTTTGGCAATGGCTCCAGAAATATGAAGAACAAGCCAAATAAGCGCTTCGTGTATATTGACCGAAACAGGGTCTTCATGCTTACCTGCCTCAAAAACCATTGCTCCAAAGTTAATGTGGTCCAAATAGTGAAGTAATGTTCCTTTCAGGAATTCATCCAAATTAATGATGAATGGAATGGGCAGTTGCATAGCAAATTCAATGCTTTGCTTCATACGGTCAATTGCGGCAAACGGTATTGTGGTAGATGAGGTAGTGTGCAAATCAACAAAATAACGATGTTTTGCTTCTGTTCCTTTTATAAACGACATTAGCAGTTCATCAATCTCAACCATTTCGGTTTTTTCAGCGGTCATTTCTTCGTTACTAAAGCCTCCATTATGCAGCTTATGAATGTTATCCAATGTCCAAAGCCTATTAAGGTCGTTGTCAATAAATCGCTTGTCTTTGTGTAAGGCATTTCTATTGCCAATAAAACCAAGAACCTTTCCTGAAACAACAATATTTTTTTCTTTTATGGTATTAAATACTCTAATTAATGCCATTACACCTGCCGGCTCGTTTCCATGAATTCCTCCACAAAAAACAATGGCTGGTCCCGGCTTGGAGCCTTCAACCTTTCCAATTATTCTGGATTTTGTAAAAAGTATCTGTCTTACCTGCTCCTTCAATCCTTCCATTTAATCATAAAATTTTTCCGTTGTATTTGTTGCCTGAACAATTTCTCTTTCTGTCAACATTCCAACTAATTTTTTATTTGAGGTCACAGGAAGGCAACCAATATTTTTTGTCGACATGATTTTAATTGCATCGGCTGTTGTAGTCGAAGGATTTACTGTCAATATTTCCTTTACCATAATATCCTTAACCACTAAATCTTCTTTCCATCCCTCGCTTAAAAGCTTAATTAATATTCTGGAAGCAACGAGCCCTACAAGCTCATGCTTTGTATTTTCAACGGCAATGTAGCGAACATTTCTCCAGACCATAAAATTAATAACCAGTTGTAAAATGTCATCCTCTTTTACGGTGGGAATATCCGTATTCATTATCTGTTCTACCGTATGAAAATGTTTATGACGGTTCACAGGTGTTCTATCAAGCATAGGCCATTCATGTATTGGCTTACCTGTGCTCTCCTGCTTATGCATGCTCCTTATAATATTAATATTTGCCTCATAAGGAGTTGAATTCTCAAGCATGACATTGAAATTTGATAATATCCATGATGCCCCGTTGTTCCTTTTCTTAACCCTGTTTTCTATTATACCGAGATAAAGCTCGATGTCGCTCTCGTTCACTTTTCTTTTCTTAAGGCCATTCCTTGCCCATTTAAGGCAGTTATTTAAAACAAAAGCCTTGGCAGGTATTGATTTGCCCATCCAACGAAAATTGCTTTCCAGGCCGGTTCTTGCCGCATTGTAGAAATTGTACCGCGAGTCTTCAAACTCCATTTTCGATTTAATATCGCTGTATTCTTCAGGCATTCCTTCCATAAGCCCAAGCCAAAAGGCCGCATTGGCAATTTCATCCATAGTGGTGGGCCCTGATGGAATGTAGCGGTTCTCAATTCTTAAATGTGGCTTTCCGGTTGAAGATATCCCATAGCATACCCTGTTCCACATATATACCGTTCCGCTATGCAGACATAATGCAGAGAGTTTCGGTATTTTATTCTGATTGAGTATTTCCAGGCTATCTTCAGTAACTTTTGGTGCAATCAAGGGGTTAAACCTGGTTATAGTATCCCTGTAAAGTTCAACTACGGATTTTTGTAACCAATGCTTTCCGAAGGTTACACGTGGTTCTAAATCGCGTTTTAAATGTGTGGTATTACGCATGTCAATGCTTTGCTGGAAAAGAGCAATTCTGGTTTCCTTCCAAAGCCTTCTGCCCATTAATAAGGGTGAATTAGCGCTTACTGCCAAAACAGGCCCTGCAATTGCCTGTGCCCAATTATAAGAAGAAACAAATTTTTCAGGCGTTAGCTGATAATGGACCTGAAAACTGGTATTGGCTGCCTCAAAAAGTATGTTGGGATGGTATGTTTTTAGTTCGTCTATTCCCTGAATGTTTAACTCAAACCCTTTGTTCTTTGTTCCACGAATCATTTCATTCAACGCCTTATAGCGTGGATTAGGCGTCATATTCTTAAATTGAAGGTGAGAAGAACTTATTGTTGGCAGTATTCCAGTTAGAATTATATGCGCGTTGTGCTTTTCGGCAGCCTCTTTTGCTTTAGCAACTAATTCATTCAATTGTTCCTGAAGCTGAGCAAGGCATGACCCGCTAAACTCCACAGGGTCCAGATTAACTTCTATATTAAATCTTCCTAATTCAGTAGTGAAATGGGGATCGTCTACTTCGTTAAGAATTTTATCATAAACCATTGCCGGATACCAGTCTTTGCCTACCAAACCCATTTCCTGTTCTGCACCTATTCTTTGAATATCATCTTCGAAATGTTCCTTATGAATGAGTACATCTAAGGCTTTGAGATCGTTTAGCAAGCATTTGGTGAATGCTTGCCTTTCACTTGCATCTTCAAATTTATTTACATGATGGTCTCCCATGGCTTTTGATTAGTAGCATTAAATATAACAAAAACCACCGCATTTAAACACTAACATATTACAGGTATATAAAAAAGGCTTTTTTTTGAATTACTAATTCTATTTCTTTGTACCACTTATCAAGAAAGACGGAGGGATCGGGCCCTGTGAAGTCTTAGCAACCTTGGCAAACTTGGTGCTAATTCCCATCCTGGCGAGGTATTGTCGGGTAAAGATGAGTAAGCGAGTAAACCTCTCTTTCTTGTTAAGTAAAATATAAAACGGTGAAAGAGTGGATATTAAGGAGATTTTAAAGGAACGTATTTTGGTGCTGGATGGTGCAATGGGTACCATGATCCAGCAGTATAAACTTACTGAAGAGGACTTTAGAGGAGAGCGGTTTAAGAATCATGACAAACCCTTGAAGGGAGACAATGATTTGCTTGCCCTTGTGAGGCCTGATGTTTTGAAAGCCATTCATGCCGCTTATTTTGAAGCTGGAGCTGACATAGCCGAAACCAATACGTTTAGTGCAACCCGAATAGCGCAGGCTGATTATGGTTTGGAAGAAGCTGTTTACGATATCAATTACTATTCGGCAAAGCTGGCTCGCGAAGTGGCAGATGAATTCACACAAAAAGAGCCGGATAAACCTAGGTTTGTAGCGGGCTCTATTGGACCAACCAACCGAACAGCGTCCATTTCACCAGATGTGAATGATCCCGGATTTAGGGCAATCACTTTTGATGAACTTAAAGAGGCGTATAAAGAACAAACAAAAGGACTTATTGACGGTGGTGTAGATCTACTATTAGTTGAAACCGTATTCGATACACTCAATGCCAAAGCAGCCCTTTTCGGCATTCAGGAACTTTTTGATGAAATAGGGAAAGAAGTTCCTATCATGGTATCTGGAACGATAACAGATGCCAGTGGTAGAACACTCTCAGGTCAGACCACCGAGGCCTTTATGATTTCCGTTTCGCATATGCCTCTTTTGAGTGTAGGACTTAATTGTGCTTTAGGGGCAAAAGAAATGCGGCCTTATTTGCAGGTACTTGGTAACAAAGCACCTTTTATGGTAAGTGCGCACCCTAATGCCGGATTACCTAATGAGTTTGGGGAGTATGATGAGACACCGGAGAAAATGGGCCATCAAATTGAAGACTTTTTGCAAGAAGGATTGTTGAATATAGTAGGAGGATGCTGCGGAACAACTCCTGATCATATTAAGGTTATTTCGGAGTTGGCCAGGAAATATAGCCCGAGAGGGCCTGTGGTTAATGGTTAATTGTTATTGAGTTAATGGTACCATTTAAAACTGAAATAGTATGGATTATCTAAAGCCTAATAACCGATAACCAAATAACAAATAACTAAAAGACATGCCCAATAGCACACCACTAATATTATCAGGTCTTGAACCACTCATAATTACACCCGAATCCAATTTTGTGAATGTGGGTGAGAGAACTAATGTTACGGGTTCTAGAAAATTTCTGAAATTAATAAAGGAAGAGAACTTTGAAGAGGCACTTTCCGTAGCTCGTGAGCAAGTAGAAAACGGAGCTCAGATTATTGATGTGAATATGGATGAGGGGATGATAGATGGCAAACAGGCCATGGTGCATTTCCTTAACCTAATTGCCTCAGAGCCTGATATTGCTCGCGTGCCAATCATGATTGATTCTTCAAAATGGGAAATAATTGAAGCTGGTCTTAAGTGTATTCAAGGGAAAGGGGTTGTAAACTCCATTAGCCTTAAGGCTGGGGAGCAAGAGTTTATTGAACATGCTACTAAAATTAAGCGCTACGGTGCAGCCGTTATTGTAATGGCCTTTGATGAAAGTGGTCAGGCCGACAGCTATGAACGTAGAATTGAGATTTGTGATCGAGCGTATAACCTGCTGGTAAACAAGGTTAAATTCCCTGCTCAGGATATTATTTTTGACCCCAACATCTTTCCTGTGGGCACAGGTATGGAAGAGCACCGCAACAATGCGGTAGATTTTTTCAGAGCCACTAAATGGATT